>JACOMV010000124.1 GCA_014324065.1 Hormoscilla sp. SP12CHS1 | reverse complement strand
CCGGCACCTCTGTGGCAGGTCGATCGGGGGAAATTTGACCGACTGATTGATGTTAATATCAAAGGAGTGGCGAATGTGATTCATCACTTTCTCCCAGGGATGATCTCCAGGCAACGTGGGACGATCGTCAACTTCAGTTCCACCTGGGGGCGATCGACTTCTCCCCAAGTCGCGCCCTATTGTGCTAGTAAATGGGCAATTGAGGGATTAACCAGGGCCTGAGCGCAAGAATTGTCCGCTGGCATGGCGGCCATCCCTCTGAACCCGGGTATTATTCATACAGACATGCTGGAGACTTGCTTTGGAGAGGATGCTGCTGCTTACACGTAAAAGACTGGGTGGAAAAAGCGGTTCCTTTCTTACTGGGTTTGTCCCCAAAAGATAATAGCGTAGCGTGTACCACTGACAGTTCCTGCATAGGTAATGGTAAATGGGTAAAATGTGGAAAAAGTTTTGGCAGTGGTTGCGGGGGTTGCTGCGCAGGCTGTTGGGCCGATCGCCTCAAAGAAAAGTTCCCGATAAACAGCAGGAAAATGTTCTGCCTCTTTTATATCAGAATTATGAGTTTCTGTTCCTGCGGTTGCTGGAAGGGGTTGCAGGCGGTTGGCAAGAACAACAGGTGTGGCAGTTTCTGGCAGAATGGGAAAATCGCACTACGGAAGCTGATTGGATAGCTTGGTTGCATAGCTTCGGAGAACGGACGCTGTCTTCAAAATCGCCTAATGTAGAATTAGGACAGCAGATGGTGCTGCTGAGTCAGGTTGGTTGTGGAGAGTTGGGAAGAGTTGCAGGGGAATTTGGAGAAGAGTTGCTGAGGCGATATCCTCAAATACAAGCAGTCTCGAATACTCAGGATGCCGCCCCTCCTTCTATGGCTGAAACTCCTCCGGAACCAGAGAATAACCCCCCCGAACCCGTGCCTGAAAATTCTCCGGGAATAGAGGCGATCGCCCCAAATGTTACCTCTGTACAGAAAAGACAGAAAAGTAATGCAAAGATTAAGAGTCAAGCGCAACCAGACAGTTTGGATGGGGTATTGGCCATGTTGCAAAATAATTCTGGGATGGTTAAGCAACTGGCTCGGCAGATGGGCATTCAAACAACAAACCCTCAGGTTATTCTCAGAGAACTGGAAGTTAGAGCTTGGATGCAAGAGGCATTGAGGTATCAGCAAGCTGGGAAGTTTTCAAGGGCGATCGCATGCTGCGATCGGGCCCTAGCCCTGAAAGCAGATTACCAGATCGGTTGGGCAATGCGAGGGGATGCGCTGTTTAAGTTAAAAAGATATGAGTTGGCAGTGGCGTCTTATAATAAAGCTACGGAACTGAAACCAGATGACTGGGAAGCTTGGTATAATCAAGCGATGGCATTGTTTAAGTTATCACGACATGCAGAAGCAGTTGATAGTTTCCAGCAGTCTCTGGAAATTAAACCAGATTTTGCCCCGGCTTGGAAAAATCTGGCCATTGCTTTATTTAACCTGAAACTATACTCCGAGGCGATCGCATCTTGTGAGGAGGCCCTGAAAATTGAGCCCCAGGACGAAGTGGCAATATCTTGTATGGAGAATTCTCGGGCAGCTCTTAGTACATGACAATTAGGGTAGGGGCACGGCATCAGTTGATTATCGGGATAGACGAGCAGAATTATACTTGGCCGTGCCCCCTCAGCAATTAGCAAGAGGAGGGATTAAATGCACATAGCAAAAATGACCAGTGACGGACAAGTGACAATTCCTGCAGAAATTCGCAGCAAGCTGGGGCTAGAAGAAGGAGATGAACTGGTGTTATTCCTGGATGGATGGAAAGTACAGATGTTCAAGCGTCGCAGTCGAGCGTGAACTTGCAGGTGCTTTGCCAGCTACCCGTCCTTACCCAGGCAAAGAAGCTGTCCGTCAGGAAGTGGGTAAAGCTCTTACTAAAAAAAATCTTAAGTGAGGGATTATGAATGATATGTGGTTGGATGCAAACGTCTTGATCCGCTTGATAACAACGGAACATCCTGAGCTATTTCAACGCTCGTTAAGGCTAGTTGAGCGAGCAGATCGAGGCGAAGTAACGCTCCGGCTTTTGCCGATGGTGGTAGCAGAGGTTATTTGGGTGCTGCGTTATTTCTACCAATACCCCCGCACTCAAATCGCTGAACTTTTGCTGCCCTTGGTAACGAGACAAGGGGTAGTCCTAGAAGAAGCGGATATAGTTATAGCTGCATTGGACAGAATGGCGATCGCCAATGTAGACTTTTTAGACGCATTTCTGGCAGAAACGGCGCGTCGGCGAGGCGGATATGTGGTATCTTTTGACCGGGACTTCCGCAGCTTGGAAGTGGACTGGGTTGAACCAGAGTGATGATTTGAACTTAAAAATAGTCAGCAATTAGCAATTAACCAACCCACCAAAATCATGCACAAAAGATATATTTATGCTTCCCTAGCAGTAATTTTATTATTCGCCAGCGCCTGCGGTATATTTGAGTCAGAACATCATACCAAAGCAGAAAACTTACAACCAACCCAGGCTCCCATGTACAGCTACCGCATTATTAACCGTTACCCCCACGACCCAGAGGCTTTCACACAAGGTTTATTCTACCACAATGGCGTACTTTACGAGGGTACGGGTGGGTGGGGCCACTCTTCTATACGCCGAGTCGATCTGGAAACTGGCAAGGTTTTGCAAATCTCTAATCTGGATAAGCGCTACTTCGGAGAGGGTATCGTTCTCTGGCAAGACCGCATTATTCAATTGACTTGGAAGTCTAATACCGGTTTTGTCTACGATCGCGATACATTTGAGAAAATCAACGAATTTAAATATCCTACAGAAGGTTGGGGAATTACTCAAGATGGCAAGCGCCTAATTATGAGCGATGGGACAAATATTCTGTACTTTTGGGACCCCGATAGCTTCCAGGATATCGAGAAGCTGCAAGTGCGGGACGGTGATACCCCCGTCCCCCGACTCAATGAGTTAGAGTACGTTAAAGGGGAAATATGGGCTAATGTCTGGGGGACCGATCTTATCGCTCGCATTTCCCCCCAGACGGGTCAAGTTTTGAGCTGGATAGACTTGACTGGGTTGCTCGATATCGCACTGCGCCGGGATCCAAATGCGGTGCTGAATGGGATCGCTTATGATGAGAAAGGCGATCGCATCTTCGTAACAGGAAAGCTGTGGCCGACATTATTTGAAATCCAATTAATTCCCAAGCCCTAGACAACAGTTTGTAGTGAGGACTTTAGTCCTCAACGCGAGCGCTAAAGCACTCACTACGAACTACAATAGAGAAGAAAGTTATCAGTAAAGAGGGTGCATCCCACTTTCGCAAGGGCGAAGAGTCTATCTGTAAACTTATGACATAACTTGATAGATGGGTGTGACGCTGTGGAACTTAGAACGCCATGAAAAGGCGATCGCATCTTTTGACCGCGCCCTTGAGATTAAACCTGACGAACACGAAGCGAGTTGGCTGTCCGAAATAGTCGTTCGTAGATAGTCGTTCATAGTAAGCACTTTAGTGCTTACTATGCGCAAAGCGCCTAGGTAGGAGGGATGATGCCTTTGTTTGCACATAATTACAACTAGCTTCTAGTCTAAGTTTAAGACTTCTGCAACCATGCCCATCATCTCGTAATTGTGCAACGCCTATAAAAGAATATTACGTTACGTTACAGTGAAATCCTCGGCACCAATCAGGCTCGAATTAATGCCAAGTAGGATGGCGGAGTATCCTCCGCAGTAGAGTTAGGAATGAGAATTTAATAAAGTGTCAAACCAGCGTAGCGCCACAGCCAGGTAAACATCGATCGGGCGCTCTCCTGTTTGGAGAAGATTCCTGCTTCCTTCCCCGGTCAGATTCTTCTGTTGGTTGACTGGGGGCCAGGTCTAGTATTGGCTTACCGTGACACGGGTCAGCTCGAAAAGGCGATCGCCCTCTGTCAAGCCCTCAGCCAAAGCAGTAATGGCAAAGTGAAAAACTGGGCCGATAAAACTCTAGCAGATTTGAGCGCTCGTCAGCATCCCACTGCGGTACCATCAACCCCAGCAGCAGACCCGACAGGTTTCGTTCCTTTGTCCGGAGATACTTCCTTCCCCTTGGCTCCTAGGCCACCAAAGACTCAAAAGCGTTTCCGGCGAAAGCGGAAAATAGGACTGAAAGCACTCAGAGGCAAAAAAGGGCAATTGAAGCATCAATGCATTCCCGTTTTCATCGAACTGAAGCAGTTTACCGACAGCAACATCGAGATTGAAACAAAAATTGCCCGCGAGTTTGAAAGCTGCGGCTTTCCCTCGCCAAAAGAATTCACTGCCAGCGCCTTAGAACAGGGCAGGTTACTAATTTTACTGGACGGACTGGATGAAATGCCGATAAAAAAAATGAATCCAGCAATTTACGGAATTCAGGACTTTGTTAACAAATATGATAAAAATCGCTTTATTACCAGTTGCCGCACGGCTGCCTATAGCCGCAAATTTGTTTTGTTTAGGAATGTAGCAATTGCAGACTTTGACGACTCACAGATCAAGCAGTTTATTGGCAACTGGTTCCAGTCAGAAGTAGACAAGCAAGCTAGAACTGCTCAGAAATGCTGGGAGTTGCTGCAAAAGCCGGATAATGACACTGCTAGGGAATTAGCTCAGACGCCCTTATTGCTGACATTCTTGTGTCTAGTGTATGATAAGTCGCAAAATTTTCCAAACAATCGCAGCGAAATCTATGGTAAGGCGCTGCGAATATTACTAGAGGAATGGGTAGTTGAGAAACGAATACAGCGAGATGAAGTTTTTCAAGAACTGGATACACAGTTAGAGGAGATTCTGCTTTCGGAGATTGCCTATCAGGGCTTCCAGGCAGATAAACTATTTTTCCGCCAGCGAGAACTTGTAAAACAAATCAAAACTTTTTTGGCAGGTAATCTGAATGCCCCGCAACATTTGGATGAGGAAGCAGTATTCAATGCCATTGTCGTGCAACAAGGGATTTTGGTAGAAAGAGCGCATAATGTCTACTCGTTTTCCCACTTGACGCTTCAGGAATATTTAACCGCTGAGTACATTGAATATAACCGCTTATTTCAACAGTTAGTGACCGATCGCTTGACAGACGAACGCTGGCGCGAGGTGTTTTTGCTGGTAGCTGGGTTAATGCGCGGCGGGGCAGATGAGTTGCTGTTGCTGATGGAAAAGGAGGCTCAAAAGTTTATCAATACGCCTAAATTGGAAGACTTGCTGCGCTGGGCAGATCGGATAACTGCTGGATCGGAAAGTGATATTATGCCTGTGGGGAAACGGGCGATCGCGATCGCATTGGAGATCGCCAACGCCATCATCAACGCCAAGGCCTACGCCATCGCCTACGCCTACGCCAAAGTCTACGCCTACGCCTACTCCTACTCCTACGCGCTTGCCCAAATGATTGCCCACGTTCGCAAATTGGAATAATTAAAAGTATTTAAAGGCGTAAATTTCTCTGCGTTGATTGCCAGATTAGAATCTCTAAAAGAGAGAATCACAGACAAACATAAATTAGATAATATATCTGGAATATTTAAAGATAGCATGACAACTTTACATGAGGCTTTTCATCTCACCGACGAAATGTTTAATTTATCTCAAACAGAAGCAAAAGCACTAGAAAATTATTTATATGCCAACGATCTCATCATTCAGTGCAAAAAATAGCCCCAAACCTGGGAAGCGATCGGTCCGCGGACGGCCCGAAAAATCGAGCATCGGATGTTGCGGGTTCCCGACTTCCCGACTGAGGTGCGATCGGGGATTGGTGAATAGGAATAGTCAGTCCGAGTTATTTTTCTGCAAGATCGGGTCTCTCTTACAGTAGTATAGGGTGGGCAGTGCGGTGGGCAGTGCCCACCCTACGAGACGTATCAGTTATTTTCGCCCTGCGGTACTAGAACCACTGAGTGTGGAAGAATTCTCCCCTGGGTTTGTCTATCCGCTCATAGGTGTGAGCGCCAAAGTAGTCCCGTTGGGCCTGGGTGAGGTTTTGCGGCAAGCTAGCCCGTCGGTAGCTATCAAAGTAATCCAGAGATGCACTGAAGGCTGGCACCGGTATGCCCAGTTGGCTGGCTGTGGCCAGTACGTAGCGCCAGGCTCCCTGTCGATCGAGGATAGTCTGCTTAAACTCGGGAGCGAGCAGCAGATTGGCCAGTTGGGGATTTTCGTTGAAGGCTACTTTTATCTTATCCAAGAATCCCGCCCGAATAATACAGCCGCCTTTCCAAATCCGAGAAATTTCGCTCAAATTCAGATTATAGTTATACTCACTGGAGGCTTTCGCCAACAGGGCCATGCCTTGAGCGTAGGAGCAAATCTTGGAGCAATAGAGGGCGTCGCGGATCTTGTTGATAAAGGCTTTGACATCCCCGTCATATTTGCCAGTGGGGCCAGTCAGCTCTTGAGAAGCGGCCACGCGCTCGTCCTTGATCGAAGACATGACACGAGCGTTGACTGCTGCGGTAATTGTCGGCAGAGTTACCCCTAACTCCAGGGCTGAGACTACGGTCCAGCGCCCGGTCCCTTTTTGGCCAGCGGCGTCCAGGATCAGAGCCAGGAGGGGTTTATTGGTGTCTGGGTCGATCTGGGGGAAAATATCAGCTGTAATTTCAATCAAAAAGGAATTGAGTTCGTCGGTGGTATTCCACTCGGCAAACACTTCATGCAACTGTTTGCGATCCAGCCCCAGAGCATTTTTGAGCAGGTCATAGGCTTCGGCGATCAACTGCATGTCCCCGTACTCTATGCCGTTGTGGGCCATCTTCACGTAGTGACCGGCACCACCAGGTCCGATAAAGGTGACGCAGGGTCCGTCATCTACTTGAGCGGCGATCTTGGTGAATATGGGCTCTAATTCTTTGTATGCTGCTGGGGTTCCCCCGGGCATGAGGCTGGGGCCATTCAGGGCTCCTTCTTCCCCACCGCTGACGCCCATGCCTACAAATCCCAGTTTTTTTGCTTCCAGGTCTTGGGTGCGCCGTTCCGTGTCTTCGTAGAGGGAGTTGCCCCCGTCTATGATCGTGTCTCCCTCTTCCAGCAAGGGTTTGAGCTGGTCGATGACGGCGTCTACTGGCTTGCCAGCTTTCACCATCACCAGGATCTTCCGGGGGCGATCGAGGAATTTGACAAATTCTTCAATGGTACGGGCCGCTTTGAAGTTCTTGCCCTTTGCCCGCGTGGCCATAAACTCGTCGGTTTTGGCGGTTGTACGATTGTAAACCGTCACGGGAAAACCATTGCGCTCGACATTGAGGGCCAGGTTCTCACCCATGACTGCTAATCCAATGAGGCCAAAGCTGGGTTGTGTCATCTGGTTTTTTACTCGTCCTACTATTGTTTTGGGTAAATCACCTCTCAGGTTAGCTCGCTCTCCCCATATCTACCGTAAAGAAGACATTAAGCATTGCGATACCCTACTGCACAGGCCGCACGAAAGGATAAAATAACTTACGTATAGAAGAAGAAGACCTGGGGTGCATTGGCATGCGCCCGAAGATATGTAGTAGTAAGTGTTACACCAGTAGGGAGGAAGCTACGGTAAAATGGCATACATATTGGCTTTGGCTATTGGTATGGGAAGTTTAGCCCTTTATACGGCAGCCTTCTTTTTTCCCGAAGTATATCGCAAAGGCGATTTCTTCTGGAGCGGCGTCGGAATGTTTTATGCCTTGATTTTATGGTTCTGTGCAGGGCGTATTACAGGAGCTGTATTGCTGGGTCAATTGGCGGTGGTGGCGATCGTCCTTTGGTTTGGCTGGCAAATTCTGATGTTACGACGCTCTTTGACACCGATGGCAGAACAGACTCAGATTAAAGGGGATCTCAAAGAGCAGCTTAAAGGGGGTCTGTCTGGACTGCCACAGCTTGTGAAAACTGGATTTAAGAAGGGCGAGCAGTCTTCAGTTGTGCCACCGACGACGCCTGATGCTACAGGAGAGCAACCAGAGTCAGAGATCGAAACTGATGAGGCGATCGCACCGCCCCAGACAGATGACGCCGAGCAGTCCGGGGTCACTGAGGCGATCGCACCGCCCCAGACAGATGGATCGAGGGACGCTGATGCCTCGGCAGAAGCAGTGAGGGAGAAAGAAGAGGAACCGGTTAAACCAGGAAAGCAGAAGCCGAGGGGATTTCTTGGCCTTGGTAAGATATTAGGCTCGGTCACAAGCAGATATAAAAAGCCAGACCAGAAAATAACTTCCAGTGATAGTCCCGATGATGAGTCGGAATGGGACAGTCCAGCAGAGACGAGCGCTCCAACTGCTGGAGCACCAGTCCCTGATGCGACCGCCTCGGAAACGATTGCTCCGTCAGACGTTGAGACTCGGGAAGCGGCGACGGAACTAGAGCAGGCAACAGTATCGGTGCTCGAAGAAACATCAGCAGTGGAGACCTCAGAACCGGTGACGGAACCAGAGCAGGCAACTGCGCCGGAGCCAGAAGAAACGATAGAACCGGTGACGGAACCAGAGCAGGCAACTGCGCCGGAGCCAGAAGAAACCCAGGCAGAAGAAACTGCATCCCAGGAAACCACCAGTGAATCAGGTTCTCAATCAGCAGAAATTAAAGCAAAAACTGACGATAAGATGTAGGACTTGTCCGTCAGTTTCCTCGTTTACTTGTTCCTGGCTCCCGCCACGGAATGCAGATCGGAGGCTCTGCCTCAAGGGGAACGAGATCGATGAGCATAAATAGGGGGTATAAGTGAGCGAAACTAAAAGTTACAAGGATACTGTTAACCTGCCCAAGACTAAATTTGACATGCGGGCAAATGCAACGAAAAGAGAGCCGGAGTTGCAAAAGTTTTGGGCGGAAAACCAGATTTACGAACAACAGGCCCGGCGATCGCCTGCTGGGGACATGTTCGTGTTACACGATGGACCGCCCTATGCTAATGGTTCCCTGCATATGGGTCACGCTCTGAATAAAATTCTCAAGGATATTATTAATAAATACCAATTGCTGCAAGGGCGATCGGTGCGGTATGTTCCAGGTTGGGATTGCCACGGGTTGCCGATCGAACTAAAAGTATTACAGCAGATGTCCTCTTCAGAAAGACAGTCTTTGACTCCGTTAAAACTGCGGCAAAAGGCCAGGGAGTTTGCTCTCAAAACGGTAGAAGAACAGCGAGTTGGTTTCCAGCGCTATGGGGTTTGGGGTGACTGGACTCATCCTTATCTGACCCTGAAACCGGAATATGAAGCGGCTCAGATTGCTGTATTTGGGAAAATGGCGCTGAAGGGCTATATCTATCGCGGTCTGAAGTCGGTTCACTGGAGTCCCAGTTCGCGAACGGCTCTGGCGGAGGCGGAATTAGAGTATCCTGAAGGTCATACTTCTGATAGCATTTATGCGGCTTTCAAACTGACTGCGCTCAACTCAAAGGCAGAACTGGAACCTTATTTGTCTGAACTCTGGGTGGCAATTTGGACGACGACTCCTTGGACAATTCCGGCGAATTTGGCGGTGGCTGTGAATCCAGAGTTGACTTATGCTGTGGTACAGTATAAACTAGAATCGACAGCACAGAAATATCTGTTGGTAGCAGCAGAGGCGATCGGGCGATTGTCTGTAACCATGGGGACCCAGTTGCAGATTTTGGCAAAGGTAACGGCTCGTGATTTGGAGTATTGTAAGTACCAGCATCCTTTATTCGACCGGGAAAGTCCAATTCTGCTGGGAGGAGATTACATTACCACAGAATCAGGGACGGGTTTGGTACATACTGCTCCGGGTCACGGTCAAGAAGATTTTATCGTGGGTCAGCGCTATGGTCTAGCCGTGCTTTCCCCTGTAGATGAGAAGGGCAATTTTACTGATGAGGCGGGACGGTTTGCTGGTTTGAATGTTTTGGGTGATGCTAATAAGGTCATTATTGAGGCCCTGCAAGAAGCGAATGCTTTGCTGAAGGAAGAACCTTACGTTCACAAGTATCCCTACGATTGGCGGACGAAAAAGCCGACGATTTTCCGGGCCACGGAACAGTGGTTCGCTTCTGTCGATAAGTTCCGGGATGAGGCGATGCAGGCGATCGCCGAGGTAAAATGGATTCCCGCTCAGGGGGAAAACAGGATTAATGCTATGGTGAAGGGGCGATCGGATTGGTGTATTTCTCGCCAACGTAGCTGGGGCGTTCCCATCCCGGTGTTTTACGATTCCGAAACGGGTGAACCCCTGCTGACGGAAGATTCGATCGCCCACGTGCAGGCAATTATCGCGGAAAAGGGTTCGGATGCTTGGTGGGAGTTGTCTGTTGAAGAATTGTTACCCGAGTCCTATCGCCACAATGGCAAAACCTACCGCAAGGGAACGGATACGATGGATGTCTGGTTTGACTCGGGTTCCTCTTGGGCGGGGGTGGCGGAAACTCGCCCAGAATTGTCATATCCTGTGGATATGTATCTGGAAGGGTCGGACCAACATCGGGGTTGGTTTCAGTCCAGTTTGCTCACCAGTGTAGCGAATAATGGCATTGCTCCTTACAAAAAGGTCTTGACTCACGGTTTTGTCCTGGATGAGAACGGACGCAAGATGAGCAAGTCCCTGGGAAATGTGGTGGATCCTGCAATCATTATCGATGGCAGTAAGAATAAAAAAGAGGAACCTGCTTATGGGGCGGATGTGTTGCGCCTGTGGGTGTCTTCCGTGGATTATTCTTCGGATGTGCCCATCGGCAAGAATATTCTCAAGCAGTTGGCAGATGTCTATCGTAAGATTAGAAATACCGCCCGGTTTTTGCTGGGGAATTTGCACGATTTTGACCCCGACAAAGATGCGATCGCCTACTCCGACCTGCCAGAATTAGACAAGTATATGCTGCATCAGATCTGTGAGGTGTTTGAGGATATCACGGACGCTTTTGAGAATTATCAGTTCTTCCGATTTTTCCAAACGGTGCAGAATTTCTGCGTGGTAGACTTGTCGAACTTCTATCTAGATATTGCCAAGGACAGACTCTACATTAGCTCCCTAGGGGCTTTCCGCCGTCGCAGTTGTCAGACGGTGCTAGCAGTGGCCCTGGAAAATCTCGCCCGGGCGATCGCGCCAGTGTTGAGCCACATGGCGGAGGATATCTGGCAAAATCTCCCCTATGCTACAGCCCACAATTCTGTATTTGCATCGGGTTGGATCAAGCTAGACCCCCAATGGCAAAACCCCGAACTGGCAGTATCTTGGCAACAGTTGCGAGAACTGCGCGCTGAAGTCAATAAGGTGCTAGAACAGGCCAGAACTGATAAGGCAATTGGTTCTTCTCTGGAAGCGAAGGTGTTACTCTACGTTCGGGATGTCAACTTGCGGCAAAAACTAGAATCTATGCTTCCCTCTCAGGGGATGTTGAATGGAGTGGATGAGTTGCGCTACTTGTTTATTACTTCCGGCGTGGAACTGCTAGAGGATCCAGCAGCTTTGACGGGGTTGCAGCATAGTTTGCAATCGGAAACTTTGGGCGTGGGCGTGGTCAAGGCCGATGGCGAAAAGTGCGATCGCTGCTGGAACTACTCGACTCATGTTGGGGAAGATGCCGAACATCCTTTAATTTGTGATCGTTGTGTTGCAGCGCTTGCAGGGAGTTCTAAAACTGTCGCTTCAAAACTGTCGCTTCCTTGTTAGACCGCCGGGGTTTGCTTACCCCGGCGTCATAGCTTAAGGCCCGCCGGGGTTCGCTTACCCCGGCGTCATAGCTACAGTCGGTTGAAAACCGATCTTATTGCCTTGTAGAGAAAGTGTTTAGTCCACGCTTTGTGGACTTGAGCTTTTTTCTGGTTCCCTGACTCTGACAGGGAACCACGGGTGTGGTCAAAAGTAGTTGTATTTAGTGGGGAACTCTTAAGGTCGAACTAACGTCGAACGGGGAACAGGAAACGGGGAACTCCCTCCCAGGGAACGGCGAACGGCAAATAGGGAAAGGTGAACGGTTACCAACGGCCGCAAGACCACACCCGTTTTCAACCCCAACAGAAAGGTTGGAAAACCCCGACGGAGAGGTTGAAAACCCCAACAGAAAGGTTGAAAACCCCAAAGTCAAGATTTAAAACCCCAACAGAGAGATTGAAAACCCCAAAGTCAAGGTTGAAAACCCCAAAGTCAAGGTTGAAAACCCCAACAGTGGGGCACCGGGAAATTCTTGAAGAGACAGATCAATGAAATTTCTTAAAAGAATCGGGTTGTATGGAGTAAGTGGGACAGGAAAGACCACTATCCTAAAGGCTGTCGTTGCGGCAACTAGTGAAGTGGTTTGGTTGCAAGGCTCTGACATGGTATTGCAGGCTGCCAACATGTCTTTGCCTGAGTTTAAGTGCTTATCTGATCGCCAAAAATACCATTTCCGTGAACAGGCAATTTTGAATGCAGTACAGATTCAGCATGAGCAAAACAAACATGTCATCATTGATGCCCATCTGGCATTTCTAAGTGACAATGGCGGATTCGAAAATGCAATGACACGCCAAGATGCAGAATTTTATACGGATTACATCTACTTGAATCTACCAGCAACTATCATTCATCGTAGGCTACTAAATGACACTGCACGACCACGAAGCCGTTCGGTAGAAGAATCGAGAAATTGTGCATCTGCATAGAGACGTGCCATTTAATCTTCCTCATTATCTCGGATTGCAGTTTCAATTTCAAGATGATTTGCCTCAGCATAAACCCAAGCATTTGTTAAGTCAGTAGCACTCAGAGTCGGATAGTCATATAGAAGTTGAGATTCGCTGATGCCTAAATTTCTGGCGTTCACCAGTACCCAAACGGGCATGCGAGTTCCGGTGATGCAGGCATCGCCACCGCAGACACCAGGTGTTTTGCTAATCCCACGCCATCTGTTGTTGATACTACGTGCTCATATCTGGATCACTTCAGCTTTCTCGGCAGGTGTTAAGGCAAGTAGCTGTGTTTCTAATTCTTTGACTGTCATCGGTACTGTTTGATTTGTGAATTATATCTACAATTACAATACTACCGCTTACCTGCCCAGGCGCGACGGCAGATGGTATGGGTGAACAAAGGAAATGTAAGGGCACGGCATAAATAGATTATTGGTAAATCTTATCAATGTAATATCGCCGTGCCCCGGTTTTTCCCATCCACCTGGTTTCTCGGCTACCGGTAAAGATCCCCGCTACAAAAGTGAGATGTCCCCAACCGAAGCTCTAGAGCGTATTAGGATCTAATCCCATTTCTATTAATTTAGCAGCCAACTGATCGGCCCGTTCTTTTTCCCGATCGGCCCGTTCTTTTTCCCGTTCGGCCGGCTCTTTTTCTTGCTCGGCCTGTTCTTGCGCTTGGGATGCCCGTTCTTTTTCCCGTCGCAGTTGCTCGATATCTTCAGCAATCAAATCTTGCACCAGCGGAGGCAAAAGGACTGTATCCACTGATAAAACCAGTTCCGGAAACTGGACAGAATTGAAAGATTGCCCTCTTGTATATTCTACCTGAGCGTAACCAGGGTGCTTTTCAGGATTACTCAAAATCCATACTTGTTCTTTATTGGGATCTATTATCCAATATTCGGGAATTTCGAGGGAGGCATATTCAGCCCGTTTGCGAATATAGTCTTCTCGCCAGTTCTCACTGGTTACTTCCACTACCAGAGTGGGCAATTCCCCAAAGTCAAGTATACCTGCACCCGCGCGGTTGCACGATTGCAACCAGACCTCTTGTGAGCAAACTACGACATCGGGAATTCTGGATGCATCTACTTCTGTTCTGACCCCAGTCAAAACTGTCGAAACTAAGGCTATCTTTTTAGTGGCAAAGTGACGATTGAGGATATAAGCGATATAATCACATATTCTAGTATGTAGTGATGTTGGTGTTGCCATTGGTATCAAACGTCCTCTGAATAGTTCGTACAGGACATCCGGTTCTCCCTGGTAGAACCGATATTCCTCAAATGTCATTGTCTTCGCAGGTGCTTCTACTACTTGAGACATATCTTTTTTCCCTACGCTATTTATTCTATTATAGCCTTTTTCACGCTTGGGTGAGGTACAGCGGTCACTTGGCACTTTTGGCTATTAAGCGATCAGGATTCTAATGTAATATGCCGTGCCCCGGCGCGACGCCAATGATATGGACAGGCGCGACCCACCCGGACATAATGCGATCGCCTTAAGCGGGCGATCGGGGCACTGCATATGATAGATGTAGGTTTAGCAAGGCGTAAAGAATATGAACCAATAATTTTCGGATTCTGTGCCCGGACCCCACCCAGATGCGATCGGGTTGCGCCGGAACACAAAGCTGTGACATAATTATATTAACCGATAAATTTCCGATGCCGTGACCGGACAGAAAATTGGCGATCGCGCCCATGATGCCGTACAGATTCTGAAAAATAAGACTTACAGGTTTTTTATTTGTCCCAATATAAATCAATCTTTTCAGTCAACAAACTCTGCAATCTCTGCAACTGAGAACCGACTTTATAAAGTAGATCGCCTTTCCCCAACAGGTATGCTGCTGCTGTTTGCTTGCCACCTAAAATAATAACTGAATCTGCTTCGCTAGCGGTGCGGAGTGCCACTCGCCCTGGTAAGTTAGAACGGACGATCGGGGTAACAACTTTAGCTTCAGGGCGTTGGGTAGCAACGATCAGATGAATGCCAGCAG
>JACOMV010000123.1 GCA_014324065.1 Hormoscilla sp. SP12CHS1 | reverse complement strand
GCGGCGCCAGCCGTGTCCTTCAGGACAAGAGCATGCGGAAGACGGCGGCAGAGCCGTGGGAACGAGGGGTCCGGCTACATGAACAAAGCCCGCCCTACCGTTCCGGAAAAATCGGCTAACGCAGCGCGGGCTATATACATGTATCATCGATGCGGCTATCAACTACTTATGACCACACCCTGTACAATTAACACTGATACCATTAAAAAAAGATCTGATAGACTTGACTAGGCCCGTATAGGAGGCGGGAGCCTCAGAATACCGTTCCCTGGGAACGAGAGTATGGCGTTTATCGGGTTATATTGACGTTTGTTACCCAACCGACTCAGAGCAAATGGGATATACTACCCAATTAATCTGTACAATTAATAATGTACAATTAACAATGTACAATTAACACTTATACCATTAAAAAAAGATCTGATAGACTTGAAGAATACGAGAGTATGGCGTTTATCGGGTTATATTGATGTTTGTTACCCAACCGACTCAGAGCAAATGGGATATACTACCCAATTAATCAACAATTCACAATTAAAAATGTACAATTCACAATTGAAAAGATGTAATTTTTGAGGATATTTCTCTCAGGTTTGTTGTTGCTAGTGTCGCCCGCAGGATTGATAGCAGATCGCGCGATCGCAAAGAGCATCAGGGCCCAAGTAGATCGGGTAGAAGAACTGCAAATGCGAGTAGATAACGCTCCCACTCACAGGCTACTGCAAGGAAAAGCAGAACGGGTAAGAATTGCGGGGCGAGGAGTCTGGCTGAAACCAGAAGTGAGAATAGCAGTTCTGGAATTGGAAACAGACCCGATCGATATTGATAGAAAGCAGCTAATCCAGAGTCGAGAACAACCCTTGCAAGGGGGGTGCGGTTGGTGTTAACAGAAGCAGATATAAATCGGGCATTGCGATCGCCCCCGATCGCGGCCCTGCTACGCCAATTCAGCATTAATAGCCTGCCAGGTGCCGCCGCCGACCAGATGGAAAGCTATAAGTTTGTCAATCCGCGAGTAGAATTTTTAGATAATAACCGGCTGCGTTTCCAGTTGGAATTACAACAACAGAGGAATGGTAACGATCGCGGATTTAAGCTGGCCATCCTAGCAGAGTCCGGTTTTCAGGTAGTAGCTGGGCGACGAATAGAGCTGGTGGCACCGCGTTTAGAAGCCAATGGCAACCCAGTGCCACCAATTTTAGTCAATGCGATCGCAGCAGGCGTTAGTCGCGGAGGATATCTGCGCCGTCTAGAAGCTAACCAAATCTTAATCCGGCTTTTAAAATTGGAAGTAAGTCCGGAGCTTCTGGAGATAGCAGCGTTCGTGGCATTGCAACCACCTGCCAGTCTTCCTGGCAGATAGCTAGTCTAGATGTATTAATTGTCGGGGAATAATAGCCCAGATCCGTCTGACTGAGATGCTCGGGAGGCTTGCATTCATCGCTGGATGTTTCCCGCTGTGTTCTATTAAATCGTCAACAAGGTCATTATGCAATATCAAAAATCAAGTCCCAGCATTTCTATAGCCGTCGTTGCAAGTGTTTGCACCTTGATTGGGGTAGCAATTGGCGGCCTAACCTCGTGGCAATTGCATTCACTTCTTGACCACCCAACAGTAACGGAACCGTCAGTCATATCACCGACACCAGAGCCCACAGTAGCTTTCCAGACAGTTCAAGTTTATTGGCTCAAGGACAGTGGTAACAGTTTAGATATGGAGTTGGTTGGCAGTCCAATTCAGCTCAAGTCCGATCTGGGCGACCCCTTAGAAGCTGCCTTCCATCGTTTGCTGGCTGGACCAGGTGACCGTAATTTTACCACCACTATTCCAGCAGGGACAAGACTGCGGAGCGTACAGATCAAAAGCAATGGCGTCCACGTCGATCTCTCCCGCGAGTTTACCACTGGCGGTGGCACTGCTTCTATGATCGGTCGGCTGGGACAAATTATTTACACGGCCACCACTCTCCAGCCAGATGATCGAGTCTGGATCTCTGTGGAAGGGAAGCCTTTGGAGTATTTAGGAGGTGGAGGCTTGGAGGTCGAAGGCCCCCTCACTCGTCAACGCTTCCAAAAGGAATTGGCCCTGTAACGCCAAGAGGCCGACTCTCAACGCTTGCCCGTCATACCGAAATCTCGAAAATGACGGGCTTGTTGCTCTATCCGTTCCACTAGGCGAGCGCAAACCAGGTTACACAGCTGAAATATGATGTCGTCCTTAACGCTGTAATAGGCAGATGTACCTTCGCTCCGCCGGTGTAGTATCCCAGCTTGCAACATCACCTTCAGGTGTTTAGAAACATTAGCTTGACTGGTTTGTGTAGCCTCCACCAATTCTTGTACGCATTTTTCGCCGTTACGGAGCAAATTCAAAATCCGCAGCCGCATCGGTTCAGCTAAGACACTGAAATACTCGGCCACTTGTTGCACGACTTCTTGGGACATCTGCTGGTTTGGTTCCATACTCATCTGACTCTCACAACATCATTGCCAAATTTTAGCAGTTAATCTATCGATAGCGATAGGGTAATTAATACGATCGATAGTCAGTGGTCAGGTTTAATTTTGAATTATTAATTTACGAATTATTAATTTTGAATTATCAATAGATAACAAAAAAGATTAGATATTTGTTACGATCCGATACAATTTAAGGGCAAAAAGATGAATAAGCTGTCTCGCATTTAAATTGCTACGGTCGAAAAGCTGAAAGCATTGTACTCAATGGGTTTGGCAATGCCAGAATAATGAAATTGCTTAGTGCGATCAGATTTCAGATTGCCAAAACTAGTTCGCGGGAGGCTGGTGTTGACATTTGTAGCAAGCTTGGCGATCGATGGGATAAGAAAAGTTGAGAAAAATTTAAGTAGATAAATAGTAATAGACCGGAAAATTAATCGATAATAAGAATTAGGGAAAGGTGGCGGGATTGGTGTAACAGGTGGGAATAATTTAGGGTAGGGTCGCCTCCAGTTGCTGTCCGGGCTGGGCAAAAGTAGTGAGAGACAAGCTACTTGTGGGAAAACAGCTACAAAAGATGATAGAAGAGATGATATGATGAAGGACCAAGATGCTGATATGCAAGGGGAAACGAGCCGGGTGGGGATGTTACACTCTTTGAGTGGAACGATGGCAATATCTGAGGTATCCCTCCTGGATGCAGGCATGATGGCGATCGCCGAAATTAACGTCTGCGAACACTCCAGTAGCGATCGCCCCTGGAGTGATAGCGAAGTGAAACTGCTGGGTGCGGTGGCCGACCAGCTGGCAATGGCGATCGACCAGGCAAAGCTTTACGAACAGCAGCGCATCCAGGCGGCGATCGCCACGGCACAGGCAACAACTCCAACTATCGTCACTTGTCCAAATATCCCCTCCTCGAACCGATCGTCAAGTTGGTGGTGCTTTCTCCCCTGTTGAAACTAGCAGGGTTTTATCGCCCGCCCTTTTACCTTGCTGGGGAGAAAGAGGTAAAAATTATCTCGGTGGATGAGGAAACTGTTGTCAAAGGGCGTCTCGACCTGCTGGTGTTTACCCCGGAATTTTGGATAATGGTAATTGAGGCGAAAAAGGCACAATACTCCCTGGCAGCAGGAATACCCCAAGCACTGAGTTATATGCTGGGGAAACCTGATTCTGAAAAACCCGCATTTGGATTTGTCACGAATGGCAGTGAGTTTAAGTTTCTCAAACTCACCAAACAAGACACGCCCAAGTATGCAGAGTCGGCTTTATTTTCCTTCGATCGCGATCGGGATCTGTACATTGTCCTGAGTGTACTAAAGCGCCTCGGTCAATTGGTTAGTCAATAGATGTAGGGTGGAATGTCACTGACTGAAGCGGTCATATTCACTATACATGCCCAGAAACCAGGTTTTGACAAAAAACCTGGTTTCTCGTCTTCTTGCTGATTCAATTAGTATCAATACTGCCAGACAAATCGGAGTTCATCACATCTTGCAGCAATTCTTGATTCCGATCCAATTCCGACAACAACTCTTTCAGAGGGACATTCATTTTATGTTCCAATATTTTTAGATTCATCAACATCTTTCTAGCTAAGGGTTCTGACATCTTATATTTCTCCATGATATGATGAACCTCTTTAATATTGATGGTCACGGTCATCTGGGTAAACTCTGACAACCTTTCGGGCATTTTCTGGAGTTTTTCCTGGGTCGCCCCATCGTCGTAGAAATGTATTCCTTGACGGTCTGTAAAGAAATCTGCAAAGGGGACAAACCCTTGTTCTAGCAACATTTGTACTGACTGCACGGCCTCCGCAGGGGTGGCTCCCATTCCCACATGTACCACAAACCATGCTAGGGTTGGGTGAGTTGGGCTTCCCAGGGCTTGTGTCATGCCTTTGCCAATTTCAATTAGGATGTGTTTGGCGGTTGGCGCTCTCAATTCTTCTGGTTGTTGTAAAGAGACATCTCCAAAAATAAAACCCTTGTCAGATATGAATTTCAAGCTCCACCTCACATTCTCACATATGTTACTCAAACCTCTCGGACACGAATGGGAAATTTGTAGTGCTCTACGCTGGCAACATTGCCCTCACCCAAGGCTTGGAAACCGAGATCGAGGCAGCAGCTCAGCTCAAGCAGATCCGGGAAATTGCTTTTGTAATCGTGGGAGAAGAGTCGGCCCTGTTCAGATTGCAGTCCTATTGCTCTACCCACAAAGCTGACAACGTCCTGCTGCTACCGTTTCAACCGCGAGAGAAGTTGCCAGAAATGCTGGGGGCAGCTGATGTGGGGTTAGTAGTGCAAAAGCAGCGGGTGACGGATTTTAACTTGCCGTCCAAAATTCCCTTACTCCTGGCCAGTGGTCGAGCAATTATCGCATCGGTGCCAGCACGGGGTACCGCAGCAAAAGCAATACAGAACAGTGGCGGCGGCGTTGTTGTGGCACCAGAAGACCCCCAAGCCCTAGCGGACCAAATAGAGAAACTATACCACGATCGCGATCTCGTTAACAGGCTGGGGAGCAAGGCAGAAACTATGCTATGGCCCACTACTCCTTCGAGCAAGCGTTGACTCAGTATGAGGCGGTGTTTGCCGCGCTGACGGAAAAAAAGCCGAATTCATTGCTATATCGGATAAGTGAAGGTCGAACGATCGAAGTTTTATGATAAAATAAATAAATCCCTAACCAGACCAACCGGTTGCTGCTGTGTCCCTCAAAAACGCTAAGAGCACTACCCAAGAAACACAGAGCGCTAGTAAGAAAATGGAATCAAGATCAGAAGATAGCTTAAAACTAGCGAAGACAATAGCTGCGGCAGCTGACGATCGCAAAGCAGCAGACATTGTCATCCTCGGCGTGTCAGAAGTGTCCTATCTGGCGGATTACTTCGTGATCGTCACGGGGTTCTCGAAAGTCCAGGTGCGGGCGATCGCCCGCTCGATCGAAGAGCGGGTAGTTTTGACTTTCGAGCGCTATCCGGTGCGAACGGAAGGAAAAGCAGAAGGGAGTTGGGTGCTCCAAGACTACGGTGATGCGATCGCTCACATCTTTATGCCCGCAGAACGAGAGTATTATAACCTAGAAGCCTTCTGGGGACATGCGAAACGCATAGAATTTGATAGTAGTGCTAATTGATAGAGGAGGATCTGCATGAGAAAGCCTCCGGTCTCCGTTTGCCCCGTGCCATGGGAACAGCTACCAATTAATGAGTATAAAAACTTGAGTGACTCTTGTTTTTTTGGCTGGGCAACTCTCGAACTGCCAGGCTATTTGACTAAAATAGCGGTAATTTGGGGTATCAGTTGGTTGATAACTGGACCAGTGGCAGCAGCAAGCTTTGCACCGGCGAATGTTCCAGTCCAGTTCCTCCTCTGTGGTGCGGGTGGTGCTAGCTTCTACTTGAGTTTGCTACTGCTGAGGCTTTATCTGGGATGGAAATATGTGGGCGATCGCCTCAGTAATGATACAGTATTCTATGAGGAGTCGGGCTGGTATGACGGTCAAACCTGGGCGAAAACTCCAGAAATGTTGGCTCAGGACCGGCTGATATTCACCTACCAAGTCCAACCTATTCTCCGGCGGGTGGTGCGAACATTGGGATTTCTGACTTTATTGCTCCTAGTTGAGATAATAACTTGGGTTGCTTGGTCACTACGGCAAAGCTTATATAGTTGAAACATAAAAGTGCCCGCTCGTCGGTAGTCGGTGGAAATGCAGAGCGTCAAAGTTATGGTTATGACTAGAGTAAAACGAACTCAAGCAGCAGAACTTGAAGTCAGGTTGCTGCGCGAAGGAATTACAGAATCGACTCATCGCGTCCAAGCGGTTGTCTGTGACGACAAGGGGCGCGTGCTTTCCGTAGCCGGTGACAAAGAAACCGCCACCTTCGTCCGTTCATCACTGAAGCCTTTTCAAGCGCTAGCCGTGACCACCACCGGCACGATGCAACGCTACGACCTCACAGAGCGAGATTTAGCGATCGTTTGTAGCTCTCACAAAGGGACAACAGAGCAAGCGCGGCAGGCATTTAATATCCTGTGGCGCTCTGATGTGGATGCCACCATACTTCAATGTCCCATCCCATCGGGAACAGAAAGTCCCCTACAACACAATTGCTCTGGCAAACATGCGGGGATGCTGGCTGTCTGTCGGCAACGGGACTGGCCGGTGGAAACTTACTTGCGGCGCTTTCATCCCGTGCAGCAGCTGATCTTGAGCAAAGTCGCAGAGCTGCTGCGGATGCCAGCTGATGAGTTTATCGGTGCTCGGGATGATTGTGGTGCCCCTACCTATGTGATGGAACTGGGACAAATGGCTAGTTTGTATGGACAGCTGACCTCCGGTGACAATCTGGATATGGAGCGCATTGTCCGGGCGATGATAAATCACCCGACTCTGATAGCTGGAGTTGGTGAGTTTGACAGCGAACTCATGACGGCGAGTTTAGGAGAACTCGTCAGCAAAGCTGGTGCTGAAGGAGTTCAGTGCATTGGTAGGGTAGGCGAGGGCATGGGATTAGCCATTAAAGTGATGGATGGATCCAAACGGGCTAAACATGCTGTGGCGATTCATTTACTGAAGCAGCTAGGTTGGATAACGCCTGCAGTAGCGGAAAATCTGGCTGAGAAGTTCATGACATTGACTGATTTCAAGCGTTTGGAGGTGATTGGGGAATTATCGATGATCTGAAAAAAAAATTTTTTCAGATCTCAGAATCTCTCAAACTCTGTCAGGGAGAGGCTTTCCAGAGGATCGGACCGTAGTATGAAGAAATTTTTCACAAAATTTGTTCAAATTGGGTTGCCAGCTCTGTTTTTTTTAGTTATAGTAGATTTATCGACGCGGGGTAGAGCAGTCTGGTAGCTCGTCGGGCTCAAACCGCAAGGTTGACTAAGCGCTTGAGAGTTAATCTTGCAGTGGGCGGTACAGGAGGAAACTCCCGTGCGATTACCTGTCAAACTCGGGGAAGCCGGTAGCGCGGTAATCCCGAACCAAGCTCCAGCAATGGAGAAGGCGTAGAGACTGGAAGGCAGGCACCCTAACGGTAAGGCCGATTTTTCGGGAACCGTGGGTGAAGGGACAGTCCAGACCACAAACCGGTTCATCCGGGCAGCGAAAGCTGTAGGTGGTATGCATAACCCGAAGGTCAGTGGTTCAAATCCGCTCCCCGCTACCAAATATCAATAAAGGCAAAGCCCTGCAATCAGAAATGGTTGCAGGGCTTTGTCGATCTAGTGTCAGTGGTTAGTTGTTAGTTGTTAGTTGTCAGTGTTGAGCGTTCACTCAGCCTGGTACGTGCTCGCGGGAGCATCTCCAATGCAAGAATTAAGAAACCAGGTTTTTCCTATACGCAGTGCCGCAAGCTGCGCCGCAAGCTGCGCGCCGGAGCGCTAAAAACCTGGTTTCTGGGCGTGAATATGGCCGCAGCAAAGCGTGAGATGTACCCCGTACTGGTCGTGGCTGTAACTTACTCAACTTGTCTCGTTATACCGTACTTGTAGCGTCTGGTGGCGGTGGAAGGTGCTGGTGGTGGGCACCGCCCACCTACATAGAGCGTATCTGCATAAGTCCTGAACAGGCATGAGTGTAATATTTTCTTATGCCTCGTTCCCTGGCTCCGCCTGGGAACGCAAGCGGTAGGGTGGAGAAGACAGGAGAATCGAAAATATGGGTTTGGCAGAATTATAAGACAGAATCATTATATTAAAAAGTTGTCAATTGTCGGTTGTCAGTTGGCGGTCGCTAACAAGGTTATAATTAACAAAATGTCAAGAAACAAAGGAGATTATCATCAAGGGAAATAGGCTCGGTAAACAGGAAATATGTAGAGTATAATTGATTGACCGGGAACCAATACGGGTAATGTTAGGACAAGAGAATAAGGATTAGAGATTAAAAAAAATCAGATTTAGTTGCGCTCAGGAGTGTGATAATGCTAGGAGTAAATCAAGCAATAAGTTCAAAGGATCGCTTGCCGAAAACTCAAACAGATACCCAGATGAGAGGGTGCATCTCACTTTTGCACGGGCGGGCATAAAATTTGTAGTCTTCTGTCATCATTTGCGCAACTTAGCTGTGTGCCCCTACAGATGGATCTGCAAATATGAGATGCACCCAGATGAGATGAACGGGGAGTGAGGAGAACACCAATTGTGCATCATAGGGTTGAGGGTATAGATATAAGTAGGTAAAGACAGTACAGGGGAGAGGAAAAAATGGATATTAAATTGAAACGCCCGATTTTAATCGGTGGAGTTGGTCTATCTCTGGCACTATGGTTATGGGAAAGTATCCAGCAAGAAATGGGTCAGCTGTCAGAGTTGACAATGATGGGCGCGATCGCCCTAACTGGGATCTGGTGGTTCAAGCAAAAAACTGCTAGTAATCTGCAATTGTCAGGATTGGAACCAGTGGATAGGGAAAAGGTGGAACAGGCGATCTCCCAAATCAACGGGGCTATTAACCAGTTGTCAGCGGAAAACCAGGATGTCTCGACCTGGCGGAAAGGGGTTGAACAACTGACCAAGCAATTAGATAGAAAGTCAATTCGCCTGGCTGTCACCGGTGGAAAAAGCGTGGGTAAAACTAGCTCGATCCAAAATTTGGACTCTAACTGGGATCTCCAAGAGACACCTGCCTTATTTGTTGCTGACGATGGAGAAACGACAGCAGCAGAGGAGATCTTGTCGGCCTCGGATTTAGTGGTGTTTGTGACGGCCGGAGACCTGACTGACTCAGAATTTCAAACTTTGCAGCAACTAGCAGCACTCCACCAGCGGACTGTACTGGCATTCAACAAGCAAGACCAGTATTTGCCAGCAGAACAACCGGTGATATTGGAGCAGCTGCGGCAGCGGACAGCAGGAATCTTGGAGTCAAAAGATGTGGTGGCGATCGCCGCTAACCCCGATGCCATCAAGGTGCGCAAGCATTCGGAAGATGGTGAGGTAAAGGAATGGATGGAAAACCAACAACCGCAGATCGCACCCCTGACAGAAAGGTTAAGTCACATCCTGGAAACGGAAGCTCAACAGTTGGTGTGGGCCACAACGAAGCGCCAAGCTGATATCCTCAAAGCTGAAGTGAAAGAAGTCCTAAATGGACTGCGACGCGATCGGGCCCTGCCGATTATCGAGCAATATCAGTACATCGCTGCGGCTGCGGCCTTCGCCAACCCCGTTCCGGCCTTGGATTTACTGGCAACTGGGGCAATTAATGGCCAGTTGGCGATCGATTTGGGAGCAGTTTATCAGCAAAAATTAGACCTCGATCGGGCCCAGAAAGCTGCTGGCACGATCGGCAGTCTGATGCTGAAACTGGGTTTAGTGGAACTTACCACCCAAACCATTAGTGGCATCCTGAAAAGTCATGCCGTCACCTACGTTGCAGGTGGAGTCGCCCAGGGAGTCAGTGCTGCTTATTTGACTCGATTAGCGGGTTTAAGCTTGATTGAATATTTCCAAGCTCAGGATCTGAGTGTAGAAGAAGGTTTCAATCTTGACTTGCTGGGAGAAACCCTGAAAAATGTGTTTCAACAAAATAACCGCATGGCATTTTTACAGGGTTTTGTCAAGCAAGTGGCAGGCCGTCTGGTGCCCGTTGAACCCAAATTAGCAGAGAAAGCTGTTAGTTAGTTGTTAATTATTGGTTAATGGTTAATGGTTAATAGTTGACCATTAACCATTAACCATATAATCTATTGACCGGGATTATGCATCGATTACGTATCTAGGATATAGACGGCACCATCACCAAACCAGACCATGATTTATGGTATTTGACGACTCGTTCTTTGTCTGAAGATATCAGCAGATTTGACCAATATATTAAATCATGGAAGCAGAACTTGAAGGATGGAGCATCTCCATATGAATCATCTAAGTTGATGATGGAAAAGGGTATTGAATGCATGGGCAAGAATAGCAATGCATCTCGCATCAAACAACGGGCAAGAGAAATATCTGACGCTCTTATTCAAAACAACCAATATTACTCAGGTGCAATAAAGCACATCTCTGCTTCCATAGATGCTGGCTTGAGAATTGTTTTCTCAACAACAAATTATTGCGAAGCAGCAGAAGCTTTTCTAAACCGATTATTCGCCCAAGGATTACTCAAAGAGCGTCATCAAGATAAAATTATATGTTCTGGCTCTATCTTCGATTGGGAAAGGCGATTGATCGCCCATTTAAACATGGGGAAAGGCAAGATTGCTGGCCTTTCTAAAACATTGAGAATTCCAGTTGACGAACTATCTAATTATACAGATTCAGTTTATGGTGACGATCCTCAGGGAAATGATTCAGGTATAATACAGCTTGTTCGCTATTTAATTAGTACAATAACAGCATTTAGTAAACCAGTTCTTAAACGTATTTGTTCCCA
>JACOMV010000122.1 GCA_014324065.1 Hormoscilla sp. SP12CHS1 | reverse complement strand
CTGGACCTTGGGTGCTGATTGTCACTAATAATGGCTATGGTAAACGTACTCCTGTTTCTCAGTTCCGCTTGCAAAGGCGAGCCGGAAAGGGTTTGATTGCTGCTAAGTTCAAGTCTCGCAAGTCTAAGGATGAACTGGCAGCCCTGCGAATTGTCAATGAAGATGATGAACTGATGATGATCACCAGTCGGGGGATTATTATTCGTCAGGCGGTGAAGGCAATTTCTATTCAATCTCGTGGTGCAACTGGCGTCCGGGTGCAGCGCTTGGATGAAGATGATGCGATCGCAGCTGTGGCCCTGGTTCCCCCATTAGCTGAAGAAGCAGGGGATCTGGAAGAAGATTAAGTTTGAATAAATGCGTCATCTGCTCAAAACATTCTCACCCAGCTGGACGTTAATCTCGTTGCTGGGATTGGCCTTGACTGGCGGGATCTTAATGGGACTAACTACTGCTCCCGTTAATGCTTGGTTTCTCGCTTGGGTGGCTTTGGTTCCCCTCTGGATCCTGATTATTCATCCATTTCCCCACCCCCACCCCCACCCGGACCCCCACCCTCAAGGGTGGGGCTACAAGAACGAAGCCCGCCTGCGCGGGCTGGATGGCAACATTGATATGGGAGGACCGCGCGGGCTGGATGATAACATTGGCTTGGGTTCCTTGAAACATTCCCTTTTGTTTGGCTTAGCTTGGGGAATTGGCTATCACGGTATTGCTTTATTCTGGATTACCGGTATTCACCCCATGACTTGGTTGGGCGTTCCCTGGTTGGCAAGTCTGGCGATCACCCTTTTCTGCTGGATTTTTATCACTCTCTGGGGTGCTAGTTTAGTTGTAGCTTGGTCCCTTGGCATGAAAATGGCGATATCATCTGGGGGGATGTCCCAACCCCTTTTCCCGATCGCCTTATTGCGGGTTCTGATGGGAGTTGCTTTCTGGTGCGTTCTGGAGGGCTTATGGAGTACGGGTTCCTTGTGGTGGACTTCCCTTTCCTTTACCCAAAGTCCCGATAATCTCCCTATTTTGCAGTTGGGAAAAATCTCCGGTCCCAATACAATCACAGCCGCGATCGTGGCTGTGAATGGATTAATTGCTGAAACATCCGCCCCCACCCTAAAGGGTGGGGCTACAGGAACGAAGCCCGCCTGCGCGGGCTTTAATGCATCTAGATATTGGACATATTTAAGTTTAGCAGCGGGGTTGCTGCTGACTCTGCATCTGGCCGGATT
Source organism: Hormoscilla sp. SP12CHS1 (assembly GCA_014324065.1). GTDB lineage: Bacteria > Cyanobacteriota > Cyanobacteriia > Cyanobacteriales > Desertifilaceae > Hormoscilla. The sequence goes on along the minus strand of JACOMV010000122.1, from coordinate 9,667 downwards.
TTTCATGTATATTCGTCCCCTTCACGATCGGCCAGCAGCAGCATTAAAAGTAGGAATTATTCAAGGCAATATTCCCAATGAAATTAAGCTTTATACCGCTGGAGGACGGCGGGCATTGTCTGGTTACACTAGAGGCTATAAGACATTAGCAGCCCAAGGGGTTGATGCTGTGCTGATGCCGGAAACTGCTTTGCCTTTTGTTTGGACGGCAAAAAATAATAGTCCTTTCAATCAAGCAATTAGAGAAACAGGGGCGATCGCCTGGGTGGGGGCTTTCGGTCAGGAGGGAAATAGTCTTACTAATAGCTTGTTTACCGTTACTGGCACGGGGGATATTTTTAGCCGCTACGATAAGATCAAACTGGTGCCTTTGGGAGAGTTTATTCCCTTTGAACAATTTCTGGGCAAGTTGATCGATCGCCTTTCGCCTCTGGATGCTCATCTAGTTGCAGGAAAGGCAGAACAACTGTTTGAGACTCCCTTTGGTCCCGCGATCGCGGCCATCTGCTATGACTCTGCTTTTGCCGAAGTTTTCCGCCTGCAAGCGGCAGATGGAGGGCAGTTTATCCTCACCGCTGCTAATAATGCTCATTATAGCGCCACCATGCCAGCGCAACATCACGCTCAAGATGTAATGCGGGCCATTGAAACCGATCGATGGGCAGTCAGGGCCACAAATACAGGCTATTCTGCTATTGTAGACCCCCACGGTAGAACTGTATGGATTTCTGGGATTAATACCTATGAGATTCATGCTGCTACAATTTACCCCAGGCAGACTCAGACTTTGTATGTCCACTGGGGTGATTGGTTGACGCCAGTGTTGGCGGGTTTGGCGGCCCTGGGATGCATAGCTTTCTGGCAAAGATTAAAGCAGCTTGACTCATAAGGGCTAGAGTATAATAGATAGAGTGATAATATAAAGATGAGGTGAAAGCGATGGATGATTTGGACAAGCGCAAGGTTTGATCAGCTCTATGTCATGGAGCGATATTTTTTAGCTCGACGATCGTCTCTGTCGGTATCCCGATCGCGATTTTGTAGATCGCTGATGATTGAATAATCAAAACAAACGCAAAGGAATCGCTCAATTGTCACATCAATCTTTATATTTATGCGATAATCTTTGCCTTGCTGATTTTTGTGCTAATTGGCATCCCACTGCTGATTATATTGGGTTCGATCAGTTGGATAATGCCAATTATTGCCATTGTCAAGGTGCTCACAGATCCTGACAAGTCTTACAGATATCTCTTGATTTTTCGCTTGCTGTAGCATAGAAGCGCGTCATGCTCTAAAATTACAACCCATTGCATTGCTTACCTTCTGCTGAAGAACTCCCTGACTCGGACGATACACCTTTAGTTTTTGGGGGCGATCGCTCCATATTTCACGCTCGTTCGGACGATCGGACATTCCTTCACAGATGCGATGGGTGCATCTGTCATTTGCAAATCTATCTGTAGGGGCAGCGCTACGCGCACTGCGTAAAAGCGCAGCGGCTGCGTAGCAGCTAGCATTCGGGCGACAAGTTATGACACAAAAAGAAAAATATTCGGTCCGAATGCTAGCGCGTCGTGAGATGCACCCGATGCGATCGCCCCTGTACCCGACACGCTGCGCTGCAACACCAGTTTTTGTTTAAGTCCCGTTAAGTTGATTTGGAGGTTTTTCGACCACAAATGTTTATGAGTAAACGATTCAAAGGGCTAGGCTATGGACTACTGATAGGGGCAGGTGTACTGCTAAGTCTTTTCCTGAACTTTTTGCCGACAGGATCTCAAGGTCTGGAGGTGCCGTCAGAGCCATTTCTCAGTGAAGTGAATGAGTCGCCCCCACCCGAAGTCGGTTGGGAATTTTTGGGTCGGCAGAGTCTCAACACTGCCATCATTTCAGAAACTGAATATTACGGCGAATGTCCGGGGCGCACAGATAATCATATCGAAGCCCGCTTCACCTCCAGGGAGACTCCTCCAGCAGGCCAGCGGCGGGTAGTCGTGCGGAATGTGACCCCTGGTCTTGACGATGATCCCTCACCTTATACGGATCGAGAATATTATGAGGGTCGGGCTTCGGAAGCCACCAAGATGCGCTTTGGCACGAAGCACAGTAACAGATACTTCCATGTGTTGCCCGGAGAAAATCAGTTTGAATACGAAATTAAGGAGCATCGGCGGGGGCCAGTGATTGATGCGGGCAAATTCTCAGCAACCATTGCCCGCAATCTGCAACGGGTGCAGCGGGATGCTACGTTTGAGAAAGATAAGGTTTGTGCAAATTCCAGTGTGAGCTTGGATGTCTGCGCAGATGTCCGCAATCGCCATAAATGGTCTTGTCCTAATGGCAATATTATTAAGAGTGAAATATTCCCCGAAGATCGCCGCATCATCACCGAAATCCACAACCACACCGATCGCACAATCAAGGTCTTCATCGACGGTCGAAAGCGTCGCATTAATGAAGGGGGTTATGTAGATTTTGACGATCGGCATCCGTCGGTACGGTTTGAGTCTGGGGGACAGCGGGAATGGCATTCTCTTACTGCTGGCACAAGGTATCGGTTCTATAAGCGGGATGGCAAGATCGGGTTTGAAAAATATCGACGGCATTCGGGATGGTAAAACCAGGATGAAGGATGAATGAGGCTAAAGGTAAGGTTTCATCATCAGGCGGGTGTGGTCATGCATTAGTTGCATTAGCAGAGCAATTTTATCCTCTCGGGGTAATTGCACGGATCCCCTGGGGGGAGCGGTGGGGCTGGAGGGATCGGTATTTTTATCAACGGGTTTTGATCACACCCTCATCTTTAGTCTGGGGGTGGCGGCGGGAGGGGGACGAGCGGGAAATTTGCTCAAACCCAAGCACAGATGCGTCTAAAATACATCTGACTAGAACATAGAAGTATAACCTCAGAAGAATATGCAGCGATCACTCATTTCCCTGGCCCTCAGCCTGATTTCTCTGACATCTCTAACCCCATCAGAGTGGGGGGCGACAGCCCCCAGAAACCCAGACAAGACCGTAGAATGCGAAATCTTAGTTGTGGGTGGGGGTTTATCCGGTGCGGCCACCGCCTATGAAGGCTTACTAGCAGGAAAAACCGTTTGTCTCACGGAAATTACCGACTGGGTAGGCGGACAAATTTCATCTCAAGGAACTTCCGCCCTGGACGAACGACCGACCCAGCGACAGCAGTTATTCTACTCCCGTGGCTATTTGGAATTGCGCCAGCGCATTGAACGGAAATATCGTCAACTCAACCCTGGAGATTGTTGGGTGAGTGAATCCTGTTTTCTGCCCCGTGACGGCCATCAGATCCTATTTTCTATGCTCGAAGATGCTGCGAAACGGGGTAAAGGCACCCTGGAATGGTATCCTTCGACTGTGGTTAAGGATTTGCAATTTAACTCAGCTGGAAACCTGATCGAAAGCGCGATCGCCATTCAACATCAACCCGCTGCGGGTGCGCCGCCCCTGAATACCGAACCATTATCCCAGACGATCGCCGATTGGTACAGCTTCTCAAACTCGCCTCGGTTTGACAAGCAGATTATCCGCTTTGTCCCCAAAGAACCTCATGAACCTAATACCGATGTTCCCAGTTGGTATGTAGTGGAGGCGACGGAAACAGGCGAACTGATCGGACTTGCTGATGTCCCTTATCGTTTGGGCATCGATCCCCGTTCCCACTGGGAACCTTCTTCCTCCAGCGAAACTGGTAATCCTTACTGCACTCAAGGCTTTACCTATACTTTTGCAATGGAGGCGACTAAGAAACCCCAAACCCAGGAAATGCCAGAGTTTTATCCCCAATATGCCCCTTACTATAGCTATGAATTAGAACGGCTGGCAGATTTTGGTCTAGTATTTACCTATCGGCAGATTTGGAGTCCCAAAAAGGGCGATCGCACCCGTTTCCGAGGGCTGAGTTATACAGCCCCCACACCAGGAGATATCTCGATGCAAAACTGGACTTGGGGCAATGACTACCGTCCGGGCACGTCCGAGGATAATTTAATTTACACTCGGGACCAGTTGCAAGAGACAGGTCAACTGGAACCGGACGGTTGGATGGGGGGCTTGCGGATAGAGAGTTTACGTGCCGCTGAAGAACATGCCCGAGGTTATTATTACTGGTTGGTGGCGGGGACAACTGACTCCCAACTGGGGGATGCGGTCAAGCAGCCCCATCCCAACCACCGCTATCTCTCCGGGTTAGATTCCCCCATGGGCACGGTGCATGGGTTGTCCAAATATCCCTATATGCGGGAAGCACGCCGGATTATTGGACGGCCTAGCTGGGGTCAACCGGATGGTTTTACCATTTCGGAAATTGATATCTCCCGTCGCAATTACCAGGATGACTATTACCGCCAGACCTTGCCACCCCCAATGTATCGGAACTTGAGGGGGGCGATCGCGGGTTTGGAAGCATTGACGGTAATTCGCAGCGACCAACTGCCTCCGGCAGTGACGCGCCGCAGTCGTTCTACCATATATCCTGATAGTATCGGCATCGGTCACTACGCGATCGACTTCCATCCCTGCATGGATCTGAGTCCGCCGGAAACCCCTGGTAATACCGAACGTAAGGCAGAAAGGCGAGGGGCGGGACAAGCTTATCCCTTCCAAATTCCCCTGCGGGCCATGATTCCCCAAAAAATTGATAATATGTTAGTCGCCGGTAAGAGTATTGCCGCTAGCCACATCGCCGCAGCTGCTTATCGAGTACATTCCTTTGAATGGTCCGCTGGGGCCGCCGCTGGCATTACTGCTGCTTTCGCCCTGGAAACTGAAATAATGCCCTATCAGATCGTGCAGGATCTGCCGGCACCGTCACCCCTGCTGGAATTGTTGCAACTGCGCTTGCAGAACAATGGTAACCCGATCGCCTTCCCCGATACCTCTATCTTTAACGAAGATTGGGACGATTGGCGTTAACAGCGATCGGTGACCGCGTACCAGGCCCAACAGCGATCGGTTCCCCTCGTTCCCAGGTTCTACCTGGGAATGCCTCCTTTCGAGGCCACATTCTACCTCCATCCCAGACTAACCTCGTTCCCAGGTTCTACCTGGGAATGCCTCCTTTCGAGGCGGATGCCTCCATTAGGGCCACATTCATAGAGGAGGGAGAAAATTATGTGGTGAGCAGTGCCCACCGCAGTGCCCACCCTACGACGAATGGCACTGACTATGGAGAAAAAGTGTTAATGTCATTGCGAGGGGGGGTGCCAAAGCGAAGAATCATCCGAAATGCACTCTTCTTCCCCCCCGAAGCAATCTCAACCAGAGGCTGTTGGTGGGGAGATTGCTTCGGGGGGGGCTGTTGGTGGAGTTCCCCACAATAAAGGTTTGGACTCCCCCCCCTCGCAATGACAGCTTGGGCGTCGGTGCCATTCCACCCTACTTAGGTTAACATTATCAAAGTAGAATTTTAATCATTTCGGGAAATGCCTATGGCTATGGTTCTTTCAGCGGATGTTTATGGGATGGCTACTGCGCCGACTATAGCACCCGAATGGTCAAGTCAAGTTACCCGTAAGCCCTATCCCAACTACAAGGTCATCGTTCTCAATGATGATTTCAATACATTTCAGCACGTTCACGACTGCTTGGTAAAGTATATTCCCGGGATGTCCAGCGATCGGGCCTGGGAACTGACCAACCAGGTGCATTTTGAAGGTCTGGCGATTGTCTGGGTTGGCCCCCAGGAACCTGCTGAACTCTACCACCAGCAGTTGACTGGCGCCAGTTTAACTATGGCCCCCCTAGAAAAAGCTTAAACTGATGGGCAAACCAAAAAAAGGGAGAGTAGTTTGGAATCATTCTACCCACATTGATGGCTTAATCGCCGTTTTAGAGCGGCTGACTGACTGCGATGAGATTACCACTGTCACCCCCGGTGTCATCAGTCGCTCTAAAAGTCATTCTCCGCATATGCAGTTGAAGGTTTCTGTGCCCATTCGGGGAGGGTTCAAGGCGATCGCTCGACAGGGGAAAAGCGTCCAAGAGGTGTTCGTGGTTACCACCCTGTCTCAAGCTGATTTAGAGGATACGATCAGTAATGCCTTAAAATAGAGCGCGCTATTAGATCACAAATATTCATATTGTCAAGGTAAAAACCAGATCCAGGCCCGAGGGTGCCGGCACCCAGACCCTGGCAGGGCCCGGGAGGGTGGGAGTGGGATACTCAGGCGATCGCCGTCAAACCCAGTCCCACAAAGGCTTTCAGCCCGGTGCAGCGGCCAAGCGGCCCCCTGGGAAAAATTTTTTGCGACTTGACGTTTTAATCAACATTGGTTAGACTGGGTAAAGTTGATGCAAAAATCAATAAGCAAGGCTGGGTCGGGCTCTGGCCTCGATGCAGTGCGCGACATTAGGGGCGCTGTGCATCGAAGGTTCGACTCAGCAATATTACTTAGTCAAGGAGAGAAAGCCGCCGTGAACCAACCAGCAGTCAAAGACAGTAAAGCCAAAATCCTGCAAGCCTTCGAGCAGATCCGAGCCCAGAAAAAAATCGATTCCAAAGTCGCGACCAAAGAGGAGGAAGCGGAAAAGGAAAAAAACCAAGAAATTCTGGCAGCGGTCTCTAACTATACTAGCGATAGTATTGTCAAAGGTTTGGCGGATCTGCAACTGGATTTTGGCAACATTATCAACGGACTTTCTGAGAAACTCTCTACTGAAACTGCCAAGTTAGACGAACTCAAACGTGCTATTGAAATTGAAACTCAGCATTTGCAAGAACTTCAGCATGTCCGGGTTGTCGCCGACGCCCTCCATATCTTGACTCAGGAACATCAAGAAAAGTTAAGGATCCTCGAACAAAACGCTGCTACGAACCAGGAAGCCCTGGAAAAAGATATCGCCCAGCATCACAAGATTTGGGAGCGATCGCAGCAGAAGTTTGAGGCCCAAACCCAGGAACAAGCGGAATTGCTCGATCGCGATCGCCAGCGGGAAGCAGGGGACTACAACTACGAACAAGAACGCCTGCGGAAGATGGAAACCGATGACTACGAAGAGAAGAAGCGCCTCCAAGAACGGGAGTTGCGGGAGCGAAATATTGAGTTGGAGAAGCAATGGTCGGAACGGGAGAAATTTTTGGCAGATAATCAAGCTTTGTTTGACGAAAACCGCCAGAAAGTCGAGGGTTTTGAAGAGGAACTGAAACAGGCGTACATTAAAGCTAAGGAAGAGGCTATTCAAGAAATCAACCGGGAAGCGAAAGTCAAATCTGATTTGTTTGAGAAGGAGTGGGAAGGTACTAAACAGGGTTATGAATTGAAAATCAAATCTCTAGAGGAGACAATTCAACGGCAAACTGAACAAGTTGCTGACATTTCCGCTCAACTGCAAACTGCCATGAAGCAAGCACAAGATTTGGCGATGAAAGCTTTTGCTAGTTCTGGCAATTAAAATCGATTGGTCTCATGGCCCGCCGGGGGTTCAAACCCCCGGCTAATAGCTAAAGTCGGTTAAAACCGACTGAAAGCTTTGTAGAGAAAATGTCGATATGTCTCATGGCCCGCTTTATTCGCCAATTGGCGCTTTAACGCAACAACGAACTTTCAACTATTCAACAGAGATTAATCATGGCTAAAAAACCAACCTCAAAAAGTACCAAGGCGGAAATCTTGGAAGCCTATGAAGAATTGATGCAGGAGAAAAAAGAGCTGGAGTCTCAAGTTGCTCAATTGCCCAAGGAAAAACCTGCTGTCTCTTCTGGGAACCATACTCGCACTACCTGGGAGACTCAGCCGGAAAAATCCTCCCAGGTTCAAGCATCAGTGGTGGAATTGATGACAAATCAGACTGCTGTTAATGTCGATCGAGACAAGATGGAACAGATTATTGATGGTCTCGATCAGCTTCAGTTATGTTTTGGTGGTGCGGTGAGTGAGTTGTCCGAAAAACTTACCACTGAAGCTACTAAGTTGGCTGATGTTCAGTCTACTGTGGCAGATGAAACTGAAGCACTTAAAAATTTGCACGATCTGGAGATCGCTGAGGATGCTTTGGATACTTTAATCCAACAGTATGAAGACAGTTCTAAGGCTTTTGAAGAGGAATTTAACGATCGCCGGGAATCTTTAGAGCAAGAAACCCAGGACCGCAAGAATGCTTGGTCCAAAGAGCAAGCGGAACACGAACGCTTGGTCCGGGAACGGCTTGATGAATTGCAAAAAACTCGCCAGCGTGATGCTGATTCCTATCAGTATGACTTGGAACAGCAACGCAATCTTAGCGTTGATGAATACGAACATCAGCAGCAACTTTTAGACCAGGAACTGGCTGAGTCCCGCCAGCTACAGGAAAAACAATGGGCCGATCGGGAAAAGGCGATCGCCGATCGGGAGAAGGAATTTGCCGAATGCAAAACGAAGGTTGAGGGATTTCCCCAGAAGTTGGAAGAGAATATGGAACGTGGGAAAGATAACGGTCGCAACATCGGTCGCTATCAAGCCAAGGTGAAGGCTGATTTGCGGGAAAAAGAAGTGGAAGGACAGAAGCATTTTTATGAATTGAGGCTGCAATCTCTTTCCCAGACTATTAATAATCAGGAAGCCCGCATTCAAAGTCTCTCCCAACAACTTGATTCCGCCCTCAAGCAAGTTCAAGATTTGGCTGTTAAGGCGATCGAAGGGGCCTCCAATGCTAAGTCTTCTGAGGCGATTAAAGAAATTGCCCTGGAACAGGCGAAGCAACTGAAAGGGAAGTAGAATTGGCACCAATAACCCGGTTTTTTGTCAAAACCAGGTTTCTCGGGTACTGGCGAACATGGTCGCAAATCGCAGGTTGGATTTCCGCACGAATGCCGCACTGGTATTATTCAGCTAAATCGATAACAACGGGACTCCATATAAATTAAATATCTTATCCCGCGTTAAAATCGTTAATTCTTCTGTCATAACCTGAGCAATCAACAGCCGGTCAAATGGGTCTTTATGGTGCAACGGTAACACCCCCAACCTCAAAACATGAGAAGGGTTGACCGCTAAAAACGAGATTCCATTTTGACTTTGGCTATGATAAATTTTTTCTAACGGTTGATTGAGGGTTAACTTTCCCAACTGACTTTTAATTTGAATTTCCCACAAACTCACAACGCTGACAAATTTCACTGTATCCGGTTGTAGCAAAAACTCCACAATCTCATTTGATAACTGTTGAGGCTGACTATCCCACCAAATAAACACATTAGTATCTAATAAAACTTTCATAGACCCCAAAAAGCATCAGGTAAAGGCTCATCAAAATCATCACTCATCACCATTGCCCCATAATTTAACCCGACCTTGGATGTCACGGGTTGCTCGACTGGCAACGGCATCACCTTGGCCAAAGGGACCCCCTCACGAATCAACAGCACCTCTGTCTGATTCTGAATATCAGACAATAAATCTATTAAGTTCTCAGATAACTTAGTAATCTCAAAGGTTTTCTGTGACATATTTTCCTGTCCCCCAACTTTCCCTCTATAGTCAAGTTTAATAGGATTTTCTCAATTATACCAGATAGTTAGTCCCGTCTGGTGGACATCGACTGGTACAAATGCGCTTTTCTGCCCGTCCCTATCCCGGTCGGGGTCGAGCTTCCAGTCGCCTCTCAACCCTCCCTTACTGAGGTTTGTAGTGAGGACTTCCGTCCTACAAACCTCAGAAAA
>JACOMV010000121.1 GCA_014324065.1 Hormoscilla sp. SP12CHS1 | reverse complement strand
GCCAGTTCAGTAGAACAGATTTTGGATAAAATCATGATGTCCAGAGGGAGTGAAGGCCAGATATTTTTACGATAATATAAGTATTTTTCGTGCATGCACAGTAGTTGAAATTTGTCAAGTATTATTAATGGACCGACGCTCTAGGAGCCGGTCCATCCATCGGTTCCACCGGTGGTTTGCGACTAACGAATCACACGCAAAACAATTCTATTGAGAATCTAAACAGTGGCAGGCTTTCGGCGTTGATGCGATATCTTGGATAATTATGTATTCAGGAACACATTGATTATGGAGCCAGATTCTCTACCCACAGAGGTAATTCTGACGCATCCGCGTCAGACCCTTGGAAACTTGACACTAGATTGGAACCCCCAACCCGGTCACTATCTCGACCTCAAAGGTAAAACCTACGCTGTCCTAGAACGTCGCCACCGCTACAAGCTGAAGTCAGGACGCTATCGCTTGCACAAAATTGCCCTTATTGTCCAGTCCGCACCACGTCCAGCTGAGAAAAGTCTGATCGATGGACGCTGGGTGCTGGGAGACGCCAGTTGTCGCTTCAATGCTCATTCTGAACTGGTGCGCTGTGCAGTTAACCCAGTGGGACCATGCGATTCTTGTCGTTTTTATGAAAAATCTTGCCTTCGGTGGGCGCGACCCACCTTACTTGTGTTTGCGCTCTTGTTCACTTTACTGTCCATTGTCTAACATCTCTCCTACTGCCAAGCGGACGCCATTGGCAAAATCCCACCCAGACTGAGCGCGTTTACCCGCCAGCTGGACTTGCCGCAATAGCAATAATCCTTCGCCAGTTTGAATAATTGGTCCTATCCGCTTGGCAATGCTCACTACTTCTCCAGGACGCCCAGCATTGCCAGACAGTGAGGCCCAATTCTGTTCTAAAATGCCCAATTCTGCCGGTAGCTGATGCCAGTATCGATCGCCAAGAGGGGCTGTGGCCGTAATTTTTAAGGATTTACCGCGAAATGAGGCTACAGAGTTGGGGCAAAATCCTCTAATTTGATTGTGCAGGGCGATCGCGCTTCTGGACCAATCCAGCAAGTAATCTACTTTGGTAATCAGTGGCGCATAGGTAGCTGCCGAGGCATCTTGCCGAATGGGTGTAATTTCAGAACGTTCCCACTTCAGCAGGGTTTCTACTAACAAATCAGCCCCCCTACTGGCAAGGGTTTGAGCCAATTCCTGGGCATTGTCGAGTAACCCAATAGGAGTAAAGGATTTCAGCAGCATATCACCTGTATCCATGCCTGCATCCATCAGCATGGTAGTGATGCCAGTTGACCTATCGCCATGATATAGACTCCACTGAATTGGTGCAGCCCCCCGATACTGGGGTAAAATAGAACCGTGAACGTTAATGCATCCCAGTTGGGGCATGTCCAGAATCTTTTGAGAAAGAATTTGGCCGTAGGCTACTACTACGAATACATCGGCCTGGGCCTGTTGCAATTGGCTGAGGGTGGCGGCATCTTTTTTGATCCGTTGGGGCTGCCAAACTGGTAAGTTGTGCGTCAGTGCTACCGTTTTTACTGGTGAAGGTGTTAGTTTATTCCCGCGTCCCCGCCGTTTATCTGGCTGGGTAACTACGCCCACAACTTCAAAGAAGGGATTGGACAGCAGGCGATCGAGGCTGGGTACGGCAAATTCCGGGGTTCCGCAGAAAATTACTTTCATTAGCTAAGGCGAGATCTAGTAGAGTCGGAGAGTAAGCAATGACAAAAAACAAGCATTTAGGGAGTGATGTTCTCGCTTTTATGTCGGAAATTGTCCCAGAAAAGTCTGGTGGAGAAACAAGAACTTTTCCGTATCGCTTTGACGCAGGTAATGCGGGATCTGCGCAAGCAAGTTGGACTTACAGAACTTGAACTTGCTCAAAAACTTGGTGTTGAACTCAGCTGGGTTAGAGAGTTGGAAAGTGCTAACCCCGATCGCACTTTTGAGTCAGTATTAGCTTATCTGGATGCTTTAGGGGCTTGCTTTCAGGTGTCAATTATGATATCTGATGAACAGGTGGCAGTAGTGACAACAGAACTGAGTATGCCTAAGCAAAAAACGGATGCAGCTGTAGCTGGCTAATGATAGATAAGATGCCGGGACAGGCAAGATGCCGGGACAGGCATCTTGCCTGTCCTACGCGATCGCCTTTCTGATTGCTTGGGCGGTGGCGGGTGCGAGTAAGATGCCATTGCGATAGTGACCTGTGGCTAGCAATATGTTATCATCACCTGGCATATGACCGATAATGGGGGCTGGCGCAACTTCCGGACGGGGACGTAAACCCGACCATTGCTTGACGATCGCCCCATCTGCAAGGGCGGGACAAATGGCGATCGCCTTTTCCTTAACCACCTGCAAATTCCTCGGGTCTGCTACTATTTCACCTGTAGCTGTGGGAAATTCTACGGTGGATCCCACCCAGTAATTCCGTTCGCCTAGCGTGCGCGCAGCGCAATCGCGTAGGCGTAGCCTTGTACGCGCAGCGCAATCGCCCACGGGCACGATATGGATATCATCTGTTGTAATAGCGGGCTGAAACTCCTGATTTCCCAAGCTCACTCCCCCATACTCTACAGCTTGCCCTAATACTGGGCGAATGTCAATAGTTTTTTGTAAAGATTTTGTTAACTCTGTAGATCCCAACCCAGCTGCAATTACTAAGCGATCGCACTTCATATTTCCCGCATTAGTCTGAATAAGACAGCGGCCTCCGTCGGATGTTGCTAACCCCTCTACATTAACACCAAACTTAAATGTAACGCCATTGCCTTGGGCTGCGGTAACCAAGGCATGGGTGAGAGCAGTAGGATCGACTTGTCTATCTTGGGGAGAATAGATCGCACCGTAGAAGCGATCGCTCAAATGGGGACAGTGAGATAATAAGCGATCGGCATCCCAAATTTCCAGTTGCCAGCCCTGAGACCGACGAATTTCTGCTAACTGTTGCCCTTTTTCTAACTCTTCGGACTCAGTGCAAAGCTTGAGAATGCCTTGACGATTAAAAGGGATCTGGCCCTGTGTAATCTCTTCTAGTTCTGTAATCAAAGTTTCATAGCGTCGGATACTAGTTTGGCGCAGTTCCCAGGCCCGACCCTTGACTTTCCCAGAGATAATGCCCATCATCACCCCGAGGGCCGCACCTGTTGCTGCTTGGGCGGGGGGTTGCTTGTCTATGACAGTTATTTGTAGTCCCTGAACTTGGCTGAGTTCATAGGCTGTCATGGCCCCGATCGCGCCACAGCCGATGATGATTACAAGAGTCATAATTCTAGAATAGTCAGGTGGGCGATCGCCCACCCGAGAGTAAAAACAGAGAAGTCGGAAAGTCAGGTTAGAGAGACTAACCCTTTGTGGGAATCAGATCCAAGAAACTGTCAAAATCTTTAATAGCAGCTTTGTAACTAACCGCTGCTTGGGCATAGCTGTTTGCTTCGGCAGCGGCGTCAATGGCTTCTATGTCATTAAACAACCGATCGGCCGCTTTTGTTGCTGCTTTGTCGTCTGGCGGAAGCAGGTTACGAGCCAAGCTTTTCATCTCACGGCGCAAGTCTCCCAGGGGTCCGTGAATAAAGTTGCCGACAAATACCCAGTCCCGTTCTTCGATCAACTTCTCTAGTTCTGGCATCCGATCGCGGGTGGCAAGTATTGTGGGAAGGAAGATTTTAACTTGGGCTAGCTTGGACTGGTCATATAGGGGCGGCTGGGCTGTCAGCGTGGCACAGCTGACTACAAACACTGTCACCAGTGCCAATACTAAAGCTAGAAAAGAGCGATATCGTAACATAACTTCATCCTATCTTGCTATTCAACAAATGAAACTGCCCCAGGTGGGGGCGATTATGTTAAAAAAATATATCAGAATTCTGCATCTGATTTAACCAACTAAGTTTCTTGACGGCGGAGAAAGGGCAGGAGAACCTCGCTAACCTTTTCATGCCAGTCCTCTTGAGCATAATGTCCGACCTGTTCTAAGGGGACTACTTCGGCATTGGCCAGGGAACTGGCAAAGCTTTGGGCCTGGCTTAAGGGTAACCAGGGGTCTGAGGTGCCCCAAACGATCAGGGTTGGTTGCGGCCATTGGCTAAAGCCCTTCTCTATTTCTGCGGTCACCTGCTGTAGCCGGAGGTTGCGGACGGTGATCAACAGGGCACGTCCGGCTGCCGAACTTTGGAGAAAGGGACGGCGATAGACATCTAAATCTTTATCTGCTACCTGGTAGGGGCCGCCGCCTTCCAAAGTGCGATCGACCAACAGGGGGTCTTGGGTAAATACCTCTCCCAGCAAGGGCAACCCTAACTGTTTGATCTTCCAGGGCAACTGGGCCTCGGTGGAAAGGGGGGTATTCAGGACTGCCAAGCGTGCGATCTTCTCAGGGTGACGCAGAGCATATTGTAAACCGGCAGATCCGACAAATCCTTGCACGACCAGGGAAAGACGATCGCATTCTAAGGCATCTATAAATGCTGCCAAGGCGGTTACGAAAGCATCGGGGGTGTAGGCAAAGTCCCGCTTGCCAGGTTTAGCAGAGAAACCGAAACCGCTCCAGTCCGGGGCGATCGCGCGAAACCCCTGTTCGGCCAAGACTGGCATAATTTCCCGATAGCTGTAACTCTGGGAGACCAAGCCGTGTAGCAGCAGCACCGGTGGTTGGTCGCTATTATTTACTGGTAAAGACTCCCGATAAAACCAATCTAGGGCTCCGACCTTAAGAAAATGCTCCTCAACTGACACTTATTTTTTCCTGTACCATTACTGATTCCCAAGAGCTTACCACAGGATGGCAGTCCTGAGTCCCGTTCTTCGTCAGGTTTGTTTCCAGGTTCGTAGAGCGGGCGTCTCGCCTGCCCGGGTTGGGGCGATCGGGCCCTAGCGATCGCCAGTTTTTCTATCCTCTGAGACCGCGAAGTCGAACCGCTTGACCGGCGTTCTATAAGCGATAAACCGGGTTATAGATGCAGGTATCTTCGAGATCTCAATGCTTTACCATCCGCACTCCAAGCCCTGTTTATTGACCGGCGCTCTAGCTACTGGTGAGCGGTGCCCACCCTACTACTGGTGGGTTGTGCTATTGCTGTTATTCGCCGGTTACACAAGAAAAAATTGTGTAAATTTTTGTAAAGTAGGGCTATTTTGTTAATTTCGCTACAGTTTGTTGGTTATAGTTATAAATGTAAGAGAAAGAAAGTTAACCATTGGTCTGAAAAGCAAAGGAGGATCCTCAGATGTCTACTCAAGAACAAGCGCGGGCCCTAATGATGCGTCATCATCATCTAGTTAAGAATCGCCAGCAATCGATGCTAGGTCGATCGGCAGCGGAAGCGGGATTACCAGCGGAAGCAGCTAACCATTGGAACCACATTCAAGGAAAACCCCATCCTACTTTCCGGAAAAACTACGATCGCAGTGGTGCGACGATGAGCTAGAACAACCGGTTTGATAGTCAACAGTTAATCACAGATCAATTATACGCTCGGAGGAAGTGAGAATGTCTGCTATTGAACCTCGGGCCTTAATGATGCGTCATCATCATCTAGTTAAGAATCGCCAGCAATCGATGCTGGGTCAATCGGCAGTGGAAGCGGGATTACCGGTGGAAGCAGCTAAATATTGGAACCACATTCAAGGAAAGCCTCATTCCAGTTTCCGGAAAAACTACGATCGCAGTGGTGCGACGATGAGCTAGGGAACACTCAATAAAGAATTAAGAAACCAGATTTTTCCCAAAAAAACTGGTTTCTGCGCTACATCTTCATCAAGAATTAAGAAACCCGGTTTTTCCCAAAAACCGGGTTTCTGTGCAAAAGAGTGAAGATTATCAACGTAAAGACCGAAACAGCACTCTCCCAGGCAATACTTCTTCATCGATCTTATCATAAACTCGCAGGCAAGCCGACACTTCCCCAGGAGTTCCTCCACTATCTAATTCTAAGTCGTCCTTTGACCGAGAACTAACATTAGCAAAGGATCCCCATAGCGATCGCACCTGCACTTGATGACCGGCCTGACGCGCCCGATCGGCCACCTGTTGGAGAGTATCTCGTGCTTGCTGTTGCAGTTTCCCCCACCAAGAAAAGCGATCTGCTGGGGGATAATATACCAAAGAGTGAATTGCCTCATCTAGGTCTAGTCTCCCACGCAGGATCTTTACTGGATCGGCACTTTTATCAGCAGTTATAGCACGCCCAAAGCGATCGATCAGCGCCGTCGAGACCTATCTTTCTGTGACTCCTCGTTCAAAGATATGACACGAAACCTTTCTACACTCTTCAAAGCATGGTTTAAATTGGAGTCTATTTCTATGAACTTGAGACAAATATAAACAACGCCTGCTAGTAAATTTAGTTCTCCCTCTAGTTTCTCTTTCGCCAGTCGCGAATCAAAACCCTGTCTTTCTGACCAATACAACCCCACCTTATCGTTCCCGTTGACTTTTATCCCAGGATAAATAACTTGTTTGTCCTGGCTGAAGTTTCCGATTAAGGGAAGTGGAATCAGGGATTTTTTAGCCTCTGTTATTGAAAAACCAACCTCTTTTGCCAGATTTATAGCCTGAGTTCGCCAAGAGTCAGCCTCCCTCTCAGGAACCCGCAACAGCAGCTTTGTGTATTCGGGCACAAAGGTAATTCTCTCTGGGTTCCACACGAAACGATCAGACTTGCTAATGTGTATTCGGGCACAAAGGTAATTCTCTCTGGGTTCCACACGAAACGATCGGACTTGCTAAATTGCTGCTTCAGCTCCTTTCGTACCAAGTCAAGGTTACAGGTTTTGCCTGACAATATTAACCAATCTAGTTGCTCTTTTGATGAATTCTCCTGAGGAGCTTCCTGTCTCCTTAAGCCACTCTCCATCAGCCCTTTGGCGATGCCGATCGCCTCTTTAATCACGCCGGTTACCGCATTGGCAAATTGCTGCACTGTGAGGGTCACGCTTAAATTATTGAGACTGCTTTGGGGCAATTGGATATCGTTTTGGGCTAGTAGTTCGGCGATTTGCTGTCCGTCCATAATGAAGGTAGGTTCTGTTCCCTCTTTGGTCCCAGAGGCTTGCCCCAAGAGCAGTTTTGCCCTTTCCGCATGTTCCCACAGACTGTAAAAGGTTTGCTGGCGAGATGCTGGAGCATTTTTCCAACGGGTGGGCAGCAGTTTCTCCGCAGCATCTAAGGCATCATTGTAGGCTGCCCGATCGCTTTCGGGGTTTTCCTTGTCTACTTTATCTAGCAGTTTACCACTAACAAATTTGCCGTTCTCCAAGAACCGATCGTTCAGTTCGTCTGGCTGAATCTTTAATAGTTCTGGTTCCAGATTTCCCGTAGCCATCGCCGATCGCCACTTTCAGCAGTTGGAATATCCGCAGGGTAATCAACTCCCCTCCCAACTGTAAATGACCCGAAGAACCTAACAGTTTGGGAGTCAGGATATAGTAGCGTCCCCCATCCCCTCGATCTTCACCTGGTTCAAAGGGGTCTTCCTCTTTGAGTGTCAGGCGGATCAAGGCCAAGTCCGTCGTTCCCCCACCAATATCTAGCACCAAGACATTTTGCGACCATTGGTCGAAATATTGGCGACAGCGAGTTTTGAAAGACTCCAGCCCTATATTCAAGTCCCCGCCCAACTCTCGCCACAGAAAGAAGATGGCGATCGATACCGCTTCATCATAAGCCATCTGTACGCCCGTAATGCCCAGACCATCTTTTCCCACCAGCTTCTCTATCTTATCGCGCACCTTTGGTGGAGATATGGTGGGGTAAGTCACCACTGCTTTATTAAACACACCGGGAGAACATTGTTCGGCGTTACGATCGCGGTAATCTTTTGTCAATTGGAGCAAATGACCGAATGCTGCTTGAATCAACTTTTCCACTGCCACTGCCATCGGGAAAAGCATGTTTGAAGGAATTCACAATTAGTTCGTTGACTAGCAACCCACAAGGAACGGCTGTTTCTAGGTTAACCATCGCCGGTTCTAGCTCCAGATGGGAGCCGATGTTCCGATCGCTATTTTGATAAGACAGAAGCAAGTTATTCAGCAGGTTCTGGAGGTATTCTCCCAGGTCGATCCGCCCTAAGTCGGGAGATTGATAGAGCTGTTCGTGAATCATGGCCATTGTCTGGATGCGATTGCGGCTATCTGTAAATAAATTAATCACTTGCTCGTCTTCCACATAGCCGGACTGGAGATTCAACAAGCTGGCAATCACGTTTAAGTTATTCTTCACCCGATGATGAATTTCCTTGAGCAGGATATTTTTCTCCCTTAAGGAACTCTTAAGTTGTGCTTCGGCCTGTTTGCGCTCGGCAATCTCCTCTTGCAGAGATGCGTACAGGCGAGAATTAGTTAGGGAAATCGCTGCTTGAGCTGCTAGCAGGTTTAAGGTTTCCACTCGATCGGGAGTGAAGGCCCCCACCAGGCGATGGTTTTCTAAATAGAGGATTCCCCTCAGGTGACCCCGATCGCCCAGGGGCAGGCAGAGAATGGACTTGGGTTGCTGTTGGAGGATATAGGGATCTTGGATAAACAACCCCTGGCGGGAGGCATCTTTCAACACCAGGGTTTCTTGGGTGCGGGCGACATAGTTGACAATGGCCCCTGAGAACCCCTGACTCCCTTCGATGGGCAGGGATGGCAAGGCCCGAAAGCGCTGTTCGTCCACCAGTCCTTCTGCTTCCACCCGGAGTCCCGCCTCAGTGGCTAAAATTAAATAACTTCGGGTAGCGCCGGCATTCTGGATGGAGATTTCCATCAAGGAGGCGAGCAAATGTTCCAGTTCTATTTCCCGGGAAATGGTTTGGGAGGCTTTGACAATTGTATCTAAATCTAAGGTGGCGTGGAAATTACTGCTACTCGTGGAAGAACTGGGGATGGCAGACTGAATGCTGTTGCTATTTGTAACTTGCAGGGGAGCAATCAAATGTGGATATTTGGACTCCAAATCTTTAACTTTTGCTTGGGCGCCCCAACGGCTATAGCAGTAGTATGCTTTGGTGATGTAGGCTTCGGCAATAGTTTCTTTGCCCCATGCTAGGTAGAATTTGCCAGCCAGTTCGTTAGCTAGGGCTTCCTCTTGGATATAGCCGTTTTCTTTGGCCAAGGCGATCGCCCGATCGTACATCTCCATAGCCGCCAGATATTCTCCCTCTACCCGATGGCGTTCTGCTTCTACTAGGTAAAACTTGTGCAGATAATTCATGGGCGCGTGATTAGCCCAATTTTCTATCTTACTCTGATTATATTTCACTCGCTCTATAATTTGTTTTTGTTCCGATGCTGATGCTTCCCAAAAATGTAATAGTTGCGTTAGAGAATCGTAAAAATAGAAAATACTAATTTCGAGATACGCCGTGCTTTCATTCAAATATTCAGCCGCCCGCTTGGCATTGATCGATGCTTCTTGAGAATCTGCAAAAATAATACTTAAAACCATTTGATTGACAGACAAGTGAAAAATAGCTAAGCGATCGTTTACTTCCTGGTGAACTGGCAACATTGTCTGCATGTCGTAGGCAGTTCCAATCAGAATACAGGGATTTTCACTGCTATTGAGCAAATTCAAAATCGCCTGCCGCAATATTTCGTGATAATTTAATACCGTCTCTTGCTTGATTTGACGGAATTGCTTGCTGTAGTCTGCCATTTCGACTGCCAGTTCGGGGAGTGGTTTACCGACCAAATAGGAATGGAGGCAGTAATTCAAGGCGGCATAGGAACCATATTGTAAATCTCCCGTTGACAGTCCGCTTTGATAAGCTTCGAGCAAAGGGGTTAAAGTTTCCTTTATATGATCCTTCCAAATTTTTACAGAAAAATTAACGTTCGTATAGGTTTTGGCTTTGAGTTCCTGGGCATTGAGCTGGGATAGCACCCTTAAAGCTAACTCCCCAAATTCATAGCCCGACTCGATATCGGCGAGAATTGCACTCAGCATTTGTCCGTAGCTAGCATAGGCAAAAGCTGATTCAGCAGTATTACCATACTTGAGGGATAAGTTCACCTGTTTGTACGCGATCGCGGGCAGCAGTTTAGGAACTCCTGCATAGGCAGCAGGAACTACTTTGGAGAGAATGCGTATGGCCGCTAACTTTTCTGGTGCAGTCATTAACGGTAAGTCAATTAAGCTAGCAATGTCTTTGCCAGCCAAATTAGCTCTAATTTCCGCCAGTTCGGCTTCCAGATCGGCCAGTTGAGGATCGAAGGGAACGAAAACTCCCAACCTGCTTAAGAATGGCAGGGCGGTATCGATCGCCTGGAGGGGCTGGTTCTGGGCCATCCAGGCTTGAATTTTGGCTTCATAAACCTTGACTTGGTCGAGAACTGTCAAGGCATTTTGCCACACCAAATCGAAGACGCGATCGGTTTCGGTAAACTCGCCGTTCAGGTATGTGGCCTCCGCTGCTAACTGGTAAATTCCTAAGGTGAGGTCGTACTTGCGTTCCCAGCAATTGGGGTCCAGAAGCTGCTGACCCACAGTTAAGTATCCCACAGCAGCCCCGTAAGCAGTTGAAGCTAAGGCTTTGCGCCCCGCCATCATATTTAACTCCACCTCAAAGTTAAACTCAATCCAGCCATCTGCATGTAAGGACAAGAGAAACTGATTGGGTTTTTTGATAGAGTAATTCCGTCAGAGGCCGGGCCCGATCGGGGGTACAACTGAGGGTATCGGCAATGAGATAATTAATATCGGTTTGGCTGAGGGGGGCGAGGGTAATAGTCTGCACCGTTGCTGCGGTTTTGCCAATATCTGCCAAGGTCAGCATCAGGGGATGGACGGGACTGACTTCATTATCCCGATAGGCGCCAATCAGTAGTCAGGGGTCGAGCCGGGAATCGCTTCCCGACCCTCCCTTTCGAAACCGGACGTGCGACTTTCACCGCAGGAGGCTA
>JACOMV010000120.1 GCA_014324065.1 Hormoscilla sp. SP12CHS1 | reverse complement strand
GATGGGAACAAATACGTTTAAGAACTGGTTTACTAAATGCTGTTATTGTACTAATTAAATAGCGAACAAGCTGTATTTAGATCGGAAACACTTTGACAATGGAGATTTACTTTCTCGCCTAATTTCTTTTTAGCAATATCCAGCAATGATTGGCTATTGTCAACTCCTGTGATGTTGTACCTTGGCTCTACTTCCAGTAAACATTCAACAACTAAACCAGTCCCAATACCTAGAGATAATAAATTTCTATTATCTCCAATTATCTCAGCTAGATGATTAGCTATTGCCTGATAATCTCTGTTCTTTTGAACTAAATCATCGTAATATTTTGCAAGCTGTTGATATTGATCCTTCATGATTTTGGGTAGTCCCAAGATAAAATTTGCCAGTCAAGTTAATTTACATCAAGTCAAATCAGTTCTTTAGTCCATCTATTGTGCTGATTCTCTGTAGGCGTCTGTACGTAATTGTATTTCTTGGATAAGAACTTTGCTCCCGCTTCTGTTCCCATCTCGGTAATGATGCGTTTAAAGCCCGCTGACTTAGTAACCTCATGTACCTTATTGACAATTGCGTCCATCACTTCATGGCGAAACCGTATATGCAACTCAATAGTAAACATCCATCCCAAGTCACAATCTTCTTTTCCTGGTGGCCGATCGGCGGGGATCGCAAAAAACCCTCCTAAAATATCATTGTTTGCATCCAGCGCAATAACGTGTTTTATTCCTTCTTGATAGGGTTCACTCACGATTTTATATGTATGTTATGCTGGGCGAGTTCTGCCAAAGCTACCACTAAATTTAGACTCAGCAAATACTCGATAAAGAATCTCTTCAATCTCTTTCCAACGACTGAGCACATACTCATGGTCAACTACCTCTATCCTGTATTCTCTCCTTTGGAATTTAACTATAATTTCATGATTTCTGTCTTCAGTCACTTTCAACCTCCATTATTTTTGCTTATTTTTCAGGCTCTTCTCAATCTAGTATGCCAAATTTATAGCTAATGTGCCTGAAACCTTTACCCGTGAGGGGTACAACACCTGCTCCCTGCCAATCAGCCGCTCTTGTTCGACAAAACCATCAAATCCAGGTATAGCAATGCGAAGAGCCATTTTTCATTATTTCATTATTCTCCTTTATTATAGCTAAGGCAGGGGTTAGTTGTGTCATCACTACATGTTTATTACCACCCACAATCACTTTTGACTCGGGGTACTCTCGGTGAGAACCTCCTCAAAGGCAAAACCCGGGGCCGCCAGCACAAACACCGTCGGAGGCAGACCCGCAGTACGGGCTTGCAAGCCTTCATAATATTGGGTGTAATTATCCCTCGGCTTCGCCATCCCTAGAAATACCAAGTCAGCATTCCCTGACGACTCGTGCAGGATCGCATTAAAGGGACGATCGTCAGCCACTAGGACTTGCGACACAGCCCCAATGCGTAGCTGTTTCATCAGATTGTCTACATTTATCTCTGCTGCCCAAGCAGCAGTCCGGTCGGGAACCACAAGCTTAAGATAAATCTCAGCATCATGCCAGCCTATGTCAGTCCGCAGCAGATAGGCTAGGATTAGCATTAAACCCCCATTAGCTTGCAAACCTCCCCACCAGACATCAATGCGGCGACGACCAAATCCCCGATCGTGATTTTCCCGGAAAATCACCACATTCCGCTTCGCCCGATGGATCTGGGCAATTAACTGACAGTATCGATCGCGCCTTTCGGGTGCCTCGCTATCACCCAGCAAAATCGTGTTCGGGACCAGGGGGCCCAACCCATAGGTTTCCACCAGTCGCAAGGCCCCCTCAAAGGGGTCCGGGGCCGTCACCAAGCGCACCAGGGCCTGCACGCCACGCCTTTCCAGATAATCGCGGATTTTTTCTTCACTCTCTGCCTGCTGAGCAACATCCCGTTTACCGCTGGGCAATACACTAGAAACCGTAATCAAACCTCGGTTGTGCGTCAGCGCATCTGCTAATTCAATTAAAGACCAGCGTTTTCGCGGGATGCCAGAAAGCACCAGAATATGGGGTCGCCAGTTCTTCGCGTCTTCGGCATGAGATATCTGAAAGATGCCTTCCCGCAACAGGGCCATCCATATTCCCCGTCGGGCATCCCCCCAAGTTGTTTCTAACTCCCGCCGTTGCAGCCAAATGTAGATCCCTAAGACAATTATGGCAGCTACGACTGTGGTCAAGGCATCGATTAAAAACATCACCCCCAAACAGCCCAGGGCCCCCAGCAGGGATAGGGACCAATGGACGCGAAAGGTGGGACGGAAGGAGGGACTTTGCAGGAAACCTTCGATACCCGCCGAGATATTCAGTACCATATAGGTAGTCAGAAAGAACATCGTCAGCACTGGGGCGATTAAGTTTAAGTCCCCGATGCAGACAATCGCGATCGCCACCCCCAAAGTAACAGCAGTACCGACACGGGGTTCGTCATCTCGCCCGCTACCCGTGCCCAGAAAACTCAGCCAACGGGGCAATACCCCATCTCTGGCCAATGCCTGCAAAACCCGAGGGGCACCCAGGAAACTGCCCAGGGCGCTAGAGAGAGTCGCCCCCCACACCCCCAGCAAGATGGCATCTCCCCAAAACGCCATCTGCTTCATAATCAAGGGTTCGGCAATGAGGGTGCTTGCATCTGCCCGCATTGCTAGTATAATCGGTAGGACCATATATATTACATATCCCGTGCCGACAGCTGCTAGAGTCCCAATGGGAATGGAACGAGTCGGGTCTTTCAGGTCTCCCGACATATTTACCCCCGACATGATGCCCGTCACGGCAGGGAAGAAAATGGCAAAAACCGTCCAAAATGGTTCTGAATCACTTGCTGGTGCGCCCCACATTTCCATATTGCTATTTTCGAGCGGCTGTCCGAACAGCAAAGACAGCAAGGACAGACTGATCGCTCCCATAATCAAATACTGGGCCTTGATCGCGATGCTAGCTGAAGTCAGAGCCAGGGCTGCTACGACAATAGTGGTAATCAGCGCTACATACAGTTGATTCAGTCCACCGAAGGTTTGCACCACGCTCTCCGCAAAACCGATGGTATAGAGGGCTACCGAAAGTGCTTGGGCAAAATAGAGGGGGATGCCCACCGCACCTCCCGTTTCAATGCCTAGGGAACGGCTAATCATGTGATAGGCACCCCCTGCCCGCACTACCCGGTCAGTGGCGATCGCGCAGATGGACAGGGAAGTCAAAAAGGTAATCGATGTCGAGAGGGTAACGACGAGCAGAGTGCCGATCAAACCCACATTACCGACTACCCAGCCAAAGCGCAAGTACATGATCACGCCCAGGATGGTGAGGAGCGATGGTGTATAGACCCCACCGAAGGTTCCTAAACCCGAACTGGCAGCTTCAGGGGGTTCGACCCTAGACTCGGCTCTGCGACCAAAAGGTAATTTCATGGCAACAACCCCCTCGGGATTGGGCAGCTTAAATCAGGAAGGCAGTTTCTACTATTAGATACTATGAAGATGGCCGTTAGTCAAGTCACCCTATGGATCCATCCTAGTCTTCCTACCGAGGGACACAGATTCCCGACTTTATATTTCCTGCCTCGATCTTTCAAAATGTAGGTTTCACTTGGTTTTTGCTATGAACAGTCCTATTCATCCAGGCTCAATCTTGAGCGATCGCTACCGCCTCGTCCGCGAGTTGGGGCATGGTGGCTTTGGCCGCACCTATCTAGCTGAAGATACTAATCGCTTCCGCGAACTCTGCGTACTCAAGCAATTTGCCCCCAAGGTGCAAACCCCTGACGCCCTGCAAAAAGCAGAGGAACTCTTTGCCCGGGAAGCTGGCGTCCTCTATCAACTGCAACATCCCCAGATTCCTCGGTTCCGAGAGCTGTTTCGGGTGAAAAATGGTAATAACGAGTATCTGTTTCTAGTGCAGGATTATGCCGAGGGTCAAAGCTACCGAGAGTTGCTGACAGCCCGTAAAAGTCAGGGACTCTGCTTTAATGAGGCCGAGGTAACTCAATTGCTAATTCAGCTATTGCCCGTGTTAGAGTACATCCATGCCAAAGGTGTTATTCACCGGGATATCTCCCCAGAAAATCTGATTTTACGGCATTCTGACCAGCTACCCGTGCTGATTGATTTTGGTGGCGTCAAGCAAGTAGCCGCCAAGGTCTCCTCTCAGCTTAATCCCAAAGCTGCTAATGCACCAGTCACTCTGCTGGGTAAATCTGGATATGCCCCTAATGAGCAAATGCAGATGGGGATAGTCTCTCCTCGTAGTGACCTGTATGCCCTGGCCGCCACTTGTCTAGTGTTGCTGACAGACAGGGAACCTCAGTCCCTGATGCACCCCGATACTCTACAATGGAATTGGCACTCACAGGTTATTAATATTAGCCCCTATTTATCCGCTCTTTTGGACCACATGCTGGCCGAATTACCCGGCGATCGCCCTGCCAATGCCCGTGCCGTACTGGAAGTCCTCAATTCATATCCCGTCCCCAATCCCGTCACCACCAGGCCCCTCACACCACCTCCCGTTACTCCTGCTACCGCCTCCAGATCCCCCTATGCTGCTAGGAACATCACTACAACTGCTACGGTTCTGAGTAAATTCAGTTTGAGGAAAATCTTCCTGGTGGGTTTTCTGCTTGCTAGTATCGGTGGCGTTGGCCTCTGGGCACGTAATGCTTGGATCAATACCCGGACCGGGGGTTCTGGACTTCATCAAACTTTAATATCCCCAGAGGAAAAGCTGCGCCAACAAAGACTGCACGATCGCCGCTTGTCCCTCAGCATTGACAACTATTTTTTCATCAATTTAGTCAACCAGCAATTCTACGCCCAAAACCCGGACTTAAAAGGTCGTCAATTGACCGATAAACCATCTGATGCCCAGTTCCGGGCCCAGTGGGATGCAATTGCCGCTGCATCTTTCGATAAACTGGAGACCATCAGCGATCGGGCCCGCCGTCAGATGGGAAATTACACCCAGGCCGATCTTAGTAGCTGGCAGGCTACACTCGCTCAGTATAACATCAGTAGCCTGGCTCTGAATGATTTAACCGATGCCCGCTTTCGGCATTTGTTTGGTTTTTCGCCCCTCGATCGATTTGACAATGCTGTCGCCTTTCTGAAACATCCCTTCAGTCAGGTTTGGCAGGCGATCGCCTCTGACCTAGTCTCTACCATACCACATAGGGTAGAGAAAATCGAATTTGCGCTCAATACCTACAGCAAACAAGTTTCGGGCACCCTGACACCCGGTACAGGTAAAATATTCACTGCCAGTCTCGGTCAAAGTCAACGTTTACAAGTCGATCTGCAAGCGTCGCCTTCTGGGACCACCGAGCTGTCAATGTATCTGCAAGATAGAGGGCGATCTTCCTTGTTAGCGGACTCGCCCAAAACCTCCTGGTCTGCTATCCTGCCTGAAACTGGTATCTATCAGTTTGTCGTGGTTAACAACAGCCGAGAACCCATTTCTTATCAGTTTAAGATCGCCGCCAAATAATCTATGTTCCCTGCGCTAATGGCTAATAGCTAATTGCTTCTCGACGCCATTAGCTATTAGCCATTAACAATTCGCTGCCCTATTAATTAATTCAACATTGTTTGCTTCTGCCTCAACCACCTGAGCATATCGTCTAGGTTTTCTCTAGCTATTTCTGTTATCATCCCATGAGTGCTAATTTGCTCAATCCCTGACATTTTTGGGCTAATAGTCTCAGACTTGACAGCAAGATGTAGTTGAAAGACAATAGTAATGATCGCAGATAAAATTAGTTTTTCCCCCATAGTCTCCACTCCTCTATCAAGCTGCGTTTATCCAAATATGGGGATATTGGCGATCGGCCCGCGGACGGTCCGAAAAATCGCACATCCTCTATATAGCTGTTGTGATTGTGGCTATGCCTCTCTTTGCACTGTCACTCACATAGCTCGCATGTGCGAGTATGACCTTGATAACACCCCTTAATTATATTAATACAGGCAAATGACGATCTCGGAAGAGATTTTTGTGTAAATATGAAATATCCGTATATCTCTCAAGGATATTGTTCCCTAATTCAATGCGCCATAGCAGATTATCCACAGAGTTTTTATCCGTATTATACCTGATATTGGGGTATCCGTTTGATAAAAAAACCGCCTGGGCTGGTTTTTTTGTGCAGATAGATTCTTAACTGCCCATATCCGGGCGGGCCCTAGGGCCTATGCAAAGACGATCGCACCGAGGATATTCTCGGCAGTAGTTGCTGGATCTAAATTGTTCAACCTGATGGTAAATTGCTCGGGCAGGAACTGATTGTCCTCTGTGTTCAGAGCAGAAAGCCCAATCGTAGCTAAGCCTAGGTTGATGAAAATCAGGTTAATTGTCACATCTTCTGGTTTAACTGGCGTACCAGGAGCCACGTCAAACAATAGGGCAATTGTATCAACAGTTGGAGCGAAATCTTGAATATTATCCCCCGGTTCTAAGGTACGATCGGGGTCGGCACCGCTGTCAGCCAAGCTCAAATACTCAAACCGATCGGCACCTTCACCCCCTGTCAACTGGTCGGCACCGCGTCCGCCAACTAGAGTATCATCTCCAGCGCCACCGATTATTTGTTCTGGTGCCGCCCCTTGACTGGTAAGATTATTATTACCAATCAGCATATCTGCTCCATCTGTACCAGTTAATGGCCCATCCGCTGGCAGTTCGTTCTGTAAAGAATCCAGGTATGCTCCGATCTCTTCTGATGTAGTTCTCGTTGCACCCTCCCTGACAGCTGTCTGTATTACCCCCGAAAGTACCCCCAACTGATTAGCCAAGTTCAACACCCCGTCACTCAGGGCGTCTACTGTGCCATCGCCATCGATATCCAGCATGTCACGTATACTATCCAGGTATGCTTCTATCTCCCCTAGGGTAGTTCGAGTGGCATTCTCTGGGTCGATAGAGCCAAGAATCACACTCTCATTCAACTGTTCAAACAGATATAGCAGCACCAACCTGCCATCTGTCAGGGCGTCTAATTCGCCATTGCCATCAATATCCAAAATCAAAGCCATTAATATTCTCCCTTGAGTCTTTTTTCATAACCGATTTTTCGCGCACCGTTCGCGCCAGATACGCCCTAATTTTTCTGCTTTTGGGTTTCCCCTTTACCTACAATAATCCTCAGTGTACTCTTCCGCCCTGTCTCCTGGAGACACGGACTGTTGATTATTGCACCTGTCCTTTCCCCTTATCAATATCATTGCCACATTTTTTCTCTTCTCTCTTCTCCTCTTTGCCTCTTATTTACATCGGTTCAATCCTTACGCATCCGCCTACAAACCAAAATCTACTGCAATGCGATGAGCACAAGCAAAACCTGAGAACGCCACTGCATTTAACCCTTGTCCCGGGAATGTACTATCTCCTACGCAGTATAGACCCGGTATCGATGTCCGGTTAAAGGGCATGCCTAACAATCCCCATAGCTTGCGTCTGGGTATGGGACCATAGGTCCCATCCTGCCGATTTAAGAAACGCCGATGGGTGCGCGGCGTGCCTACTTCAATATGTTCTAACCCATCTTTTATTCCTGGCCATATCTTCTCTAACCGGTTAATCATTGCTGTTGCTGCTGCTGCTTTTTTCTCTGCATATGCACGGGCTGACAACCCTTGCCATTCTTCCACCCAACTGGGAGTAAAGCTGTGTAGGATCTGATATCCTTTTGGGGCTAAACTTGAGTCTAGCAGGGTAGGAATGGACAAGAACAGCGTTCCCTGTTCTGCTGCCATTTTACTCCAATCTTCCAGAATTATATGATGACATTCTGTTCCTGGGGGCAGATTTTCTGCTTTCACTCCTAAATGCAAACTTAGGAAACTGGGAGATTTTTGATAACGTTGCTGCCATTTCTTTTCTGCTGCTGGTATTTGAGGCAGTAACTTTTCAAAGGTATCCCAGCGGGTAGCATTTGACACTATGCGTTTGCCATGATATATTTTCCCATTCGCTAATTTCACTCCTACCGCTTTACCTTTGTCCAGCAATATTTGGGTCACTCTCGACTTGTACTGAATTTTACTCCCGGCTTTTTCTAATCCTTCCACTAGCTTTTGGGCTATCTGTCCTACTCCGCCTTGGGGATAGTTGATGCCGCCATAATGCCTGTCAGAAAATACCATGCCTGCATTAATCATTGGAGTCATGTCAGCGGGTACTACCGACCAACAATAGCATTCTATATCGATGAATTTCAATAGTTCGGGATCTTTGATATAGCGACGGGCAATGTCCCCGGCATTCTGGGGCAGATACTTGACTAAACCCAGACATGCTAAGGGATGTTGAAAAAAGACTCGCATTAAATAGCGCGGTTCTTCTAGGGATAGCAATTCCATTGAGTTCAGACAGTTGAATACTTGCCAACATTCGTCATAGAAGCGGCGTATGCCTTCCCGTTCCTGGGGGAATTTGGCAGTTAACTCTTGTAAAAATTGTTCGTAATCTCGATGTACTTTCAGATCTAAGCCGTTGGGGAGGTGATAATGGATCTGTACGGGGTCGGGAATGGTTTGTAAGCTGACATTAACGGCAGCTAAGGCGCGGGTGAGGAGGTTGGTGGTGCCTTGGGTGCCAAAACCGAAGATCATGGATGCACCGACATCAAAGCGATAGCCTTGCCGTTCAAAGTAACTGGCACTGCCACCCGGGATGAGGTAGCTTTCTAAAACTAGGACTTTAGCACCTTTTGCTGCAAGCTGGGTGGCGGTCACCAGTCCGCCAATGCCAGCGCCGATGACTATGACATCAAAATTTGGGGGTGGGGTAGATACATGTGGCATGGGCAAGGTGGCATGAGGATCTGAGTACGTTGTTCCATCCGGCGGACTCCGCTAGGAACCCGTCAAACGCCTAGATAATACCATATTCTCCTTATTTGAACTGTCAGTGGTCAGTGGTCAGTGACTACTGGTCAATTTTCAATTGGTCAATTTTCAATTCTTAATTTTCAATCATGCGGTATGATGGTGCAGATAGGTCATATCCTAGGCATAATGAGTCTGCAACTGCGTGTTTTCGTCCCTCCCCATCCTTTAATTAAGCATTGGCTGGCTGTGGCCCGCGATCGCCATACCCCCTCTGTACTATTTAGAACGGCCCTGACAGAACTGGGGCGCTGGCTGACTTATGAGGCGGCCCGAGATTGGTTGGTGACCGTGGAAACTACGGTGCAGACCCCTTTGAGGGAATGTCCTGCTACTTTTATTAATCCCGAGGTGCCAGTAGCAGTGGTGCCCATCCTCCGGGCTGGGTTGGGTTTGCTAGATGGGGCCCAAGCTTTGCTGCCTTTGGCCTCGGTTTACCATCTGGGTTTGGCCCGGGATGAGGAAACTTTGCAGGCTAGCTGTTACTTAAATAAGTTACCAGAGGCGATCACCCCTCAAACCCGGGTGCTGATCTGCGAACCGATGTTAGCGACGGGGGGTTCGATCGTGTATGCCATGACTGAACTGACCCAGCGAGGCGCGGATCCGGCTTTGGTGCGGATTATTTCTGTGGTGGCCGCACCGACCGCTTTACAAAAACTGTCTGGTGCTTATCCCAGTTTACAGCTTTACAGCGCTTGTCTTGATGAGGGTTTGAACGATCGGGGCTATATTGTCCCGGGACTGGGCGATGCAGGCGATCGGGCGTTTGGCACCGATTAAAACACTGCGACGGGCCGATCGCCTAAAAACCGGGTTTCTTATGAAAGGGTGCGAAAGTATCATTACTGCCCTCTTATCCGCAGTTTCTGACCGTTCGGAGTATAATTCTTAATTCTGGCATTGAGATGCTCCCAGCTGATTTGGCCAGTCGGCCAGTGAGTGGTTATCCTAAATACATAGCATTGCCTAGTATGAAAATGAATCAGCAAGATAATTTTTCCAGCGGCTTTCTCCTGGGATCGATGGTCGGTGGTATCCTCGGTGGCGTTATGGGGGCGCTGTTAGTTTCCCGGCGGAATCTCGATGCCTTGTCACAGTTGTCGGATGCCGAGCCCGTTCCCAGGCGTCCCCGTGGGAACGAGGGTCCCGAAGCATTACCCCGTAAACCTTCTAGGCGCAAACTGCACAGTCCAGATGAATATCGAATGGAAGCTGCACGTCAGGGTCT
The DNA here is from genome assembly GCA_014324065.1 of Hormoscilla sp. SP12CHS1. GTDB lineage: Bacteria > Cyanobacteriota > Cyanobacteriia > Cyanobacteriales > Desertifilaceae > Hormoscilla. Next base: position 793 of record JACOMV010000120.1, on the reverse strand, counting down.
AGATGAGAAAATTGCTCAACTCAATGAGGCGATCGACGATGTCCGCCTGCAACTGGGTCATGTCAATGCTAACGGGAAGGGGGGCCATTAGCTCTAGGGCCGACCTACCAATGGAGAGGTGTTTTAACACCCGAGACAGTTCTCGCGCCAGCAGTCTGAGCCGCTCGGCTCAGAATCGGTTAAATTAGAGATAGTCCAACTACTGTCTAGTCACAAGAAACTCACAATACTCCTATGTATTTACTTATTACCACAATTAGCAGTTTTCTGCAAATCTATTTTGTGCTGCTGATTATTCGGATCCTGTTAAGCTGGTTCCCCAATATTAAATGGTTTGACCCACCCTTTTCTATCCTCAGCCAGTTAACGGACCCTTATCTGAACCTGTTCCGTTCCGTCATTCCGCCTATAGGTGGTATTGATATTTCCCCGATCCTGGCTATTTTTCTCCTCCAGTTTATCCAAGAAGTGGTGATGAGCATACCAAGAGCCATAGCTTTCTAGTTCTTTGTCGTGAGGGTAAAGTCTTCGATATCTCTTGTTGTGCTCTTGTCCTAAAGGACTCGGCACACAAGAGATATCGCCGTATCATTGGGCGCTGTATCCTGGGTACTATGAGTACGAGGGTGTGGTCATAAGTAGTTGATAGCCCGCAGAGAAAGGTTGCCACTCGCAGCGGAGGGGGCCCGGAGCGTGCACCGGACTACGTGTCGCGCCGGGATGCCAGATATCCGGGTAACGACCCCTCCGCTGCCCGTGGGAACGGGTTCCCCTGCGGGGATGCTTCCTACAA
>JACOMV010000119.1 GCA_014324065.1 Hormoscilla sp. SP12CHS1 | reverse complement strand
GTCTCTCCCGTACTTGGAGGGGGGGGTTTGAACCCTCATGATTACCGAGGTTATTGGCTGATGAAACCAATTAGGCTTTTACTGCTAGCAGTTTATACCTAAACGAATCGCACAGTACCACAGTTATTGGCTAACTAATGAAACCAATCAGGTATAAACTGAATCACAGTTTATACCTGAACAAATCGCACCTCTACAATAGCGGTCAAAGAGTCCAGGAGAACAACGGCGGAGCGTACCGTTCAGGGAGTTGTTTTGCAGGTAGAGGTATTGCAAATTGCTGAGGGAACCATACTCAGAGGGGAGCGTACCGCTCAGGTCGTTGTTGTACAGGTAGAGGACTTGCAAATTGCTGAGGGAACCATACTCAGAGGGGAGCGTACCGTTCAGGGAGTTGTTTTGCAGCCAGAGTTCTTGCAAATTGCTGAGATCACCTAACTCAGAGAGGATCCCGACGAGTTCCAATATATTTTTACGCAAGCGATCGTCTTTGGGCAGATCGGAAAGTTCTTTAAATGCCTGCTGCTGAACCTGCCCCTTTCCTAGTATTCGCAACCATAAGGTTTCTCTGATTGCCGGGAGCTGGTTAATGACGACGATCGCGAGCTTATATCCATCCGGCGCAAAATATACCCCTTGTGGCCAGCCTTCTTTCTCCTGGGCCGTGGTTCGTCTCTCACTTCCAAGGGAGCTTGAAATTGGCCTAGAGATTTTAGGAGTTCCTCCAGACAATCCTTGGCAAAACGGTCATGGGGTGTTCGTGTCATGGCAATATACTGGTGTTAAATAGATTATAATTCACTTCCTTGACAAGGTCCATTCGCGTCGGTAAAGAAACCGGGTTTCTCTGGTCAGAGCAGCGAGATCTCTGTGATAGCGGCACCAGAAACCGGGTTTTCAGCTTTCCCGGATAGCTTCTACTTCGTGTCCACAGCCATGTCGCTGCCGGGGCAGGCGAGCGACAGGCTGGGCGCTCACGGTCCGCGGACGGCCCGAAAAATCGGACACGAGCCGGTAGTCTCATGGCCCGGGGTGCAAATGCGACGGGAAAGATCTACAGAAGTTACTGCTGACTTGCTACAAATTAGAAGAACATGAAACAGAACAAGCAACGACCCCATAGCCATGCTGGATAGCTTACGACTAGACGAAGCAGTAGAATTTGCCGAAAACCCAGAGCCTCGTTGTCCCTGCGTTCTCCTCCTGGATACCTCTGGCTCTATGCAGGGACCAGCTCTTGATGCCTTAAATCAAGGACTGCAAACTTTTAGAGCCGATTTGATTAAAGATTCCCTCGCGGCCCGCCGGGTGGAAGTGGCGATCGTCACCTTTAATAACGATATCAGGATCGAGCAAGATTTCGTTACTGCCGACCAGTTCGAGCCGCCTATTCTGACAGCCCAAGGCCAGACTTTCATGGGTAGCGCCATTCACAAAGCTCTGGATATGATCCAAGCCCGCAAAGCTGAATATCGGGCCAATGGCATTGCTTACTATCGGCCCTGGGTATTTATGATTACCGATGGGTCGCCCCAGGGAGAAGGGGAAGATGTGGTCAGTAAGGCCGCCCAGCGCATTAGAGATGAAGAGGTTCAGAAGCATGTGGCATTCTTTGCCGTGGGGGTGGAAAATGCGGACATGGAACGTCTGGCGGAAATCGTGACCCGCACGCCTGTGAAGCTCAAAGGACTAAACTTTGTCGAGATGTTCCTCTGGCTTTCCGCTAGTATGTCAGCAGTGTCTCATTCTAAGCTAGACGATCAGGTGGCCTTGCCGCCGCCCGGTTGGGGAACTGTCTGATGAATAAAAGTAAAGTGCAAAATTTACACCGGATAGATTACTGGCGGGTGGTGCCAGCATCAGTGCAGGGCACGGGCCATGAAAATCGGGGACAGCCTTGTCAAGATGCCTATGATTGGGCTAGATTGCCAAAAGGGATCCTGGTAGCAGCTGTGGCTGATGGTGCGGGTTCGGCAGATCTCTCAGAGGTGGGGTCCGCTGTAGCGACTCAAACCGCTGTAGCTACCCTGGGTAACAATACTGCAACGTTACAATTGCAAAAGGACGATCGGGCTTGGCAGTCGCTCTTGAGTGAGGCCCTGGCAGCCGCCCAACAGGCGATCGCGGCGGCTGCTGTAGCGCGGGATGTGGAACTGCGGGATTTAGCGACAACCTTAATTGTAGTAGTAGCTGCGCCAGGAGTGGTTGCTGCGGCCCAGGTGGGTGACGGGGCGGCAGTGGTGCGGGATAATGAAGATAATCTCAATGCGCTCACTACTCCTGAAACTGGTGAATATGCGAATGAAACTGTATTCTTGCTCTCACCAGAAGCGGTAGAAGGGGCCCAACTCAAAGTATGGCGGGGGGAAGTCTCTCATCTAGCGATCTTCTCCGATGGACTACAGCGACTGGCATTGAAACTTCCCGAAGGAACGCCCCACCCACCCTTTTTCTCACCTCTGTTTCGGTTTGTAGCAGAGGCAACAGATGAAGAGTCGGCAAAGGTGCAATTGATGGAATTCTTGCGTCACCCTCGGATTACAGAACGCACGGATGATGATTTAACGATCTTATTAGCAACTCTGAATCCAAAGATGGCTGATGACTAAAGGGGGAAGCGATAAATGTAGGGTGGGCCAGTCGTGTCCGGCCGTCCGCGGACCGTGAGCGCCCAGCCTGTCGCTCGCCTGCCCCGGCAGCGACATGGCTGGGCGTCTCTGGACACGATCCCCGGGTAACGACCCCTACGCTGCCCGACCAGGATGGGGGAATACCAGACTTGCTTTCATCATGCTACAATTATTTTAACAGTCTGGTAGTCATCAAACCGAATTTAGCCATGCCGCGAGGGTGTAAACACCCTCGTGTCATAGCCAAGCGCAGATTCATAATTAACGATTGGCAATGAAAAATTGCCAATTGGCATAAAGAAACCTATGGGGCTACAACGGCAATCCAATGGCCAATTAATAACTCTCGATAATCGGTCAGAACTAGGGGCAGGCGGTGAGGCGCGGGTATTCGCTGTCTCCGGAGAACCCAGTTTAGTAGCAAAGGTTTATCGCCAGCCAAAACAGATGCATGACCACAAATTGGCGGCGATGCTGGCAAACCCGCCGGATAATCCGACGGCATCACAAGGACATATGTCCTTCGCTTGGCCTGTTGACTTACTGTTAACTACAGGGACAGCTCAAGTGGGGGGTTTTCTGATGCCGCGAGTGACTCAGATGCGCCTGTTGATTGATTTTTATAACCCTAAAAGTCGCCGCGAGAAATGTCCGTTGTTCAATTATCTTTATCTCCATCGCACGGCCCGCAATTTGGCAGGGGCTGTTGGTGCCCTCCATGCTAGGGGCTATTGTATAGGTGATGTGAATGAGTCGAATATTCTCTTGACAGAGACGGCCCTTTGTACTTTCGTGGATATGGATTCTTTGCAGGTTCCCGATCGCGAGACTGGGGCGGTTTATCGCTGTAGAGTAGGCAAGCCAGAGTTTACACCACCAGAGTTGCAGGGTGGTAAGTCTTTTGCTGATTTCGACAGAAGGCCAGAACAGGATATGTTTGGGTTGGCGGTGCTGATTTTCCAACTGTTAATGGAAGGTACTCATCCTTTTGCTGGTGTCTACAGGTTGCCGGGCGAACCGCCCCCGATCAAGAAGCGCATTGCTGCTAATCACTTTCCCTATGGCAGTCGGAAGGTGCCGTTCAATCCGATGCCAGCAGCACCGCCGATAGAGTTACTGCATCCGACATTGCGGCAACTATTTATGCGCTGCTTTGAAGATGGACATTCTCACCCTAGCGTTCGCCCCAATGCTAAGACTTGGCAAATCGCACTCAAGGAGGCGGAAGATAGTTTGGTAACCTGCGCTAAAAATGAACAGCATCGCTATGGCAATCATCTGCGCAGCTGTCCTTGGTGCGAAAGGACTCGGATTTTAAAAGGACGGGACCCTTTTCCTTCAGTAGCGGCAGTGCAAAGCGGGCAGCATCTACAACCGCTAAAACCGAAAAAAATCCCGATCGTGCCAGCGCCATTACAGCATTTGCCTGCCTATCCCCGGGTGCAGGCACCTGTTGGATATGGACAGAATTCCTATAAACTACCGCAACCACCACCAATAGCATATACTCCCACGCAACTGGGCAGACCCAGAAGGATGGAGCTAAAATTGCCGTCAGTTAACCCTTTGGTTGCAGGTTTGTTTATCCTCGCATTGGCAGGTGCAGGGGTTTGGTATGGCAGAAATGGCGGTCTTCCTATTTTCTCGATTTTTCGGACCGTCCGCGGGCCGATCGCACATTTGCTGAAATCGATGCCAGCAGGAAATAACTCTCCAACGGCATCTACTGGTATCAATATTAAGGTTACCCACAGCATCCAGTACCAAGCGGCAGCAGTGCAGGCGCTCGCCTTCAGCAAAGATGGTAAGATTTTAGTGAGCGATAAAGACGATGGTACGATCTTGCTGTTGGGGCTGGAGGGGATGCCCCAAATTAAGCTAATTGGTACTTTACCCGGAAAATCGGCGGTCAGCGCGATCGCCATCAGTCCCGATGGGAAAATATTAGCTAGCGCGAGTCGGAGTGACGACCAAATTAAGCTGTGGCAAATGGATACGGGCAAACTCCTAGACCAGATTGCAGCGAACGAAGGTATAGTATCTCTAGCGATCGGTCCCGAACGCAAAATTCTAGTAACGGGTAGCAGAGACAGAACTGTTAAACTCTGGAATCTTTCTAATGGCACTCACAAGCAAACTTTTAAGTGTAATTCATGGGTGAATGCTGTAGCTATCAGTCCCGATCTGCAAACTTTGGTCGCTGGCACGAAATCCGGTAATATTCATCTAGTTGACCTCAATGCCCTGAAAGAAAAACAATCTCTCAAAAATGTTTCTCTGCCAGTTGAATCTGTCGCTTTTACTCCCGATGGCAAAACCCTGGTTAGCAGTCACGGTCGCGAAATTAATCTCTGGAATATGGCTACAGGACAACGAGAAAGCACTATGACCGAACATATTGGCGAAATTAAGGCGATCGCCATCAGTCCCGATGGTAAGATTCTCGCCGGTGGCGGTAAGGATAAGAGTATCAAAATTTGGGCTCTCCATACTAGCAAATTGCTGACTACTCTCAATAATCATGAAAGCGAGGTGAAGGCGATAGCTTTCAGTCCCGATGGAAAAATACTTGCTAGTAGCAGCGCAGACGGCATGATTATACTTTGGGAAATTGAAAATTGAAATTAAAATTGAGGTATAAGAAATGGGAAGTTCAAACTCCTTGACTACGCTGTCATCCCGCCGGGGGTTAAAACCCCCGGCTAATAGCAGCTAAAGTCGGTTAAAACCGACTAATAGCATTTGGTAATTTGGATGCAACAAATAAGCGCATGTAAGTCTGGATAAGGACAGCGTTACTGTCGATTTATTTTCTACGATAGACAGAATGAATTTTTATATAGGCATAGATTTTGGTACTTCTGGGGCACGGGCAGTAGTCATAGATGTTGCTGGTATTGTTCAAGCTGAGGCACAATATGATTTTGCTCAAAAAACAATTATCCAACCAGAGAATCTGACAAATAACTGGCAGAATACTTTATTTTACCTGATCGAACAAATTCCGATAGATGTACGACGAACTGTAAAGGCGATCGCAATTAATGGTACTTCCTCTACAGTATTGTTATGCGATGCTGATGGATTACCCGTTGAAGACCCTATTCTTTACAATGATGCCCGGGGTGTGGTAATGATGGAAAAAATGAAGGCGATCGCCCCTCCAAACCATACTGTAATCAGCGCTACTTCCAGCCTCGCCAAACTTCTGTCGTTAATGGAACACGTCCAATACCCAACTCAAAATTATTATTTCTTACATCAAGCTGATTGGTTAGCATTCCATCTGCATGGTAAATTGGGTATCAGCGACTATCACAATGCCTTAAAACTGGGTTACGATGTGGAAACTTTATCCTACCCAGCTTGGTTAGAAAATCGGGAATTAGAATTTAACCGGAACCCCCACCCTAAAGAGTGGGGCTACACAAACAAAGCCCGCCTGCGCGGGCTGAATATGGGCCAAGATTCGCGAAAATGGGATGGGACCACAGTTTATTTGCCTCAAGTTCTTGCCCCCGGATGCCCGATCGGGCAATTAAAACCAGAAATTGCATCTTCGCTGAGTTTACCCCGTGATTGTATCGTCTGTGCTGGTACTACAGATAGTATTGCGGCCTTTATCGCTAGCGGGGCCCGCACTCCTGGGGAAGCGGTGACTTCTCTCGGTTCTACTTTAGTGCTAAAGTTGTTAAGCACTACTCCTGTAAATAATGCCCAATCGGGGATTTACAGTCATAGGTTAGGTAATTTGTGGCTAGTGGGCGGTGCTTCTAATACGGGAGGGGCCGTTTTGCGGCAATTCTTTACCGATGGAGAGTTAGAATATCTCAGTCAGAAGATAGATCCAGCCCTTGCAAGTCCCCTAGATTATTATCCTTTACCACAAACGGGCGATCGCTTCCCCATTAACGACCCGAATTTACCGCTGGCGATAGAACCGCGTCCCGATAACCCGGTAGAATTTTTGCATGGCTTACTGGAAAGTATGGCCAAAATTGAAGCCCGGGGTTATCAACTGCTGCAACAACTCGGTGCCACGGTGCTGAGTCGCGTTTATACTGCCGGTGGTGGCGCGAAGAATCCCACCTGGACTGCTATTCGCGGGCGTCATCTACAGGTACCTATGATGACGCCCGTCAACACCGCTGCTGCCTATGGCACGGCCTTATTGGCCTTGCGGGCTAGAGCAGCTTTTTTCTAATTGATGACACGCCCTAGTTAACATAAAAATTAAAAAAAAATAAAAAACATGTCAGAGCCTACAAAAAAGTATATCATATATAGCTTGTTCGCTATTTAATTAGTACAATAACAGCACAAAAATGTTCTACTTGTTTCCTGAATAAGGTTTATCACACAGACACCTCAAAAATCAATAGGAGTACAAAAGCATGAGTTCTGAGCAACCTGAGTCGGCTATTCTCAAGCGCTACGGAGATCAAGTAAGACACTCTATGGCGCTTCGAGAGACGCCGACCTCCACGGTGGATATGGACACGACACGATCTACGGTGGAGCTGGAAGCGACACCCTCAACGGTGGACATGGAAAAGACGTTCTCTTGGGCGGAGAGGGGGACGACTTCCTCGATGGTGGAGCTGGATATGGACACGACTCTCTCTTTGGCGGAAATGGAAACGACTACCTCCTCGGCCAATCTGGACACGACTCTCTCTTCGGCGGAGATGGCAACGACAACCTCTACGGTCACAATGGGGAAGACTATCTCAGCGGAGACTCTGGTTTCGACATACTCCACGGTGGAGATCAAAGCGACACTCTCCTCGGCGGCGAGGGGAACGACAAGCTCTGGGGCGGAAATGGGGGCGACTATCTCGACGGAGGTTCTGGAAACGACACTCTCATCGGCGGAGCGGGCGCCGATACATTTGTTATCAATGAGGGCCGGACTATCATCAAGGACTTTACCCTTGGCGAGGACTCCATCAAGCTAACAGAAGGTTTGAGTGCCTCAGATATACAGTTGCACAATGGGCCAGAAGGTACCTCCATTGAAATCGGAGAATACTCTGCCACCCTACTTGACATTGATGTGAGCCCTCTTGGTGAATATGGACTGTCCTCTATCTTGGGCAGGAACAACATTATCATCGGCGGAGAAGGGAACGACACTCTCAGGGGCGGAGATGGAGACGACACTTTCATCGGCGGAGAGGGGAACGACACTTTCATCGGCGGAGAGGGGAACGACACTTTCATCAGCGGAAAGGGCACCGACTTTATAGTTATCCACTCAGATGACCGTGGCCAGGATACCTTCCTGAATTTTACGCTTGACACGGAATTGATCAGGCTAACAGGAGATTTGACTCCCTCAGATCTGTGGTTCGGGGGTGATGATAAGCACGCTTTCATTAACATCCCTGGTGAAGATGCTAGTGAGGAAGGATACACCCTCTTCCTACCTGGCGTTAATGCCATTTCTTCGTTCTTACGTGAACAGTAATGGTCTCATCTAAACCAGACGACAGCGGCAGCGAGGTAGATAGCACCTAAGAGAGGTTCGAGTGCCTCAGATATGCGGTTGCACCAAAGGTCAGAAGGTACTACCATTGAAATCGGAGAATACTCTGCCACCCTACTTGACATTGATGTGAGCTCATCAGAGCTGCTGATTTTATGAACTAGTTAGTTAGGCGCTGGTGCCGCTGAATCAAACACTTAACGGAACCAGCGCCGTTAAGCACTACTCCCGTAAATAATGCCCGATCGGCCTGCGGACGGTCCGAAAAATCGGGGATTTACAGTCATAGGTTAGGTAATTTGTGGCTACTGAGCGGTGCTTCTAATACGGGGAGGGGCCGTTTCTGGCCGAAACCCAGCTCGTCGAATTATTCTAATTTTTGCAGCTGGTCTAGTTGCGGGTTGATAATCTTTTGGCCAGCCCCGGGAAATTTGATCGCGACAGAGATTTTCTGGCCTTTGCCAAAGACGTGAGTGATTTCGCCAGGGCCAAAGCTGCGGTGAATGACCCGATCGCCCTTCTGCCAATTTTGAGGAGTGCTTGTCTGAGATGACGTACCAGAGGAGACCCGACGGGAACGGCCTCGATGAGGGGAACTGAGCAAGTCGCGAGGTAGTTCGTCCAGAAACTGGGAAGCAATAGCAGCTTCCCGGTAACCCCCCCAGAGGCGACGTTTCAGGGCATGTGTTAGAAATAGCATGTCTTCAGCGCGGGTAATGCCCACATAACACAAGCGGCGTTCTTCTTCCAAGGCCGGCGGATCCTCGATGCTGCGGTGATTGGGGAATAATCCCTGCTCTAATCCTACCAAAAATACTACCGGAAACTCCAGTCCTTTGGCAGAATGCAAGGTCATGAGGGAGATTGCTTCTTGCCCTTCTTTTAAGTTATCTAAATCTGAGGCCAGGGCCGCCTCGGCGAGGAAATTCTCTAGATTTGCTTCTTCATTATCTTCTTCAAATTGCGCGATGGCGTTGAACAGTTCAAAAACGTTTTCCAGTCGATTTTCCGCTTCATCCGTTCCCTGGTTTTTTAAGTCTTCTACGTAACCAGATTCTTCCATTATTCCCCGGGCAATCTCAGAAGCTTTCATGTTATTTACTTTTACTTCCTGCTGCCATTTTTCGATTAACTGGCCAAAGCGAATTATTGCTTTGGCCGATCGCCCGGCCAGGGTATTCACAGATGTGGCATCGTTAATGATTTCCCATAAGGGTACTCCTAATTCGATCGCCGCATTCATCAGCTTGTCAACTGTGGTTTTGCCTATGTTGCGTTTGGGAGTATTTATTACCCGGGTCAGACTAATACTATCTGCTGGGTTTACCAGGATCCGCAGATAGGCAAGGGCGTCTTTTACTTCTTTGTGATCGTAGAATTTGAACCCTCCTACTATTTTATAGGGCAGGTTCGATCGCACCAAAATTTCTTCAAAGGCACGGGACTGGGGATTAACCCGATAGAGTATAGCGAAGCAACCCCAGTGCAGTTCCGGGTTATCCCCGTTCATCTGGCGAATTCTCTGGATGACAAATTCCGCTTCTTCCTGTTCGTCATCGGCGCTATAATGGTATATTGGATCCCCCGGGTCCCGAGTTGGTCTAAGCACTTTATCTATTCTTTGCTTATTTCTGGCTATCAGGTGATTGGCCGCTGTTAAGATATGTTCTCGCGATCGATAATTTTCTTCTAACTTTACCAGGGTGCGGGTCTCCTCATCGGGCAGGCGATCGCCAAAATCATGTTGGAAGTCAAGGAGAATGGTAAAATCTGCCATGCGGAAACTATAAATGGACTGGTCGGCATCTCCCACTACAAATATCGAACGCTGTTCCCAATCATTAAAGCTATAGGAATTGACTCCTCCTGTGGTCAGCAAACGAATCAGGTCATACTGGGTATGATTGGTATCTTGATATTCATCCACGAGTATGTGACGAAAGCGTCGGTTCCAGTAGGCTAAGACCTGCTCGTTTTGCCGAAACAACTGCACGGGAACCAGGATCAGATCGTCAAAATCTAGGGCGTTGTTTTCGGCGAGCTTGTCTTGGTAGATACTGTATACTTGGGAAATGACCCGACCTTTATAATCTGGCTCTGCTTCCTGATATGCTTGGGGCGACCAGCCTTTATTTTTGCCGTTACTGATGCTATAGCGCACGGTCTTATGGTTAAACTTTTTCGGATCTAGATTCAGTTCCTGGGTGACAATTTGCTTGACCAGTTTTTGGGCATCATCTTCGTCAAAGATCGAGAAGTTTTTATTCCAGTGGTGTCCTCGTGCATCTTGGTATTTTTCGATGTCGGGGCGCAGCATCCGCGCGCACAGTGCATGGAATGTTCCCACCCACAGGGGTTTGATGTAGCTGTGGTAAATTCGCGATCGCAATTTCGTCTGCTCTTCGGGGGTCAAAGCTGACCAAGGTTTATCGTAGCGGATGAGAGCCAGATGTTGAGCAAACAATTGCTCGATGCGATTTTTCATCTCCCGTGCGGTCTTATTAGTAAAGGTGACGGCCAGGATATTTTCGGGATCGACGCCATGTTTGAGAATGAGGTTAGCGATGCGATAGGTTAGGGCCCTGGTTTTGCCAGAACCTGCTCCGGCGGCGACCAGCAAGGGACCGCAAAAATGTTCGGCTGCTTGGCGCTGACTGGGGTTGAGGGAACTGAGGATGTCATTTTTCGTTTGTGTCATGGCTATGTTATTCGTTATAGTCTGCCGTTCATAGTAAGCACTAAAGTGCTTGCCGTTCGTAGTAAGCACTTTAGTGCTTGCCGTTCGTAGTAAGCACTAAAGTGCTTGCGGCGCTGGGTGGCTATTATATAAGATTCTATCAGCAGAGTCTGTGCTTGTCTAACCCGCGATCCGGAAGCTGAAGAACCGGTGCGATCGCCTCGATGATATGTTTGTAACTCTACCATAACCGTCCTATGCACCAAGTGCGATCGCCCCATACCCTCCCGTTCCCAGGTTCTACCTGGGAACGGGAGGGTATGGGGCTCCCGCCTCCGATGGTGGCATCCGTGCAGCATAAGCTACCGAATATGTTTAATCACATGGTATAACATTAAAGTGCGATCGCCCAGATGATCTCTTCGCTGTTAGCCCGCCTCTGGTTCAAACCAGAGGCTAATAGCTAAAGTCGGTTAAAACCGACTAATAGCATTATGCTTCAATATAATAGTATTATGCGCCTGCTTCAATATTGTCCCTTGAGTGCTTAACCTCAAAGTGCGATCGCCCCGATACCCTCTCGTTCCCAGGTTCTACCTGGGAACAGTCCGATGAGGCTCCCGCCTCCGCACGGTCCGCGGACGGCCCGAAAAATCGGGCGCATCCGTGCAGCGTAAGGTACCGAATATGTTTAATCAAATGGTATAACATAAAAGTGCGATCCCCAAGATGATTTATTCGCTGTTAGCCACAGCCTGACCTGTATCGTGGGAGCGCGGTTGAGCAGGTTGAGCACTACCCACGATACACGGAGGGTTCAAACCCAAAGGCTAGAGGCTAAAGTCGGTTGAAATTGAAACCGACTAATAGCATTATGATTTAATATCATGTCCGGATGATTAACCATAATAAAAGATATTTTCGTAGGTTGGGTTGAGCAAAGCGCGAAACCCAACCTACGGGTGATAAAATTTTTTATTATGAATATTTAATCAGACATAATATAATTTGGGTGCTTAACTGCAAAGTGCGATCGCCCCTATGTTCTGCTTGTAACTATACCCGGAATGAGGTCGGCTTGTGCTTTTTTCTGGTCTGACCGAGATCGGGGGGCTAGGGGGTGAAGCCCTTGAAACCGGGTTTCTTTTACTATCTCCAGCGGGGATGGGAAAATCTCCGCAGAAACCCGGTTTCTGGTCCAGAGCGCCATCGCCCCCTCAATGGAGTTCTGCGTTCGGAGTGAGACCTACGGTCCGCGGACGGCCCGAAAAATCGGAGTCAGGGATCTCCCTGACTCCCGGAATCATTTATGGAGCTCCCGGAATCATTTACTGGGCTACCAACCCCCAGCCGGGAAAGCCGATGATGCAAGGCTTCCAGCCCACAGGGCATAAAGGCCCCTCCAGTTGGCCTCTTTGTCCCGCGAATGCCTTGGTAGCCCCGATCTCTCTTGTTATATTTCACTATACTCACAAAGATCGATATTGCGCAAGATTTATCAGCGACTCCCTGGCCCCACGGGTATGCGGGTTGTTGAATGCCCGATCGGCCCTCGGACGGTCCGAAAAATCGGGGTTGCTTGCAAGGCCAAGCGATCGGGCGTTTATGGGTAATTATTAGGGTTATCAGTCACCAAACCTTCAGTCTGGGCAATATTCAGGAGACGATTATCAGCCGAAACAAAAACCAGTTGAGTACCTGGCGTCTGAGTCAAACCCGATCAACAGCGCAGCGCCGAGGCCAATTGTACAGCATCATAGGCTCTTAGCGGGTATCGGATAACCAGTTGACCAGCTCTTTCAAACAGCGCTTGGTCAACTTCTATAACTCTGTACTCAAGATCGAAGTCTTCGCGAAAGTCGCGGCATATTGAGTCAAAATCGGCTCTGACAGACTACCCTCCCGCTGACGGCGTGACATAGCGCTGAGCACCTCTACCCAAGTAATTTGAGCGATCGCTAACTTACTGTTCGTAGCATTCTCCTGTAATAGATTGAATCCAATTACTTCCCGTTTCAGCAATATAGCGTTTGACCAAAGCACTCGTATCCAGAAAGTAAGCATTTACCACGAGCCGCGCTCCTCTATAATAGTTTCTGATAGAGGTTTGCCCTGGATCTTCACCAGTTTTCTAGCGCGTACACGCCGCGCATGTTCCGCAGGATCGACTTGGCCATGTTTCGGTGGAAGTCTCAGCCATCCTTCGTCAACCATCAACTGGAATGCCTTATCTAGCTCAGTCTTTGATGGGTCATGGGCAACTTCTCCCACCATTCGCAGTCGCCCTGTTTGACCCTCGCTCAAGGATACAGGCTCTTGCGGGCGCAACATGCCATTCTCGTATACTGCCACAATTATTTCCGGCTTCTTTTCCATATCAGTCCTCCCGTGCTTTTACTCCACAATATCTATTATAACTTTCTCCTGTCCGTTTGACAATTTTTTTCTCTTAAGGGGGAGATCGCGTCAATCTCCCTTAGCCATTAGCGACGATCCTCGATAATAATTTCTGACAGAGGCTTACCCGGTCTTTCCTTGAGCTTTTCAAACACTGTACGCCACTTTTATTCTAGCTCTGTATCTATTTTACCTTGTTCAGTTGTAACTGTCATCCATCCTTGGTCAACCATCAACTGGAACGCCTTGTCTAGCTCAGTCTTTGGTTTTCCACGGGCAACTTCGGGCACCACTCGCAGTCGCACTGTTTGACCCTCGCTCAAGGATACGGGCACTGTCGGGCGCAACCTCCTATTCTCGTAGACTGCCACTACTCCACAATCCCTATTATACTTCTGACATGTCCGTTTGACAATTTTTTGCTCTTCGGGGGGCGATCGCGTCAATCTTTCTTGGCCATTAGCGACGATCTTCAATGATAATCTCCGATAGAGGCTTGCCCGGTATTGCTCCCAGTCTAGCAGCCATTTCACGCAGTTTTTCTTCTGATATTGGCTCGACATCACCTCCTTTGGGCGCAGTCCTCAGCACTCCTCGATCAACTAAGAACGCGAGCACCTGTTCCACCTGTTGCTTTGGATCAGATGGCCAGATTTGCATCGACACAGTTTCGCCATCTTTCAGGGATACTGGAGTTAGGGGGCACAGAACCCCATTAGAGTATACAGCAGTAACAGTTTGCGGCACTTTTTCCATATCATTACTCCCGTGCTTTTCATCCACAATACCTATTATCATTCTCTGCTGTCTGTTTGAGACATATCCATCGCCCTGCATCTGGTCATCCAGATGGGACCATATTCACCATCCATGCCCTCTAACCAAGTAACCAGGAGCGAAACCTGGTTTCTTGATTGAGTAGTGAGATGGGCGATCAGGCGCTTAAGGGTAATTATTGGGGTTATCAGTCACCAAGCCTTCAGTCTGGGCAATATTCAGAAGGCGATCGTCTGCCGAAACAAAAACCAGTTGCGTATCTGGCATCTGACTGACGAGCGATCGAATGCGCATAGCCGCTGCCAGTTGCATAGCATCATAAGCCCGTAGGGGATATTGAACAACCAATTCACCCGCTTTTTCAAATATTGCTTGGTCAACTTCTATCACTCTATACTGACTATTCAGTTCAGAGCGGAACTTGTCAATAGTCTCAACAACTTCAGCAGCAGTTAAACTACCTTCCCGTTGACGACGACCGAAAGCACTTAGAACTTCCACCCAGGTGATGCGGACTACAATTATAGAATTGCCCACCTGGGGATCTGTAAGCGCTTGCACCCAGGCGCTACCAGTTTCAGTCACATACCTTTTGACCAAGGTGCTGCTATCGAGGAAATAAGCGTTTGCCATCAGCGACGATCCTCAATGATAATTTCCGAGAGAGGCTTGCCCGGTTTTGCCCCAAGTCTGTTAGCCAGTTCACATACCTCTTCTTGGGAAACTGGTTTGATATTAGGATCGGTATGTGGGAGAGTCATCCATCCTTGATCAGCCATCAACTGGAATGCCTTATCTAGCTCAGTTTTTGGTGGGTCATGGGCAACTTCGGATAACACTCGCAGTCGTACCGTTTGACCCTCGCTCAAGGATACAGGCACTTTCGGGCGCAACATCCCATTCTCGTAGACTGCCACAATTATTTCCGGCTTCTTTTCCATATCATTTCTCCCGTGCTTTTACTCCACAATCCCTATTATACTTCTGACATGTCAGTTTGACAATTTTTACCAATTACTTCCCGTTTCAGCAATATAGCGTTTTACCAAAGCACTCGTATCCAGAAAGTAAGCATTTATCACGAGCCGCGCTCCTCTATAATCGTTTCTGATAGAGGTTTGCCCTCGATCTTCACCAGTTTTCTAGCGCGTACACGCCGTGCATGTTCGGCAGGATCGACTTGACCATATTTGGGTGGAAGTCTCAGCCATCCTTCGTCAACTGCCGCTTGGAGTACCTTTTCTCTGTCAGTCTTTGGTGCCCTTGGCGAAACTTCCGGCACCACCCGCAGTCGCACTGTTTGACCCTCGCTCAAGGATACGGGCACTGTCGGGCGCAACATCCCATTCTCGTAGACTGCCACGATGATTTCCGGCTTCTTTTCCATATCATTTCTCTCGTACTCCACAATCCCTATTATACTTCTGACATGTCCGTTTGACAATTTTTTGCTCTTCGGGGGGCGATCGCGTCAATCTTCCTTGGCCATTATAGACTATCTTCAATAATTATTTCCGAGAGAAGCTTGCCCGGACTCGATCCCAGTCTAGCAGCCATTTCACGCAGTTAATATCCGATACTGGCTCAAGATCACCCCGTTTGGTCACCACGAGCTTTCTGCACTTTTTCCATTTCATTATTCCCGTGCTTTTCATCCACAATACCTATCAGACATCGGGAATTTATATTTGACAAAGATTTTTATCTTTGGGGGGCGATCGCTATGACACAAACAGTTCACGACATCTCCAAGAAGACATAACATGATGCTCTGATGCTGATTTTTCTGAAGTAGAACGGCAAAACAAAACCAAAAGTCTTTTCTAATGACGACAAAGGGTTCGACCAGTTGCTCACCTGGCTAGAGAGACATCAAATGCCCTTAGTCCACGCTTGCATGGAAGCCACCAGTACCGCTGCGCGGAATTCAAAATTCTTTCTTCAAAATTCAAAATTCTTTTGGAGCAAGGCTTTAAGCCACTATCTGGCTGGTGGATTATTTCTGCCGCGCTGCACTAGCATCTATGGTGAAGCGTTGGCTGAATTTCTCTACAATGCTGGTTGTCATATAGCGATCGTCGTTAATCCAGTGAGGATGCGCTCAGGAGAACGGCTTCGCACCAAAACCCCGAAGGCGAATGCGGCCCCGATCGCCCGCTTCTGTGAGGCAGTTCGTCCAGTGGCTTGGGTGCCGTCCCACTGTCTGGGTCAATACGCGATTCAACTTGCCACTGACATATCCTTCTAAGTCGAGGGTAACGTAGAGGAAGCCAAATTCTTGAAACGCTGCCACTAACTTCGGTAACTCCGTGCTGGAGACAAATTCGGTAATCTGTTCTGGTGGTAATTCTATCCTAGCCGTGTCTCCTTCGGAACGTACTCGAATATTTTGCCATCCCAGGGAACGCAAATATCTTTCTCCTCTACCAATCCGCTGCAATTTCTCAATGGTAATCTCTTCTCCATAGGGAAAGCGGGAACTGAGACAGGGTTGGGCAGGTTTGTCCCACCAGGGTAAACCTAGCAGCTGGGAGATTTCTCGCACTTCCGCTTTCGCGACGCCTATTTCTGCTAAGGGCGATCGGGCCCCCCGTTCTTGGGCCGCCTGTATTCCCGGACGATAATCTCCCAAGTCATCGGCATTCACCCCATCTACTACATAAGGATAACCCCGTGCTAAGGCTAGGGGTTTGAGGGTATCGTGCAATTCACTCTTGCAAAAGTAACATCTATTGACTGGATTAGAGGTATAATTAGGATTATCCATCTCATGAGTTGCGACGATCTCATGGGCAATGCCAATTTCTGCTGCTTGCCTGCGGGCATCTGCTAACTCTTCTGGCAACAGAGATGGAGATGCTGCCGTTACTGCCAAGGCCCGATCGCCCAAAACATCGTAAGCTATTTTAGCCACCAAAGTGCTATCTACCCCACCCGAGTAAGCGATCAGCGCCTTATCCATCTGGGCAAACAAACTTTTTAATTCTTCCAGTTTTTGCTCTTTATCCATTCTCCATTCTCCATTCTCAAAATTCCCGCTTTGAGAAAATCGCGATCGCGATCGCCAGCAGTCCGAGCGTGTAAACCAAACCATAGCCAGCATTGAGCAGCAGAGTCAGGCGATCTGGCAAAGCGGCCATGCCATACACCGCCATATTTTTCATATCCAGGCGAGACAGGTCTGGGAAGATCAAATATATGCCATCTGTCATGCGAGAGTATCCCAGTTCGTGATTATTCACCAACTGATTCAGTCGGACCATATCCTGAGACAAGTTTCCCATCAAATATACCCCAAAAGTCAGCAGGGTGGCTAGGAGCGAGCTTGTCAACACTCCGAACACGATCGCTACCGCCGTAATTAATGATAATTGGATTGTGCGATTCGTTTAAAGTAAACTGACTTGACACAAATCAAGAAAGGGGAGCGTTACCAGGGAATCATTAGCCCTGA
>JACOMV010000118.1 GCA_014324065.1 Hormoscilla sp. SP12CHS1 | reverse complement strand
CGAGGTATCCGATGAGTTTAATATTGACGTTTCCTCGCCTCCTCTCAATGCAAATGATTATGCAGCCCTGAAGGCTCTGTACATCAATACTTCTGGGGATCGTTGGACGACGAATACAGGCTGGGATGTCAGCAGCGAAACTCCCCCCTCTCTAGCTGATGTTGCACTCTGGCATGGGGTGACGGTAGAGGGCTTACGGGTGATGAAAATCTCCCTGGCCGACTTCGACCTGAGCGGTACGATCCCCTCCGAGTTAGGTTCGCTCAGGAATTTGCAAGAACTCCGGCTGAACGACAACAGCCTGAGCGGTACGCTCCCTCTTTTTTAGGTTCCCTCAGCAATTTGCAAGAACTCCGGCTGGAGGACAACAGCCTGAGCGGTACGCTCCCCTCTTTTTTAGGTTCCCTCAGGAATTTGCAAGACCTCGAACTGCACGAAAACTCTCTGAGCGGTACGCTCCCCTCTGAGTATGGCTCCCTCAGCAATTTGCAAGAACTCCGGCTGGACGACAACGAGAGAGACTCTCCAGCAAGCAGGTTCTCCAGCATCAGACAGGTCTGCCCTTGAGACGATCGCACTCCCACATTACCGATTGATCTCGACGCGGCCAAGGCGCTTTGCCTTTACTAATTACTTTTGCTAGGCGCATACAGCAAATAGCTTAACAGAAGCTAACCTTCTCCATTGTATACACAGCCTCCCCACATTGTCAACCCCTGAAAATAAATTTATCATCTCCTTGACGCTGCCCTACCGGTGATATTCTCAGAAGACTCCTCCAGACACCGGTAGGTAGTATAAGGCCCGATCGCCCGTAGCGATGCCCCTGCTTTCATCTCCAGCAGCCCCGGTAGAGAGAGACTCTCCGGCAAGCAGCTTCTCCAGTATGAGACCGATCCGCCTATCCGGAGATCGCACTTCCACATTATCGGTCGATCGCGACGCGGCCAACGGGCAAAAGCGATCGCCCGGCGAAAAGGAAAGAAGGAATTAGAGCAATTAAGATATTAAATGCAACAAAGCATGTCGTACTTGCTGAAAAACAGAAAGCCAAGCATCACCGATGGGCGCTCCCGAACAACTTCATAGTGGGATACCACTCAATACCTCTCGGTTAATAATCGCAATGACAACCTATATGCAAAACCTACGAAGTATTGAGACCGCATCGAACGCGCTGCGCGCGCGCTACGCGTTCGGCTATTTCATCAACTGTTGACGGAGTTCGCGCAAGGCAACTCCGGTTCCTTGCGCCGATGCCACCTGAAGGACATTTCCGATGAGGGTTGGCAAGTCAATTTCACCGAAATAGCGACTCCTGGTTTGCTGTTGATAAGATTCCCCTCGCCAGCTGTAAATCTTGAGCCCACTCTTTTTAAATAGCCAGACTTCTGGCACCCGATAAGGCGCATAATCTTCAGCAGCAGTATAGGTAGTGACATCAATTTCGATGACCAGATCCGGCGGCGGATCCCCTTGCCAGTCGATCCGAGCTTTGCCCACTACAGCTTGCCAGTTGTCGATGTAAAAACAGTAGTCTGGTTCGATACCCCCTGCTTCGGGAATGTTCATTGTGATGGGCGTAAAGGCTTCGTAGTTGCGGGTTTCACTATCCAGCAGTGCCTTGACAACATCTGCCAGAATGTTGGCTTCGCGCCCGTGTATAGGTAAAGGACTCATCAGCATAATTTCATTGTTACGAAACTTAATGCGGGGAATAGATCCATCCCCCCGACCATCCCGGAGGGCACGGTAGTCTTGCCAGCTTCCGGGCATTCGCATCACGGTTCCGGGTGGCAATTTAATTTTTTCACGGGAAACAACAGCATACATAGCAGTAACCTAAAAGGATAGTTTTGGGAACAGGTCAGCAATGGGAAACCTAAAACCTAGACAGGATCGGTCTCAATACTTCTCGGTTAACAACTGTCATTGGGATACCACTCATATCTTGCACCATTTTCAACTAGAGGCGGAGCCTCCAGAACTCGTTCCCAGGCGGAGCCTAAGAACGAGGGTAATTTTACTCAGCCCGCGCAGGCGGGCTTTGTTCTTGTAGCCGCACCCTTTAGGGTGACGGCGGCGGGTGACGGGTGACGGCGGCGGCGGGTGACGGCGGCGGCGGGTGACGGCGGCGGCAGGTGTCTATTTACTTTCCAGCCG
This sequence comes from Hormoscilla sp. SP12CHS1, assembly GCA_014324065.1. Taxonomy (GTDB): domain Bacteria; phylum Cyanobacteriota; class Cyanobacteriia; order Cyanobacteriales; family Desertifilaceae; genus Hormoscilla. The sequence goes on along the minus strand of JACOMV010000118.1, from coordinate 8,935 downwards.
CCACTGGCATCCCCAAAATCTCCTCAATCTTGGGCATCTCTTCCAATGGGATCGCCCGACCTTCATCCTCGAATCCCGCAATGCGATCGAAGTTCAAATACCGATACAAATCACCAGCAAATGGGTCAATCTTCTCCTTGACAATGTCCATGTATTCCTCTACCGTGGGAATGCGCCCTAAGAGGGCACAAACTGCTGCTAACTCCGCCGAACCCAGATACACTTGCGCCCCTTTACCCATGCGATTGTTGAAGTTGCGGGTCGAGGTGGAAAATACCGTCACCCCATCTTCTACTCGCGCCTGATTTCCCATGCATAAGGAACATCCTGGCATTTCCGTGCGCGCCCCCTCGGCGGCAAAAATTCCGTATACTCCTTCTTCTCGCAACTGCTTTTCGTCCATGCGCGTGGGCGGACAAATCCACAAGCGCACCTTTACCGGTCCAGCATTTTCTAACACCTTGGCTGCGGCCCGATAATGACCGATGTTCGTCATGCAAGAACCGATGAACACTTCATGGATTTTGTCCCCCGCACATTCTGACATTAATTTCACGTTGTCTGGGTCGTTGGGGGCGGCGACAATGGGTTCTTTAATCTCGTTGAGATTGACTTCAATCACTTCCGCGTACTCGGCATCCCCATCTGCTGACATTAATTCGGGATTTGCCAACCATGCTTCCATCTTGGCTACCCGGCGCATGATGTTCCGCCCATCCTGATAGCCCCGCGCTACCATATTCTTTAATAGGGCTACGTTAGAACGCAAATATTCAGAAACAGTTTCAGTTCCCAAGTTCACCGTACATCCGGCACAAGAACGTTCCGCTGTGGCATCGGTGAGTTCAAAAGCCTGTTCCACTTTCAAATCTGGCAAACCTTCCATTTCCAAGATCCGTCCGGAAAAGACGTTCTGCTTGTTTTCTTTGGCCACGGTTAGCAACCCCTTCTGGATGGCTACGTAGGGAATGGCATTGACGATATCTCGCAGGGTGACTCCGGGTTGCAATTCTCCCTGGAACCGCACTAAAACTGATTCTGGCATGTCTAAGGGCATTACCCCTAATGCGGCGGCGAAGGCGACTAACCCCGAACCCGCTGGAAAGGAAATTCCCAGGGGAAAACGGGTGTGGGAGTCGCCCCCGGTGCCGACGGTATCCGGTAGCAACATGCGGTTTAACCAGGAGTGGATAATGCCATCACCCGGACGTAAGGCGACTCCACCCCTTGTGGAGAAGAAATCGGGTAAACTTTTATGGACTTTGATGTCTGTGGGTTTGGGATATGCTGCTGTATGGCAGAAACTCTGCATGACTAAGTCGGCGCTGAAACCGAGACAGGCGAGTTCTTTTAATTCGTCCCTGGTCATCGGTCCCGTGGTATCCTGGGAACCAACTGTGGTCATGATGGGTTCGCAGGCGGTTCCCGGAAGCACTCCTGGTAATCCACAAGCTTTCCCCACCATTTTCTGTGCTAAGGTAAAGCCTTTGCCCGTATCTGCTGGCATCCGGGGACGGGTAAACAAAGGACTGGGTTCATATCCTAATGCTTCCCGGGTTTTGTCGGTGAGACTGCGCCCAATTAGTAAGGGAATGCGTCCCCCTGCCCGCACTTCATCTAAAATGGTTTCGGGCTTGAGGGTGAAGGTGGAGATGACTTCCCCTGCTTCGTTGGTAATTTCCCCTTTGTAGGGATGAATCGTAATTACCATCCCCGTTTCCATCTGGGTGACATCGCATTCGATGGGCAAGGCCCCAGAGTCCTCAGCGGTGTTGAAGAAGATGGGGGCGATCGCGCCACCTAAAATATAGCCCCCAGCGCGTTTATTGGGGACATAGGGAATATCATCACCGATATGCCAGAGTAAGGAGTTAATGGCAGATTTGCGGGAGGAACCGGTTCCCACCACATCTCCGACATAGGCGACGGGATGTCCTTTTTCCTTCAACTGGGCGATAGTTTCTAGGGCCCCGGCCATGCGGGATTCCAACATGGACAAGGCATGTAAGGGGATGTCCGGGCGGGTGGTAGCATGGATGGCGGGGGAGAGGTCGTCGGTATTGGTCTCTCCGGGTACCTTAAACACCGTTACCTGAATAGCTTCTGGCAGCTTGGGACGGCGGATGAACCAGGCCCCGTTGGCCCAGGCGTCGATCGCTTGCTTGGCGTAGGGGTTGACTTCCGAGAGTTCCAGGACTTCGTTAAAGGCATCAAACACCAAGGTCATCTTACTCAGGGCGGTGGCGGCCCCAACTGCCAGGTTAGCGTCGCTAGACTTGAGAAACTCCACTAAGGATTGCACGTTGTAGCCCCCTACCATTGTCCCTAAGAGGTCGATCGCCCCTTGGAGGACAATCAGGGGACAGGAAATTTCCCGCTTGGCCACGGCGGTGAGAAAGCCAGCTTTCACGTAGGCGGCCTCATCTACCCCAGGGGGCACCCGATCGCGCAATAAGGCCATCAGCGTTTCTTCTTCCCCAGGTTGAGGATATTTCAGCAGTTTGCACAGATCAGCAGTCTGCTGGGCATCCAGGGGCAGGGGCGGGATCCCCATTGCTGCCCGATCGGCCACATGTTGACGATATTCTTTTAGCATTGGCAAATTCTCCACGGGCCGCGGACGGCCCGAAAAATCGGTGGGCATAAAAATCAAATTGTAAGGCTATTTCTACGCTATCGTTGTTAGCAGTAGCGCGAACGTGATATCATTCTCAACCGAGAATCCCGGGATCTTAAGCGGACGCGATCTCACTCTCGGTCGGTAAGTCCAACACCCATAACCCAGATGATTTTTCCAGATTTCTCCCAGTTTACAGAACTCGCTCAACAAGGTAATTTTGTCCCGGTCTACCGTGAATGGGTCGCTGACCTGGATACTCCCGTATCTGCTTGGTATAAGGTATGCGCCGGTCATCACTACAATTTTCTGCTGGAATCTGTTGAAGGCGGCGAACACCTGGCACGCTACAGTTTTATAGGTTGCGACCCCCTGTGGGTCTTAGAAGCAAGGGGTAATAGTACGACTCGGACTTGGCGGGATGGGGCGCGAGACAGCTTTGAAGGGGACCCTTTTGCCATCCTGGCCCAATGTCTGGAACCCTATCATCCAGTAAAATTACCTCAGTTACCCCCCGGAATTGGTGGGTTATTCGGGTTCTGGGGTTACGAACTGATCCGCTGGATTGAACCTAGAGTGCCAGTCTATCCTCCCGAGGAAGAGGATCTGCCAGATGGGTTGTGGATGCAGATGGACCAACTGCTGATTTTTGACCAGGTGAAGCGGAAAATATGGGCTGTTGCTTATGCGCGGGACTCCCAGCAGAACTTGTCCCTAGCTTATCAGCAAGCCTGCGATCGGGTCAAGGCAATGGTAAACAAACTCCAGTCCGATACTGTATCTCGGAAAGATGCGTTTTTGCAATGGAGTCCTCCAGGTACGGCAGGAAATAGAGAATTGAGTTACTCTAGCAATACGCCCAAGGAAAAGTTCTGTGCTAATGTCCAGAAGGCTAAGGATTATATCTACGCTGGGGATATTTTTCAAGTTGTCCTCTCCCAACGACTCACGACTGCCTATACTGGGGAACCTTTTGCCCTTTATCGATCGCTGTGCCTGATTAATCCTTCCCCTTACATGGCTTATTTTAACTTTGGCGATTGGCAAATTGTCGGTTCCTCTCCAGAGGTGATGGTTAAGGCCGAAAAGGCACCTACTGGAAATAAGATCGCGACTCTGCGCCCGATTTTTCGGGCTGTACTCAGACCGATCGCGGGAACGCGACGCCGAGGCAAAACCCATGCAGAAGATGTTGCCCTAGGAGAGGAGTTATTGCAAGACCCGAAGGAAAGGGCGGAACACGTGATGTTAGTAGATTTGGGGCGCAATGACCTGGGGCGAGTCTGCACTAGCGGGACGGTGCAGGTGGATGAGTTGATGGTAATCGAGCGCTACTCCCACGTGATGCATATAGTGAGTAATGTGGTGGGAGAACTGCGCCCCGATCGGAATGCGTGGGATTTACTGAAGGCAAGTTTCCCCGCTGGGACTGTGAGCGGTGCGCCGAAAATTCGGGCAATGGAGATTATTCACGAACTGGAAGCTTGTCGGCGGGGTCCATATTCGGGAGTCTACGGTTTCTACGATTTTGAGGGACAGTTGAATAGCGCTATTACTATTCGGACGATGGTGGTTCGTAACCAAACTGTTTCCGTGCAAGCGGGGGCGGGTATGGTTGCTGACTCGGACCCGGAGACGGAGTACGAGGAAACTCTCAATAAGGCGAGAGGTCTTTTGGAAGCTATCCGCTGTCTTCAACCCGATGGCCCGCCCGCGTTCCCAGGCAGGACCAGACGAGGCAAAAGTCGGTTGAAAACCGACTAAAAAATAAGCTATTGTAGCTATTGTAGGTTGGGTTTACGCACGAAACCCAACCCCCCCCATTCTCTCCTTACCTGACTCTGGCCTTGTCATTACCCACATTTTGTGTTAATCTGGAAATAGAAAGAATCTGCGATCGCCATAGCAAATGTAGTTCTTATCCTTAGTATAAATAAAATGTCAGCGAAAGATATATTTAACAACACAGTGCGTTCTGCTTTATAAAAAGATGGGTGGACAATAACTAGCGACCCTTTATTTCTCAACCCCAGTGAGCGAGTTAAAATAAAGATAGACTTTGGAGCTGAAAAGTTAATCTCTGCCGATTTTTCCGGCACGGGAAAGGGAGAATCTCTGATAGCCGTGGAAGTCAAAAGCTTTGTAGGTTTATCTGCAATCTACGAGTTACACATGGCTGTTGGTCAATTTTATAACTATAAGAAAGCCTTGGAAAAACTTGCTCCAGAACGAATTTTGTATTTAGCTATTCCCCAGGAGATTTATTACATTTTTTTTACAGATCCATTTGTTCAAGAAATAATAGATAGCTTGCCAATGAAATTGTTAGTATTTACAAGGGATAAGCAAGAGATAGCCTTATGTAAAGAATAGATTACCGAGAGTTAATCGAAAAAATTATTCAGCAACATGCGGCTGAGCAAAACCCCCAATACGCCAAGAACGTTCAATTTGTTTTTGAACCGTTCCGGAAAAATCGGACCCGGGACAACTATTTATTATTATACGTGGGATGGAATGGCGAGGAAAGAATTCATGGATGCCCCATTCATATCAATATGAACGATGGTAAAATCTGGATTCAACAATATTTTACAGAGGAGGGACTAGCTAACCAGTTAGTAGAATTAGGCGTACCTAAAACAGATATTGTTTTGGGCTTTAGAACGCCATATGTGCGACAATTTACAGGGTTTGCTGTGGCGTGAATTACGCACAGTCCCTACCGTTCCGGAAAAATCGGGACCGGATAGGGAACTGTAGGGTGAAATTTTCCATTATCAAGGAATTACCATAGTATGCCAGATTCTCAAGAACATTTGAAGAACGATCCGTTGTGGTTTAAGGATGCTATCATTTATGAAGTGCCTGTACGGGCCTTTGCAGACAGTAACTGCGACGGGATTGGGGATTTTCAGGGACTCACTGAAAAGCTAGACTACGTGAAAGACTTGGGGATAACGGCAATTTGGATATTACCTTTTTTCCCCTCGCCTCTGCGAGATGATGGTTACGACATTGGGGACTACAAAAATGTTAACCATATCTACGGAGACTTGGATGATTTTCAAGAGTTTTTGGATGGGGCGCACGAACGGGGAATTAGAGTAATTATTGAGTTGGTAGTTAACCATACTTCCGACCAACATCCCTGGTTTAAACGATCGAGGAAAGCGCCGAAAGGGAGCAAAGAACGTGATTTTTATGTTTGGAGCGATACCCCGGAAAAATATACAGAGGTGCGAATAATTTTCCAAGATTTCGAGAATTCTAACTGGGCTTGGGATCGGGTGGCAAAAGCATATTACTGGCACCGTTTTTATTCCCATCAGCCAGATTTGAACTACGAGAACCCAGCCGTGTGGGAGGCGGTGTTTGATGTAGCAGATTTTTGGTTTAGTAAGGGCGTGGACGGGATGCGACTGGATGCAGTGCCTTATCTGTGCGTGAAAGAAGGCACTAACTGCGAGAACTTACCAGAAACCCATGCTTTTCTGAAACAGTTGCGAGCATATATAGATGCAAAATACCCCAACCGGATGCTACTAGCAGAGGCAAATCAGTGGCCGGAAGATGCCGCAAATTATTATGGCAATGGGGATGAATGTCACATGAATTTTCACTTTCCCCTGATGCCCCGGTTGTTTATGTCATTGCGCATGGAAGATAGTTTCCCGATCGCCGACATCCTCAATCAAACTCCTCTCATTCCCGATAATTGTCAGTGGGCGCTGTTTCTGCGCAACCACGACGAGTTGACCTTGGAAATGGTTAGCGATGAAGACAGAGACTATATGTATCGGGTTTATGCTCAAGATACCCAAGCGCGTCTAAATTTAGGCATTCGCCGCCGCTTGTCTACTCTGTTGGGGAACGATCGCCGCCAAGTGGAATTGTTAAGCAGTTTATTGCTGTCTCTGCCGGGAACGCCGGTAATCTACTACGGGGACGAAATAGGCATGGGGGACAATATTTATCTAGGCGATCGCAACGGCGTCCGCACCCCCATGCAGTGGAGTGGCGAACGCAACGCTGGCTTTAGTCGGGCGAACCCGCAAAAACTCTATGCCCCGGTGATTGTCGATCCAGAATATCATTACGAAGCCATTAACGTGGAAGCGCAACAGGGAAATACGAACTCCCTTTTGTGGTGGACAAAACGGCTAATTGCCACCAGGCAACGCTTTCAGGCATTTGGGCGGGGCACTTTTGAACTACTGCACCCAGATAACCGTAAGGTGTTGGCTTTCACCCGCACCTACAACGGCGAACATATCCTGGTAGTGGCCAACTTGTCTCGTTTCGTGCAAACAGTGGAGTTAGACTTATCTGCTTTTGCAGGTATGGTGCCAGTGGAAATATTCGGGCGCAGTCAGTTCCCGGAAATCTCCGATGGGCTTTACTTTTTCAGCATCGGTCCCCACTCTTTCTATTGGTTTATGCTGCAACAGCAGCAAACAGTGGCTCAAATGCTGCAACCCCAACGATCGCAACCGCAACTGACGGTAAGCAGTAACTGGCAGGATGTTTTTACTGTACCGCAAATCAAGACAGCTTTGGAGTCGAGTCTTTCTACCTATCTGTATAGCTGTCGTTGGTTTGACGCGAAAGGACGCATCGTGCGATCGGCTACAATTATCGAGACTATTCCTTTGGGTGAGGGCGAGACAAAAACAGTATTAGCGATGCTGCGGTTGGAGTATACCGAAGGAGACCCGCAAACCTACCTGATACCTTTAAGTTACGAAAAAAATAGCCCCGTAGGCAAGGATAATCTTCACCTTGTCGCCCATCTGTATATTATTAGCACGGAAGAATCCGGGCAAATCTACGATGCGGTAGGAGACAAAGAGTTTTTAAGCTTTACCTTGAAAGCAATAAGCACCCAGGGTAGTTACCAAGGTAAAGCCGGAACCCTGAGTGCCAATAGCACTCCAGTATTGGCGACGCTGACGGAAGCAGCTCATAACCTGGAACCGGCGCTACTGCCAGGAGAACAGAGCAATACTTCCATAGTTTACGGCGATCGGCTGATTCTCAAGCTTTTCCGCAAGCTGGAAGCAGGGATGAACCCGGACTTGGAAATTGGTCGCTTCCTGACGGAGAAAAAAAGCCTGGAACACTTTGCACCCATTGCGGGTTATCTGGAGTATCATCCCCAAAATAATGGTCAGCCCTCCACTGTGGGGATAATGCAAAAGTATATCGCCGATAACAGGAATGCTTGGCATTACACCCTGGACAACCTGCGAGACTATTTCGAGAATATAGCCGTCAAGCGGGAAGAGTTGAGCGAGGTAATTTTGCCGCCCTCTTCCCTGACAGAGTCTATGGGGATGGAACTGCCAGATTTGGCCTATGAAACCATCGGCTTTTACATCAATTCGGCAGAAATATTAGGCAAGCAGACCGCCGAGTTGCATCTAACCTTAAGCTCAGACTCGGAAAATTCGGCCTTTGCTCCGGAACCGTTCAGCTATTTTTACCAGCGTTCTATCTATCAGTACACCCGCAACCTGGTAGGACAAGTATTACTTTCCTTAAGAAAAAAACTGGGACGGCTGAAACCAGAGGTTGAACCTTTAGCCCATGCTGTGCTCAACTATCAGGAGATGCTGCTAACTCGTTTGGGGTCAATTTTGAATTTGAAGATTACGGCACAGCGTACTCGCTGCCACGGGGACTATCATTTAGCGCAAGTGCTGTATACGGGTAAGGACTTTATCATTATTGACTTTGAGGGAGAACCAAGCCGCCCCTTAAGCGAACGACGGATGAAGCGATCGCCCCTACGAGATGTAGCCAGTATGCTGCAATCATTCCATCATGCCGCAGCGCACGCCCTACGCCGTGAAGTCCAAACAGGACCGCTACTCACCGAAAACCTATCCCAGATGGAGCAGTGGACGCAGTTTTGGTCTGGTTGGGTAAGCGTTGCGTTCTTGAAGGCCTATTTAGAAACAGCCAAAAATGCCAGATTCTTGCCGAAAACTGAGCAAGAATTGCAAGTGTTGCTGGATGCTTATATAATAGAGAAAGTCGTTTACGAGTTGGGTTACGAACTCAAGAACTGTCCTGATGTTGTCGAGATTCCTCTACAAAGATTGCTGCAATTGTAGCCTACTAGCCGCACCGAACCATCCTCTTGCCAGATCCAGCCTCCTAGCCCTCACCCTGAAGGGTGGGGCTAGACAAACTTTCGCCCACGCTCCAGGCCCCTTCCTCGCAGCGTAGGGGGCCCGGGCCCCTCGTTCCCTCACAGCGGAGGGGGCCCGAAGCGTGCGGCCTGGGAACGGGTTCGGCCTTCATAATTACTAT
>JACOMV010000117.1 GCA_014324065.1 Hormoscilla sp. SP12CHS1 | reverse complement strand
TCGGTAACAATGTTGATGTATTTGCCGCTCACAAAGCGAGTTTCGGCTTGATTTGGGCTTAAATTTTGTCTAAGTCCCGATATCCAACAATATCATAGCTTGCCGGTTAGATTTGATTAGCTCGCGCGGTCAATTGCCACCCGGAACTTAAACCCAGCGCTTTTCAAAAGCTTAGATAGCACAGAAAAATTATTGGTGACCTCATCGACAATTAAAATAAATTCACTTTCTTCACTCTCTGTCATTGGCTTATTACACTCGTTCTGAGTTTTTGAGAGATGATGATGATCTCGGGCCATCATACCAGGGAGCGATCTGTTCCCTATTATCGGTCTGTATCGCTAGCAATATCCTACATATAATACAGAAGTGATATAGAAGGTTCGATAGAATATTCGGGGAAAGGAGAGCATGCTCTCCCGGTGCAAGTACTCCGATGGGAGTAGAGAAAATCTGTATATCCGTTTCAAGAGTAGCCAAGTCCCTTAGGGAATGGATCTGATATCAGATACAAAGGGAGTTCTTTGTGGGAGTGGGATGGCTACGGTTGCCGACAATGTCGGTAGATCGCAAACTAGGGAATTAGTCAAGCAGAGGAGATAAGATCCAGGGGGACGATCGAGGGTAGAGATCGGATAGAATGCAGGAATCAAAGGCAAAGTGGAAGTAGCTATAGCGGTAGGAGATCGAGAGATAAAGAATGATGAAAACAGCGCTGATCGCGGGAATAACAGGTCAAGATGGCTATTATCTGAGCGAATTGCTGTTGTCGAAAGGCTACCGGGTACTGGGGTTCAATCCTACGTCAAGGACATTCTCAGGGCTTATATTTCTTTAGCATCCCAAAGCGGTCTGACTGCTGAAGTGCCGATCTTACGGGATCCAGAAGGGTGCCCAAATCCTTTTGAGGGCAATGGATGTATGGGCTTTCATTACTGCAAAACCGATCCGCGCTGGCTGAGTCGCATTCGGCTGGCGATCGCCTTACTAGAGCGTCGGTCCATTAATAATACTTGACAAATTTCAACTACTTGTGTATGTCCGAAAAATAAGTATATTCTCGTAAAAATATCTGGCCTTCACTCCCTCTGGACATCATGATTTTATCCAATCTACTGAACGGGCGAGCGGGCATATACACATTTCTTTTTTTTTGTCAATCCCCTCTACTGGACCGACGCTCTAGGAAGTATACTGTGGGAACGTCCCCAGCGGGTTTTCTGCGGTCATATCAACCTAGCACCCTTGGTAGCATTTTTATGTAAGCCTCTAGGAATTACCTATATCGTTTTAACTTACGGTAAGGAGGTTTGGGAACCCCTGACTCCCAGATACCAAAAAGCGTTAAAGGATGCCGCGTCTGTGTGGACTATTAGTCGTTATAGCCGCGATCGGGCAAGTAAAGCGAATGGTCTTAACCCCTCAGTATTCCAATTTTTACCCTGCGCTGTGGATGGGGATGCATTTACCCCTGGCCCTAAATCCCAGGCTTTGGTAGAAAAGTATAATATCTGGCAGGATCTCGGGTGTTAATGACTGTGGCGCGGCTGTGGTCGGGTGATATCTACAAGGGGGTGGATGTCACTATTCGTGCTTTACCAAAAGTAGCACAAGATGAGCAAGAAGTCAAGTATTTAGTCATCGGACGGGGGGACGATCGACCTCGGTTAGAAAAATTGGCCCAGGATTTGGGGGTGGGCGATCGGATAATATTTGCGGGTTTTGTGCCCACAGAAGAGTTAGTAGACCATTACCGCTTAGCCGATGCCTACATAATGCCATCCCAGGAAGGATTTGGTATCGTGTACTTGGAGGCAATGGCTTGCGGGGTGCCAGTGCTAGCCGGTGATGGGGATGGTTCGGCTGATCCCTTGCAGCTGGCAGGTGCCTCACCGAGACCCGGAAGCGATGGCGGCGGCTTGTATCGAAATCCTGAAAGGAGGGGATATAAAATGCGATGGGGAGTGGTTGCGACAAGAGGTGATCGGGGCCTTTGGGAAAGGGGCCTTCACCAAGCGATTAGCAGAACTGCTCGATTTTTCGCGCAGGACACGCAGCCCTGTTCGCGACGAATCTAGCTAGGATAGAAATAATTGAAGATGCATGTACCCCAAAGGAGAAGATCGTGAACCGAGACGGCTTCAAGAATATTCAATTCAATCTTTCTGGCCTTGGCTTTTGGCTTGCTGTCTTTGGGGTGTTTTGGTTACTCAGTGCCGTTGGCCTGGGCTGGTTGGTCAACTCATTCTTGATTTTAATCGCCTTGATTTCCATTTCCCCAGTGATTTTGTTTCTGGGGGCCCGCTGGTGGCTGAAACGCAACCTGATATCCGATGGGTGCCCTGTATGCGGCCATGAATTCATGGCTTTGAATCGGACTCAGTGCCAGTGCCCTAACTGTGGGGAACCTCTCCTGGTGGAAAAAGGTCGTTTTAGTCGCCTGACCCCTAGCGGTACAATAGATGTGGATGTTGTCTCAGTTAAACAACTGGAGGATTCGTAGTCCGGGCGGATCGCCTGTCCGGGGCGGCGTAGTCCGGGCGGATCGCCTGTCCGTATCCTTCCTTCACACTTCATTTTATTGGGAAGAGATCGACAGGGTATAGTCTTGAGGGCCGGACGCCCGATCGCCTATATAAATAGAGTAGGTCCCCTGGGGCCAATATCCCGGCACTTCTATCTTACCCCCAGAGAAACCGTCCGCCATCAGGCAGGGGATGCTATTGGGTCCGTCAATCTTGAGGATTGGTTGACCGACTGCACTTTGGAGAATAAAACGCATTGAACTAATGTCTTGCGTGAGCTGGACGACGATATTAGGCTCTGAAGCAAGGTTAGCACAGTTGTTACTGCTAGATCCTATAGATGTTCCCCTAGTCAGTTCTAGTGGATCTGGTTCAAAAGTGGGCACGACTTGCACGACTTTTGGGTTCCCTCGGGCAGCAGTAACGAACATCATTGCCGCTATTGTAGTAAAAATTATTCCAAGACGTATCTTCAGCATGGGTTTATTCCTCTTACTTGTCTAACGCACCCTGTTTGAGGTATCTTCTATATTCTCAGATGGATTCTCTATCGGTTTGTTCCCTTCGGTTAATAACTTGTCATTGCGAGGGGGAGATCCCAAACCAACAATTTTCCGATCCTCGCCTGGATTCCCCCGTTAGCGCAGCGGCCCGACGCCAGGAGGCTAGCAATCTCACCGACGACGCCAAGAGCGCTCTTCATCTCATACGGGGTGGGGGGATTGCTTCGGGGGGGGTTAACTCGGTGGAGCATCAGTCAATCGCTACGTCCCCCCCTCGCAATGACAATAAGATCCTTAACCGAGAAGTATTGGGTGCGTTAGTGCCAATGGGTTGTTTAACTGATTAGAGGTTCTAATGCCTGGGAGATCGCCTGTCGCTGTTCTGGATCATAACCCCAGCGTGATAAAAATTCTCGGTAACTGCCATTGCCTGTGGTGGCGCTGGCATATAACTGCTGCGATCGCTCTTGCACCTCGGGCAACTGTAAGAGTTTAATTATCTTGGCACTGCGCGATCGTACTCTTTGGGAACTGGCGGCCATCTCCTGGTCTTGATTCCGTTGATGAGTAATGCTCATTGCTGTTGACATAGCTAGATTTTTTACCATTAAATCCGGTATCGTTTCCGTATTCTGACGTAAAGCCTCAATAACCGCAGGAGTCGGATTATCTGCAAAAGGTCGCTTATCTGTTAAATAAGTTACAAAAAACCCGCGAGCACCAGGTAAGGTGCTGACTAGAGATGCGATCGCATCTTGGATCTGGCTTGAAGATAATTTACCCTGTTCTAGCATGGTAAGTAAAGTCTGGGTGAGGGCGATCGCGTCTTCAAAGGTGACGTTCTCGGGGATGGTCAAAGTAGAATCAGCCATTGTAGTTTAAGCTATATCTGGTATATTCCTATTGTAATCATGGCAATCCAATCTTCTTACCAACAGTCTGGCAAACCGAAAGAGCGCAAGGGGAAGACGGATAAAAAGAAACCGCCAGGCAATGACGAATCACAGCTCTTACAGCCGGAACCCCAGGGGTCGGAGACGGAAAAGCAGGAAGAAAAACTGCGCCCCCATCAACTAGCGGACTATATTGGGCAAACTGAACTGAAGGATATTCTGAATATTGCTATGGAAGCAGCTAAAGCGAGAAAGGAAAGTCTGGATCACCTGCTGCTTTACGGTCCGCCGGGTTTGGGTAAAACTACCATGTCTTTGATTATCGCTTTGGAAATGGGTGTTAATTGCAAAATTACTGCGGCACCCGCTTTGGAACGTCCCCGCGATATTGTGGGTTTGCTGGTGAGTTTGCAACCTGGTGACGTGCTGTTTATGGATGAAATTCATCGCCTGTCCCGGGTAACTGAGGAACTGCTTTACCCGGCCATGGAGGATTTTCGCTTGCAAATTACTATTGGTAAGGGGAAATCTGCGAAAACTCGCACCATTCCTCTGAAACCTTTTACTCTCGTGGGGGCGACGACTCGCGTGGGTTCCCTGACTTCTCCTTTGCGCGATCGCTTCGGTTTGCTGCACCGACTGCGCTTCTACGATCTGGATGAACTGACTCAGATCGTGCTGAGAACTGCAAATATTTTGCAAGCTGGGATTACCCCCGAGGGGGCTACTGAAATTGCCCGTCGCGCCCGGGGTACTCCTCGCATTGCTAACCGCCTTTTGAGACGAGTGCGAGATTATGTCCAAGTTAAAGCTAGTTTACCTATTACTCAGGAACTGGCAGCTGAGGCTTTAGAGATGTACAATGTTGACTCTTGCGGTCTCGACTGGACGGACAGACTGATTCTGACTACGATGATTGAAAATTTTCATGGCGGACCAGTCGGTTTAGAAACTTTATCGGCGGCAATTGGAGAAGATGCCCATAATATTGAGGAGGTTTACGAACCTTATCTGTTGCAGATTGGCTTCTTGCAGCGGACTCACCGAGGACGTGTGGCAACTCCCGCTGCTTGGGAACATTTGGGTCGCGATCGTCCAAATAGATTACCGTTATTCACCATTAATTATTCGCAATGAAACGTTTTATTCTGACAATTTTCACTATTTTTATGGTCATGGGATTGACCGGGCAAGTTACATTTGCTCAGTCTAGCATCTCTCAATCCCAATTTACCCAACTCAATGAACTCAATGAAAAAGCTTTTGGGGCGATCTCCGAGTCCGATTTTGCCCAGGCGGAGCTATATTTGACCCAGATGCTGGAAATAGCTCCGGATAACCCAGCTATTTTGAGTAACCGTGGGAATGTCCGCCTGAGCCAGAATAAGTTAGATGAGGCATTGGCTGATTATAATCAGGCTGTGGAATTAGCTCCCAATGTTACTGACCCTTATCTGAATCGTGGTATCGCTTGGGAAGCCTTGGGTATCTGGTCAAAGGCGATCGCGGATTACGATCGGGTGCTGGAACTGGACGCTAATGATGCTGAGGCATATAATAACCGGGGTAATGCTAAAAGCGGATTGGGTGATTGGCCCGGTGTAGTCGCCGATTTCCAAAAAGCCTTTGAGTTAGATCCTGATTATGCCTTTGCCCGGGCAAATTACGCCCTAGCATTGTATCAAGCAGGGGACCAGGAAGAGGCGACGGGCACGATACGGAACTTAGTGAGAAAATATCCGCAATTTGCCGATATGCGGGCAGCCTTAACAGCGGTACTTTGGGCAGAAGGTAAAACAGGTGAAGCTGAAAGTAACTGGGTGGCAGTTGTGGGCCTCGATGGGCGCTATCAAGATTTAGATTGGGTCCGCAATGTTCGTCGCTGGCCTCCTTTAATGGTGGATGCCCTGGAACAGTTCCTCAATTTATTATAACCGCGATCGCATAACCGCGATCGCATAACCACGATACCCTAAAGGGTATCGCTACATGAACAAAGCCCGCCTGCGCGGGCTTTCATATAGATAAATTTCCCGTTCCGTACGGAACGGGTATGGGATGCAGAGCCTCCAGTTACCGTCAAGCAGGTACAGCAGAATGTCAGCCTGATGTATCCTATTACATTGGCAATAACGCTCAAGTGGTTCCTTGGGGCAGATATTATTGACCTGGATGTTTATCCGCCTCCTGACTTGGCGATCGCTTTTTATATGGTCGATCGGGGTAGCAGACAGATAACTGAGTCTGTGGTATTGCCAGGGTTGACAATGTCCGTGTTATCGGAAGCGCTGGGGCGCACTCGCACTCAAAGTCAAAGTGAAGTCGGTGCTTGGTTAATGACTCAATTTCAGCAGTAGTATAAGGACGATCGGGTGAGACGGCTGTTATAATAGTTAACATAAGCAGCCGATTGCGCAAGAAAGCTTTAACAGGGAGAGATATCATGAAGGACCAATCATTTATCGCCATCTTGGCAGCAGCAGCACTGGCAGTTGCTAGGAGCAGTTGCAATCAGAATAATCAGATAGATTATACCCTCGCCTGAACTACCACCGTCGTCAGCTTCAGGGTGGCAATTTATCTGTCGGGAGGGTTACGACAATCAGAGTGGCAAGCGTGTACCCACAACTTACGCTTGGCGCCCAGAGGGAAAAAAGGCTCTGGTTCGCTGGGAAACAGATGTTTTTGAAGCTATGGGCTACTCTGCGAAGACGCGGTGCGAGCAAGTCTCGCCTCGCTTTCAGGAAGCCTACGATAAGGGCACTCTCAATTACATGACTAATGGCACTTGGAAAGGTCAGAACGGCAAGGATAAACCGGTGATCTGTGCGGCGAGTGTCTTAGGAGGGGATTGTGAGACGCTGCTATTCACCTCTGCCCCGAAACGAGAGGCGATCGCATCAGAGCGTGGGTTCCCAGGCTCCGGGAACGAGAGGAGATTGCCTCAGACTGTGCGTTTCCAATGTTGATAAGAGGTAAAAGATAACTAAGATGGTAGCAATTTCAGACAGATTACCAGAGATGACTCCCCAGGAGTACCTGGAATGGGAAGAACAACAACCCATCAAGCACGAATATGTCAATGGCTACGTTTATGCTATGGCGGGCGGAACTATTCCCCACAATATAATTGCCGTTAACCTGACGAATGCGCTGAAAAATCACCTGAAAGGCAAAGGGTGTTTAGTTTTATCGGCAGATGCTAAACTCGGCATTTCTGAACAAGGTCCATTTCACTACCCGGATGTGATGGTAACATGCGACGTTCGAGACAGAAGGGCAATTAAAATGGTAAGATACCCTTGCCTGATTGTGGAAGTTCTTTCCCCCAGTACCGAAGGTTACGATCGGGGGGATAAATTCACCCATTACCGCCGCATCAGCACTCTCAAAGAATATGTACTGATTAGTGCAGATCGCCTGAGCGTGGAATGCTACCGCCTGAACGATCGGGGGAAATGGGAACTGACACATTATTTGATTGAGGAAAGTACGCCAGCAGGAACGGAACTGGAAATTAACCTGACTAGCGTTGATTTTAGCTGTCCGATTTCTCTATTATATGAAGATGTAGCATTATAGAAGAATGCTGATAGCCGATCGTCAATAACTGTAGGGTGGGCATCGCCCACCAACACCAGTCATAATGTAAAATGAAAGGCGATAGTCTCAGACTGTGCGTTCCCAATGTTGATAAGAGGTAAAAGATAACTACGATGGTAGCAACTCCAGAAAATTTACCAGATATGACTCCCCAGGAGTACCTAGAATGGGAAGAAAAACAACATCTCAAGTATTCATACGTTAATGGCAAGGTATATGGACCGACGGAGAACAATATTCCCCACAATAGAATTGCTGTTAACCTGGTGACAGCACTAGAAAATCACCTGAAAGGCAAAGGGTGTTTAGTTTTATTGGCAAATGCCAAGCTCGGCATTTCTGAACAAGGTCCATTTCACTACCCTGATGTGATGGTCACTTGCGACGATATCGGGACAGAAAGGCAATTCAAATGGTAAGATCCCCTTGCCTGATTGTGGAAATTCTTTCCCCCAGTACGGAAGATTACGATCGGGGGGATAAATTCACCCATTACCGCCGCATCAGCACTCTCAAAGAATACGTGCTTGTTAGTCCAGATCGCATGAGCGTGGAATGCTATAGGCTAAACGATCGGGGGAAATGGGAACTGACTCATTATTCTCTTGAGGAAAATATGCTATCAGAAACGGAACTGGAAATTAACCTGACTAGCGTTGATTTTAGCTGTCCGATTTCTCAATTATACGAAAATACGGAATGGCGAAACGCAGCGGTCGATCGCGTTACGGCAGAAAGGGAACGGCAAATGGCAGCCAGAGCAGTCGCTATGGAGAATTTAAATCGTAATGTCGAGCGAGCGGCTCGTACTGTCGAGGCTGTGGGTTTAGAGCTTGAGAATTTTATGCGCAAGGCTGAGGTCAGTCAAGCGAAGATCGATCGGATCAGAGAATATCTGATGGGCAAAAATTCCAATGGCTGTTCCACAACTTCTTGAAATTATTTGTTACGTAGGGTGGGCATCGCGGCCGCGATACCCTAAAGGGTATCGCTACATGGACAAAGCCCGCCTGCGCGGGCTTTCATCTCATTCCCTGGGGCCGCGATACCCTAAAGGGTATCGCTACATGGACAAAGCCCGCCTGCGCGGGCTTTCATCTCATTCCCTTAGGAAAGTTTCACCTGCTTGAAGTAGCTGGGAAAACTGCTGAAAGTCACACTGGATTTCATCAAGAGAAATATAAACCATTGTTCGCAAGCTGTTGGTTTTGACATGATGCCCGATCGCATCTATATATGATTATAAGCCCTAGTCGGCCACATGTCAATCTTGACTACCCAACAATTTACCCGGTGGTTGCATCTCACTTTTGCAAAGGTAAATAATTTAGCCCGCGCAGGCGGGCTTTGTTTGTGTAGCCGGACCGTTTAGGGTTCGGGCGACTGCAAGGGTAAATAATTTAGCCCGCGCAGGCGGGCTTTGTTTGTGTAGCCGGACCGTTTAGGGTTCGGGCGACGCAAATATGAGATGCACCCTACCCGGTTGGGTTGCGCTGCGCTGAACCCAACCTACAATTGCTAAGTAGTTGTGCAAAATTATTTTTATATTTACTCTACGTCAAACCCTTGTTATGTGAGGAGTTCATATAAAAATAATTTTGCCTATGTACTTACAATCAAGCGAGGTCAAAAAGCAGAAATTCCGCCTTTTCCTTACCTACAAGTTGCAGAGATTCTGCGGCACTCACCGCCGCACCGTCACCAGCTTCTAGCAACTCATCATCCAGAATCATTTTACCCCGGGCCACCTGCACCCACACATAGCGATCGGGTTTCCCCTGATAGACAATATCCCGATCGGGTTCCAGCAGAGAAGCGTAGATATTCACATCTTGATGAATAGTAATGGAACCGTTCCGTCCATCGGTGGAAACAATCAGTCGCAACTGATTGAGTTTTGACTCTTCTGGAAAAAACTTCTGTTCGTACCTGGGGGATAGTCCTGTCACATTTGGCTGGACCCAGATTTGCAGAAAATGCACCAACTCTCTGTCAGAATGGTTATACTCGCTGTGAGTAATGCCCGTACCAGCACTCACGATCTGGGCGTCACCGGGCTCAATCACCGAACCATTGCCCATGCTATCCTTGTGTTCTAGGGCACCTTCTAGCACGTAAGAGAGGATCTCCATGTCCCTGTGGGGGTGCGTTCCAAATCCATTCCCCGGTTGGACTCGGTCCTCGTTGATTACCCGCAAATCCCGAAATCCCATATAATTGCGATCGTAATAGTTCGCGAAGGAGAATGTATGGTATGATTTCAGCCAACCGTGATTGCCCTGTCCTCTTTCTGTCCCTTTGCGGATGGCTAGATGCTTCTGATTCAGGGTTGCGTTACTCATCTGATTTCACCTGCTGCGATACTTGGTCGGGGTCGAGCTTCCAGTTGCCTCTCAACCCTCCCATTCGGAACCGGACTTGCGACTTTCACCGCAGGAGGCTACTGGTTGGTAAGCCGTTGTCATCGGCAGCCATTGTTTGGATTGCTCCTCCCTGGCCTTGCCCCATGAAATTTCGCCCCCGAGCCTGCGGGAACTGTTCGACGGCGTCAAGCGCTTTGGCCAACTCCATCGGGCCCTGACCGGCATTACCCAGAAAATGCTTACCCAGCAGTTGCGGGAACTGGAACAAGATGCTATTATCCATCGAGAAGTCTATCCGCAAGTCCCCCCCAAGATGGAATATTCCCTGACTCTCTTGGGGAAAACTCTCGAACCCATTATCTATGCCATGCATGATTGGGGCCTACCGTTCCGGAAAAATCGGTATTTGGAGAGCAAAAATGACTAAGGAAGTTTTTACCATCGGTCACTCTAATCATAGCCTGGATGCTTTCCTGGCTTTGCTGCAACAACATCGCATTACTGCCTTGGCCGACGTGCGCTCGCATCCTTACAGCCGCCATTTATCCCATTTTAACAAGTCTCCCTTAGCAGCATCTCTGAAGCAGGCCGACATTGGTTATGTCTTTCTGGGTCAAGAGTTAGGGGCCAGACCTGACAACCCCGACTGTTACCTAGATGGTAAAGCTTTATACGATCGCATCGCCGCCACCCCCGACTTTAGCCGAGGAATTCAGCGCCTCCTCAAGGGGGTGCAAAATTATAGAATCGCCCTCATGTGTGCGGAGAAAGACCCCATGACCTGCCATCGGGCCATTCTGGTTTGCCAGCATCTACCAAAAGATGACTTGGACATATCCTTAAAGATGGCAAATTAGAATCCCATCAGCAACTGGAAAATTGGTTGTTAGCTGCCCACAGTTTAGATGATGCTAGGTTGAATAAACCCCAGCAACTGTCCCTCTTTGAACAGCCCCAAAAAGACGATCGTTCCCGTTCTGAGAGGCTGAAATTAGCTTACCATCAACAGGGCGCTCGCATTGCCTACGTATAGAAATCCCATGACTGATGCCATTAACCTATACACCATTGGTTTTACCAAGAAGACAGCCAGAGAATTCTTTGAAAGCCTGAGCAAGTCTGGAGTAAAACGAGTGCTAGACACCAGACTGAATAACGTTTCCCAACTAGCAGGATTTGCCAAGCGCAAAGACCTAGAGTATTTCCTCAAAACTATCTTACAGATAGAGTACCAACACGCGATCGACTTAGCCCCCACCAAAGAAATGCTAGAGGAATATAAGAAAAAAGGAGGTGATTGGGAAACCTACGAGCAAAGATTTTTGGAGTTAATGGAGTCACGGCAAATAGAAGATAAAATCTCCCCAGAGATAGTAGAAAGTAGCTGTTTGCTGTGCAGCGAAGCCCAACCGCATCACTGTCATCGCCGCTTAGTAGCAGAATACTGGCAGGAAAAATGGGGGAATGTTAACATATGTCATCTTTAACCAGGATAATCTGTTTGGCGAATTCATGGAAACATGGAGATAGATGCATTGCTGGCATCAATCCCCGGACTGGCAAATGGGTGCGGCCAACTTCCCGTTTACCTGACGGTCGCGTTCCCAAAGAAATGCGCCAGATAAACAGGAGAGAACCAGCATTATTAGACCTGCTGGAAATCCCCCTGGCCGAAACAGGAGAAGACTTTGGCTTTGAAAGTGAAAATCAAGACATCTTGCCCGGGAAATGGCGGAAAATCGGACAGGTGACTCCTCAAGAGGCGAGTCAATATTGCAGCCAAGACCCAGAAATTCTGCAAAATGACCGTCGCGACGTTACCGTAGATTGGTTGCAGTCCTTACCAGGAGAGATGAAAATACATGAAAATATCGGAGAGTCCTAAAATGATTTCGATCTTCAAGCCGAACACAATAGTAGTAACAATAGATACCGGGGTAGAAAACTACCAGCAACTGATAGATGGCGTAACTACAGGTAAAGTCAACCTTCCTCCTGCTCTAAAAACAGAAGTAATGGCCACCTATAGTGGTGTCTTCAACTTGGAAATTGCCTTAAATATCGGTCATGACGAGGGCTTAGGCATAGCTACCGACAGCGATGGTAATGTGTGGGTTACAGGATTTTTCGAGGACGACATCGACGGAGACGGTAACAATGATTTGACCAGTAATGGCGAGCAGGATAGCTATGTAGCCAAGTTCGACAGCAATGGGGATTTGCTCTTGGCCTTAAATATCGGCGGTAGCAGTCGTGACTATGGCCATAGCATAGCCATCGACAACAATGATAATGTGTGGGTTACAGGATTTTTCAACAGCAGCAGCATCGACATCGACGGAGACGGCAACAATGATTTGACCAGTAATGGCCTATTTGATAGCTATGTA
>JACOMV010000116.1:22444-27833 GCA_014324065.1 Hormoscilla sp. SP12CHS1 | reverse complement strand
TCCTCAGGCAGCGTTGCGCTTATCTCAACTTAGACTTTGCCTGAGTAAAACTACTTACTGCAAAAGTGAGATGCTCCCCATTGGAAGGGGCAAGTCGTTCGATCGTGATGCCCAATATGCCACCGCCGCAGTTAGTGGTGGTCAGCCCCGGACAGGAAAATGCAGACCGAGATTATCGCTACAAGCGCTCGCAATACCAAGCCCTCCAAATTGCCCGAATATTGGATAGTTGACCCGATCGTGAAACAGATTACAGTATTGACTCTGGTGTCAGGACTTTATGAAGAAGCAGTGTTTGCGGGAGATGATGCGATCGCGTCTGCGATGCTGTCAGAATTGGGTCAAGAGTCACCTTTGACAGCAAGGCAGGTATTGCAGGTAGGGACAAGTAAATAAACTATGGCTATTGATTTATACCATCTTAGAAAAAAAAATGCTACAATTATTCTCAGGATTATCCTCTTAGTCGGTTTTAACTCATATCTTGCACCATTGTCAACTAGAGGCAGAGCCTCGTTCCCCTCGTTCCTAGGCTCCGCCTGGGAACGAGGGGAACGAGGGGAAATACTTTCAGCGACAAGGCTTCAAGTGGGTTTTAACCCACTTGGCGCCTCGAAACCTGGCTCCCGCCTGGTAACGCCGGGGTTTGAACCCACGGCGGGCCATGAGGCTTATCGAGAATGGTGCAAGATCGAAAGTGGTAACCGACTTTACCTATTAGCCTGCGTTATCCCCCGGGAAGTGCGATTAGCGTTCCCGGGGGATAGCGTGGGTTTGCAACCCCCGGGGGGCCATGAGACTTAAAAGCTAGCTAATGTAAATATCAGTAGGATAAATTGCATGGAAGCAGGACCACAACCATCAGCGCAATTTTTAACCCCAGAAGAGTCAGCAGATGTAGACAAAGCCCTACTCTCTAGTTCTGAAGTTTTTGACTAGATTGACGATTTCATCTCTAAGACTATTGAAGCAGATCGCTGCCGATACTGGCGTCCCGGTCGAATATCTCTCCCATCAGCAGGTGATTGACTGGTTTGAAAAAGATGGGAAAATTAGGCGCGATCGGGGAGTGGAGGCAGCGTTCCTGAAGTGGTAACCCGCCTTCCCACTGGCAGACTAACGCAGAATGATGGTGACTCAGAGGGGCTCCCTCTGCAACTCCCACTGAGATAACCAGAACTGTGAGGGGCTCCTATCCCACAGGAATGACGAAAATTGCTGGCGGATTACTTATTTATGACACTTAACATATATCTCATGGATGATCTATAGGTGATGATACAGAATAGAGACCGATCGCCATGAATACAGAGGATCTGGTAAACTTTGCCCAGGCTGCCATCTCCCGCTAAATGGGCGTATCTATGAACGACCTGCAACTGTTCGTGTTGCGTGCATGTTGCGAAGACCAAAAAAAACCTACGATCGCATTGCCTCTGAATGCGGCTACTCTGCCAACTACCTGAAAAAGAAAGTCATCCCCCAGTTATGGCACCTGCTTTCACAGACCTTTGGGAAAAAAGTGACCAAAGCCAACTGTGGCTTGATTTTCAAAGAACGCCGAGGAGCCATCTCCAACACAAGAGTTCCGCAAGTAAAGCTAGAATCGCCAGAGGGACCAGTGTCCCTAGGGTCTCCTTTTTATATCGAGCGTCCAGTGCTGGAGCAGAGCTTGTACGAGGAAATCCAGGAACCGGGGGGCTGTAATTAGCCTGAAAGGGCCGGGTAAAATAGGCAAAACTACCCTGCTGACCCGAATACTGGCCCATGCCGAAAAACAGCACTACCATACCGTCCGTTTGAGTCTGAATCGCGGTAGCACTGTTTTGGAATCGCCAGTTCGGTTTTTCCGGTGGTTCTGTGCCAACGTGACTCTACAGTTGGGACTCGAAGCTCGTCTGGAAGAGTTAGACCCTTATTGGAATGAAGATATCGGGGCTTTGACCAACTGCTATCTCTATTTTCAGAAATATCTCCTGGCGCAAATCTCCCATCCCATAGTCTTAGGGCTGGATGAGGTGAATCGGTTGTTGGAGCATCCAGCCATTGCCCGCGATTTTTTGGCCCTACTGCAATCCTGGCACGAAGAGGCCAAAGATTGCCCCGTCTGCCAACAGATCCGGATCGTCGCCTGCCACTCTACCAATACTTATATTCGTTCAGATCTCAATAAGTCGCCCTTGAATGTGGGATTAGTTCGAGAATTGCCACCATTTACCCCCTTGCAGGTGCATGATTTGGCCCAACGGCACCAACTGCCTCTATCATCTCAGGAGTTTACTCAGTTACAGTCTTTCGTCGGGGGCTTTCCCTATCTAACGCGCAAGCTCTTTTACCAAGCGGCCCGTTACGAGCTGGACTGGAACCAGTTGCTCGCAAGTGCCGCCACCGATACGGGAATTTTTAGCGACCATTTGCACGCGCTCTTACAGGTTTTTCAAGACTTCCCTGATCTTCTGGGGGCTTATCGGCAGGTGGTGACAGCAGAAACCCCGATAGTATTAGAGCAAAAACAGGCATTTGGGCTCATTTGTTTGGGACTGGTCCGGAAGGAGCACAATCAAGTGATGGCTAACTGCCAGTTGTATCGGCAGTATTTTCGGGACCAGTTGTAATCTGGCATTCTACAAGGAAACCAAGGGCGATCGCGCTTTTTTTGGGATTCTCCCGAAGTGCGATCTCCGGTGGTTGTGGTTCTGGGATCTTCTCGCCTCCTTCGAGGATGGAAAGGGCTCGCGCCCCCAATTATTTAGTTTGTGCATGTAGGCCCCAAAAGGTGGATAAAGGGACTAAAAAAAAGTAGATATTGGGCTTGACATTGAAAAATAAGGGGGATATAGTGGAGAAGAACCAAGCCCAGAGAAAAGGCTTTGTGTTTTTTTGGCAACCTCAAAAGAAAAGAAGAGTTTTCATGTTCGACCTAACTCGCCATCGTCTATTCAAGATGGCAGCCAGCCTATTGCTGAGTTTGGCACTTCTGTGCGTATATGGCGTTACACCGGCTTCCGCATTCGTTTCGGAGGCTCGTCAATATCCTGTCGATAATATCGACGGAATTATTAGCGATGTTCCCACCGGCGGTCGTTGGCTTCAGCACCTGGAAGAAGACTTGCTGCCCTTCTGGGAAATGCAGACAGCATGGGGCAGTCCCGTTGGCAACTACCCCACCTATCGCTGCAATGACGGGTCTTTGTACAACATGGTAGAGCCCTGCCCGGAATTGGAAAATCCCGTTCCCGGTATCGTCAAGCCCGAACGGGAGTATGTCCGCGCCAAGTCCCGACAAATCTTTGCCTACGGTGTTGCTTACAATCTCACCGGAGAGAGCAAATACCTGAAACTGGCTAAAGCTGGAGTAGACTATTTGCGTACACACGCTTTAGCCCCAGAAGGTGGAGCCTACACCTACTTTGAAGATGGGGTCGGCCTACCGAGTGAAGCTCGACGCATCAGCCAAGACATGGCATATGCTGTTGCTGGCTTGGGATTTTACTACTATCTCACCCGCGATACCGATGTATTGGCAGATATAGTCGCTCTCAAAGATTACATTTTTGACACCTATTACGACGAAGAATGGGGTTTACTCGCTTGGGCCCATGAGGATTACGTAGATTACGTCAATCCAGACGGTACGGAAGAAAAAGTTAGCACCGAACAACGGGAATTAGTCGCTCAACTAGACCAAGTCTACGGTTATATGTTGTTGTTGACTCCCACCTTGCCAGAAACCTTTAACGGCAAACCCCTGCGGTCAAAATGGGAAGATGACTTGGTGCATCTGGCCACAATTATGGCCGAGCAGTTCTACACCCCAGACAACAATATTTTCTTCGGTGCGATTACCGACCCGAGCAAGCAAAGGTTGGGAACCGACCATACGGACTTCGGTCACTCCATTAAAACCTTGTGGTTGATCTATGAAATCGGCAAGTTAACCGGGCATTACGAACTCACGGCCTTTGCCCAAGAAAAAGTACCTTTAATCTTTGAAGAAGCATTTCTAGAAGATGGGACTTGGGGACGGCGCATCAATCAATACGGCCAACTGGAAACGGATAAAGAGTGGTGGATTTTAGCGGAACTAGATCAAACCGCCGCCACCTTCAGCTTGCGGGATCCCTCCTACGCCAAATATCTGCCCACCACCTATGCTTACTGGTTCGAGCATATGGTAGACCACGAACATGGTGGCATTTGGCACTGGGTGAATGCGCGGGACAATCTTCCCGATATTGGCTTCCCCAAGCAACATTCTTGGAAAAATGCCTTCCACAGCTTCGAGCACGATCTCGTTGGCTATATAACCGGACAAGCAATTCACAACTTGCCCACCACCTTGTACTTTGCCTTTAAGGAAATTCCCGAGAAGACTCAAATTCGTCCTTACCTGTTTGCGGCCAAGGTTCACTCGCTCATAGAACCTTGTTATGACAATGGTCGGAAGGTTCAACCCATTCCGGGTTTCCAGCAACAAAAAGTCATGTTTACTGATGTTCGGTAAACCCTAAAGCCAAGCTCTAGTTGCAACCTTAGCAACTGTCGGCCAAGAAACCGGGTTTCTCTTGTCAGAGTATTGATATATGCTTGATAGGGTAACCAGAAACCGGGTTTCTGGCTGATACTCAAACTCAATTGTCAAAGAAAAAAATGTCCTATAAAGCACTACAAGGAAAAAAGGTCGCGGTGCTGACTGAAACAGAGTTCATTACCCATGAACTGGACTATTACAAAATTGGCTTTAAGGTTCTCGGTGCCAGTGTGGATTTTCTCACTAATATGTGGGGAGAATGGGATAGAAGTGGCGGTGAGTGGGACGCGCAGTGCGACTCCCAGATTTTGCGGTGCTGACAGAGGAGTTAGCGCAAGCATTGGAAGGGGCGAGTCGTTCGAGCGTGATGCCCGATATGCCACAGCCGCAGTTAGTGGTGGAGGTAGTCAGCCCCGGACAGGAAAATGCTTCCCGAGATTATCGCTACAAGCGATCGCAATACCAAGCCTTCCGAATTGCCGAATATTGGATCGTTGACCCGATCCAGAAGCAGATTACAGTATTGAGTCTGGTGGAGGGACTTTATGAAGAAGCAGTGTTTGCCGGGGATGATGCGATCGCGTCGGCGCTACTGTCAGAATTGGGTCAAGAGTCACCTTTGACAGCAATGCAAGTATTGCAGGTAGAGATAAGTAAATAAACTACGGCGACTTAAAAGCTAGCTAATGTAAATATATCAATAGTATAAATTTCATGGAAGCAGGACCACAACCATCAGCGCAATTTTTAACCCCAGAAGAGTCAACAAAGCCCTACTATCTAGTTCTGAGAAGTTTTTGACTAGATTGACGATTTCATCTCTAAGACTATTGAAGCAGATCGCTGCCGATACTGGCG
>JACOMV010000116.1:0-22229 GCA_014324065.1 Hormoscilla sp. SP12CHS1 | reverse complement strand
TGTTCTACTGAACTGGCGATCGGGCATATACACAGTTTCATTTTTTGTCAACCCCCTCTACTGGACCGACGCTCTAGCACAGATTGACGGGAATTGCTAAGGGAATTGCTGGAGTTTCTTCCCAAAGGCGATCGCTCTTAAGTTCGGGACTGCCGTTAGCGCAGCGGCTGTCCGATATTTGGTCAGCACCTCAACCCGACAATTTCAGCCAAGCAAACAGGCGATCGCTCGTGAGGGCGAGTTCTGCTAAAAAGTCTGGTGTTGGCAGAACCTCTTGGTCGTTGGAGAAGATTCCTAGGCTTAGTCCCGGGGAAAAAACTAAGACGCATCGTTCTTCTGGATCGATTAACCACCCGAGTTGACAGCCATATTCTATGCAATGTCCAATCTTATTAATGACCTGAGTTTGGCTTTGCCCGGGAGACAAAATTTCAATCGTCCAATCGGGATGGCTTTCAAACGAGTTCGCCACTTCGCCGCGATCGTCGGAGGTAATTCTCTCCCAACGCAATACAACTACATCGGGAACGATCGATCGTCCTCCAAAAGTGCAGCGCAGTTCTGGGAACGCATAAGCCAGACTCTGGGGTTTGGCCAGACTGTTAATGGTTGTCAAGAGTTCCGATTGAATTTTGCTATGCTTTCCTTGAGGCATTGGTTTTTGAATAATCCGACCGTAGATATATTCCCGGGCAGGCTTGGTTTCTGGCTGTTCCAGAAACTCTTCTAGGGTCATTGGTTTTGGGACTGTCTTTAGCATGGTCTCCATTATGTCTCCCTGGATTATAGACAAAGAAGTAGCTTATGGGATTTATGTAGTTCTCTCTAGTAGGTGCTGGAAATCTTCACGCCAACTATCGAATTCGGCAATAAAATTGTAGCCACATACAACCTCAAGCGGTCTTTCAGAAACGATATCCAGTATCCGTGATGCACGCTTGCGTGTTTTGTTTTTCGGCCCAAAGGGATTGAATTGCATGCTAGGCCCTGGAGGATATACATAATCACAAATAAACAAGACCTTGCCATAGATGTAGATAGTGAAGCCCGGCGTGTGCCCGCCAATATAGAAAGCTTCAATGCCATGCTTAGTAAAGTCACCGTAAATTTTTTTGTCTATCGTAAATTGTTCCGCAAGTGGATGCTCGGCATCGTTAACGTGCAGATAAACTAAAGCATCCCATAAATCGCGATACTGGTTGGATGCACCCATAAAATCCTTATGGGTGAAATAGATAGCTTCTACTGGTTCCAAGTCTCGATTGAATGCTGACGGACAATCAATCCAAACCGCACCATCATTCGTTTCAATGCGATAAGCAGCATGTTCGAGACCAAGACGAGGCACGGAAATCAACTGGGTGACACAGTCATTTACCTGGCGTGGGGTCACTCGATAGGTCTGCTCTGCTTCCTCCCAACTAACAAACTTGTCATCCCTTGCTCTACAAAAGGGACAGACCTCAGGCATTTCACCAATCATGTTATAGCCACAAGCAGTACAAACCCACTGTTGATATTTCTGAGTATAGGTAGATATTTTACTTTCTAAAGCCATATTGGGAACCTCCCGATCTCTGTAAGGTGGGCCGCGGCCCACCTTACAGAAATGCTGCAAATTCTAAAACATGGTGAGAATGTAAAGGAGTGCGAACAGGATAATCCAGATGATATCTACGAAGTGCCAGTAGATTTCAGCCATTTCTATCCCCACATGCTTGGTGTCGCTATAGTGACCATCACGGCGCGATCGCCACAAGACTCCCAGAATCAGCAAAACCCCCACCGTTACGTGCAACCCGTGGAAGCCAGTCATCAGGTAGAAGCAGTTGGAGAATACATTTTCAGTCAAACCATAACCGAGAGTTAGATACTCGTAAGCCTGACCGCCTAGGAAAATGATGCCCATAATTGCTGTAGCAACATACCAAAGCCGCATGCGAGAAACATCATTCTGCTTGATTGCCTTATCGCCATTATGAATGACAAAACTGCTGGAAACCAGAATGATGGTGTTAATAGTAGGCAGTAATAGTTCTACCTCCGTGCCTTCAGGAGGCCAAGTTGCGGCACCGCCTCTGTAAATCAAATAGGAGGCAAACAGTCCGCCGAACATGAGTGATTCGGAAATCAGGAACACTAGCAACCCTAAAACCCGGTAATCTGGGTGTTCCTCGTGATGGGTTGACACCGGATTAGGGGCCGTTGAGTTTAGCAGTGTTTGAGGATGATCTACCGTTGAACCTTGCATAATTTCTTGTCTTTCCTCCAATATTAAGCTATTTCTAGCGTCAGGTGGGCTGTGCCCACCCTACAACTACAACTAGGACTGCGGCCATCTGAACCAGTAGCCCAGAAACCAGGTTTTTTGGAAAAACCTGGTTTCTTAGATCAATTCTTGCTGGCGGCACTTGCTTGGGCTATGACTTCGCCAGTTAGTTTCTTGCCGTTCAGATGGTTCATGCCGTAATCGTATGGACCCCAGGATATCACCGGGATGCCCTCAAAGTTTTCAATGGCAGGGGGCGAAGTGGTTTGCCACTCTAAGGTCAAAGCCCGCCAAGGATTGTCACCTGCAACCGGACCTTGACTCCAACTCCAGATCGCGTTGATGAAGAAGGGAATCACCGACAAGCCCAGTAAAATGGCTCCGTAGGTACAAATCTGATTCAGACTGACAAATTGGGGGTCATACATCGCTACCCGCCGAGGCATTCCTTTCAAACCCAGTTCGTGCATGGGCAAGAAGGTCAGATTCGTGCCGATGAAGGTGAGGACAAAGTGAATCCGACCCCAAGTTTCGTTCATCATCCGCCCCGTAATTTTGGGAAACCAGTGGTAAATGCCAGCGTAAATGCCAAATACCGATCCGCCAAACAGGACGTAGTGGAAGTGGGCAACGACATAGTAGGTGTCGTGGACGTGAATGTCGAAGGGCGCATTTCCTAACATGACGCCGCTGAGTCCGCCCAGGACGAACATCGCCAATAAGCCAATGGCGAATAGCATGGCACTGTTAAGACGGATTTTGCCGCCCCAGAGGGTAGCTACCCAGCTAAATATCTTTACCCCCGTGGGTACTGCGACGATTAGGGTGGAGATGGTGAAGAACATCCGCATCCATGCCGGGGTGCCGCTGGTAAACATGTGGTGGACCCAGACTACCATACCTACAAGGCAAATGGCCATACTCGAATAGGCGATCGCCTTATAACCAAAGATCGGCTTGCGGGCGTGAACGGGAATCACTTCCGACATGATGCCGAAGATCGGCAGAATCATCAGATAGACGGCTGGGTGGGAATAGAACCAGAACAGATGCTGGTAAACTACTACATTACCTCCCGCGTCGGGTTGAAAGAAACTCGTACCGAAGTTGATATCGAACAACAGCAGAATCATGCCTGCTGCCAACACTGGCGTGGAAACCAATGCCAACATGGAGGTCGCCAATATCGCCCAGCAGAACAAGGGTAGCTGGTCCCAATTCATGGTCGGAACCCGCATTTTCCAAATGGTAATGATAAAGTTCAGGGACCCCAAAATCGAGGATGTTCCCACCAGGACGATGCTGAGTATCCACATCGACTGCGCCGTGGAAGCGGTAATCAGGCTGAGGGGAGGATAAGAGGTCCACCCACTTTGGGCGCCCCCGAAGAAGAAACTGCCCAATAGCAGCGTCCCTGCTGGGGGGTTTAGCCAAAAGGCGATCGCGTTCAGCTTAGGAAAGGCCATATCTTTGGCACCGATCATCAGGGGTACCAGGAAGTTGCCAAAGCCACCAATAGAACTAGGGATAATCCACAGAAAGATCATGATCGTCCCGTGGTTGGTGAGGAAGGCATTGTATAGTGACGGATCTAGGAAATCTGAATCGGGAGTATACAGTTCGGTACGCATAGCCATCGCCATCAAACCGCCGATCAGATAGAACATGAAGGCCGTGACCAGATATTGGATGCCTATGACTTTGTGGTCCGTGTTGAATGTGAAGTAGTCATACCACTTCCATGCTTCTGGATGCCCAGAATGGGCATCCAGAAGCTGCTTTTCGGAAATTTCTGGTTTGATCTGCGCTTCTGTCATATCTTTTTTTGACTGCTAATATTTCTCAGGAATTGTGCTGGTGGATTTGAGCTCGTATGTTGGCATCAATCCCCATTTCTTCCGCGTAAGGAGCCAGAAATTCTGATGGGGTTGCATCTGCTGGGTTAACAGCAACTGTTTGAAGACTATCTTGCTGGAGGGCAATGCTTTCTTCGGCCAACCAATCTAAGTATTCTTCCTCTGTTTCTACCACCATTTCCGTCCGCATCATACCGTGATAGCTGCCGCAGAGTTCCGCACAGACTATGGGGTAGGTTCCTGTCTTGGTAGCTACGAACCGCAGCTGCGCGTCGCTGCCGGGAATTGCATCTTGCTTGAGGCGCAACTGCGGTATCCAGAAGGAGTGGATCACGTCACCTGCGGAGATGTTCAGCAGTATGTCTTTCCCCAATGGCACGTGCAGTTTGTCCGCTGAGTCTACCTCCGTATCTTCATACTCAAACTCCCAAGAAAACTGCACGCCTGTAACATTTACTACTACATCCGCCGCTTTGCCTGCCCGTTCTGGGCTGGCTCCAAAGCCATACTCGCTCTCGGTTTTATACCCAAGTTCGGCACGCAACCCTGTCGCTTCTGCTATCATTCCTTCTGTGTCCGCAGCTATTGGGGCCGCGATCGCGCGATTTTTCGGGCCGTCCGCGGACCGATCGCCCGCAGCCATCATGTGATGACCGCTGACCTCAAATCCTCCCATGTCTTCGTAAACTTGCACGCTGTAGATTCCCAGGCCAATGACTAAGATAGCCGGAATTGCCGTCCAAAATGCTTCTAAGGGCAAGTTCCCTTTGATCGGCACTGCGTCAGTGTCATCTCCTTTACGGTGACGAAACCTAATTACCGCTATCAAGATGGCCCCCTCCACTACCAAAAACAGGGCGGTGCCGATCGTCATCATGATGTCGAAGAAATTGTCTACTAGCACTGCTTGTTTCGATACTTGCTCTGGCATGAGACCGTGATTTTGACCATACCAAAGGCTGACCAGGGTGATTACCACCCCCGCCGTTAGGGTTAGCAGTGAACTGGGAACCTTTTCTTTTTGCTTGTCCTTTTCCATACCTTACTGCCTATTCTAGCCGGACGATTCTATCTTGCTACGATCGCTCCTCTGGCCCTCACTATACTTAACAACTGCTTAACATTTTATCTTTTTTGCACCATAACTGACAATTCTGTTTTATCCTGGCAATTTAATATTTATTTAATGGCCTTGCACGGATGTGAATGATGGTTGCTAATTTATAATTGCTAATCAATATATAGATATTCATCTATATATCGCATAAAACACTAGCATGGTACGGGCATGGTACGGGCACGGTACTTATCATCCCGTCCGGAGTGCAATCGAATCTTTACTCACCCCTTCACCCGATGTCTCATGGGAGCTCGATGTGTCCTGGGACACATCGTAGTCGCACTACCCATGAGACATCGGCCCCTCACCCCTGATCACAAACCGAAATCTAAACGCTGCTAAGTATCGAGGTTTTTGCGCCCTATATCGCCCGCCGATTACAGACTTTCATTTGTAGCAAATCTTGACAAAATGGTATAACAGGGACTGGAACAGTAATCGCCTAGAACTTGATATTACTTACGATCGTAGCGGTTTCCTTCCCGGTCGATCGCTCATATATGTTAACTGCACCGGTGACAATATGTTTGGCAGTGAAAGAATTACGATCGCTAAGAATCATAATCTGGTCCTGAAGGTAAATTGTTACTATGCTAATTATACCAAAAAATGAAAGAAGATCGAAATAAAAGCAAATTTTCAGACCGAGATTGGGTAGCTTATTATGAGGCGGTGGCGGGCCGTCCACCGAGAAAGACCCTGCTGTTAGCATTGAATCGTTTTGATGCCGAAAAGCTGGAAAATGCTTCACGGTTAGCCGTTGACCTGGGTTGTGGAGACGGACGGGATACGGTGGAACTGCGGCGGCGGGGTTGGTCAGTCTTGGGAATAGATGGAGAAAAAGAGGCGATCGCCCGCTTGCGATCTCGTCCTGACATAGACATCTCTTTGCTATCAACCCAAGTAATGGGTTTTGAAACCTTAGAGTTACCACCGGCACGGGACTTAATTAATGCCAGCTTTTGTCTGCCCTTCTGTGCCCGGGAATAATTTCCTGGTTTATGGGCAAAGATACTGGCAGCTTTGCGGACAGGGGGTCGCTTTTGCGGTTACTTGTTCTGCGTTCGGGACTCCTGGATAACAAAAAAAATGATCGTCGAACTTCCCTGCCTTTGTACTTGCTTTTTTCATTTTATTTGTCTCCTATCTTTAGATTATACAATCCCCACATAGTTCCTCGCGAAATCTTTAGCAAAAGTTAATGAGGGTGTGAGTTGCTCTAGTTTTGATTCCCTTAACTTGCGTCGGAAACGGACATCTTCTAAATTTTCTCCTGACGGTGAATGAAGCATTCTTAACATACTGTAAGAGAATTCTTGAGCCCGCCAGATGTAGGGTAAGCGAATTTGGGAATAGCGCTCGAGATAAGAACTATCTTGGTTTTCCAGGTAGTAGCTAATTAATGTTTCTGCCAAAACTCCCGCATCTTGAACGGCTAGATTTAAGCCTTTTCCCCCCATTGGGGTAATTATATGAGCGGCATCACCTGCCATGAATAACCGCCGATAACCCATGGGTTCCATCACATAATTTCGCAACTCCATGATTTGCTTTTGAAAGATTTCACCTTCATTTAATTTCCATCCTTCTTTAGCAAGTCGCTTTCGTAAATTGGCCCAGATGCGTTCGTTTGACCAGTCTTCCAAAGTATCGGTACTCGAAATTTGCAGGTAGTAACGGGAAATCTTGCTATTACGAAGCATATGACCCGCAAAACCATCGGGATGTGCGCTATAAAGAGGATGCTGGGCCGAAGGGGGAGCGTAGGCTAAAATTGCTAACCAGCGTAAGTTGTATTCTTTGGTATAAATCTCTATGGCGCCCGTGGGAATGGACTGACGGGCGATCCCATGATAGCCATCACATCCGGCGACAAAATCTGCTTGAATGGTTACGGCTTTTTGACAATCTAGATCCTCACATTCAACTTGCACATTTTCATCTGTTTGCACGATATTTTTTTCTTCATGATGAAAGAGGAATTTTCCTCCATTATTCAGATATTTTTGAATTAAATCGTCGTTGATATCGCTTTGAGGATAAACATAATGAACATCTCCTCCGCTCAAGGAGCCATATTCAAAATTTATGCTTTTATTGGGAGACCGAAACTCACAAGAACCGTGAGAATGAGCCTTTTTAAGAATCCTCTCGGCGATATCGTGTTTTTTGAGGAGTTTAACTGTTGTACTTTCCAGAATTCCGGCCCTTCCTCTTGAATAAATTTCTTCCCGATTATACTTGTCAAGTATGATGCAATCTATCCCATTTTGAAGCAGAATATTACCCAGGACAGGACAATTCCAGCAGGGCCGCAACCTAAAATGCAGACAGATGTTTTTGTGGGATTTATCATCGCGCTCTCCTCTTGTCAAAGTTAACACTCTATTGGTTTATATTTTGGGAGCCAAAATTATTCCGTTCTTCTAGCCCGCAAATGTTTTTTTATCTTTCATTGCCTCAATGTGGATTTTCAAACTGGATTTTATGTTTTTGTCGAACCCGATCGGCATATTGGCAAAGCGCCGGTGTTGGAACCCTTATTGGTAAAGGGTTTCAGGCACATTAGCTATAAGTTTAGCATACCAGATTGAGAAGAGCCCGAAACATAACCACCATGACAGAAAAAGTAAAGACATCAATGCCACTACCCACTATACCACTCATCATCCCTCCCAGGAGTCCAGCCATTAACCAGATTTTCCGTTCCTGAACTGTCCAGACTGGCATCGCCGTATATATTTCTCTTGGCGATCGGTTTAATGCCGATAAAGTAATTGATTACATCGGTCGGCACTCCTTGTCGTCCCGTCGTGGTCCGCGCCCACTTTCTGGTCCTACAGATCTATTCTAACGCATTCCGGAGCCTATCCTTGGCGATCGCCCGTTTTTGTGCCCTGTCATTCCTGCCCAAGAACAGCTGCACCACTGGCACCAATCAAGTCCAGCAGGGTCTTGAGGGTCTGAGTGGGTGATGCAAGCAAAAAAACAGCAGCCTTGACCATGACCAGAAAGCTGCTGTTTTAATCAATCGGTTGGCGATGCCCACCCTACCTGCTACCAGGTGGGCGATGCCCACCCTACAGAATATTAGTAATCGAAGTCGCCGCCCATGCCAGCACCAGCACCAGCACCAGCTCCTTCCTTGGGTTCGGGCTTGTCAACCACGATACATTCGGTCGTCAGCACCATCCCCGCGATCGAAGCCGCATTTTGCAGGGCGGAACGAGTCACCTTCGCTGGGTCAACAATACCCGCATCGAACATATTCACGAAATCATTGCTCGCCGCGTTGTAGCCCACGTCGAATGCTTTTTCCTTCACCCGTTCGGCGATCACCGCACCATTTTGACCTGCGTTTTCCGCGATCCGCTTCAGGGGAGAAGGTAGGGCCCGGGCGACGATCGTCGCACCGATCAATTCTTCACCGCTGAGGCTATCCTTGGCCCATTTTTCCAGATCGGGAGTCAGGTGCGCCAGGGTCGTACCACCACCGGGAACAATACCTTCTTCCACTGCTGCTTTGGTCGCGTTGATCGCATCTTCCAGACGCAGTTTGCGGTCTTTCATTTCCGTTTCCGTAGCAGCACCCACCTTCACTACGGCCACACCACCAGCTAGCTTAGCCAGACGTTCTTGCAGCTTCTCCTTGTCATAGGAAGAATCAGTTTCGTCCATCTGACGGCGGATTTGTCCGCAACGGTCTTTCACTGCTTTTTCATTACCTTCGGCCACAATGGTAGTGTTGTCCTTCGTGATGGTGATGCGACGAGATTTGCCCAGCATTTCCAGCTTGGCACTTTCCAACTTCAGACCCGCGTCTTCGGTGATCACTTGACCCCCCGTGAGCACGGCAATGTCTTCCAGCATGGCTTTGCGGCGATCGCCAAACCCAGGAGCCTTCACCGCTGCTACGTTCAGCACGCCCCGCAGGCGGTTGACCACCAAGGTAGCCAGAGCTTCTTTCTCAATATCTTCAGCGATAATCACTAAGGGCTTGCCCGCACGAGCCACTTGCTCTAACATGGGTACCAGGTCTTGTACCAGGGCGATTTTCTTATCGGTCAGCAGGATAAAAGGCTCGTCCAAAACAGCTTCCATCCGCTCCATATCAGTAGCGAAGTAGGGAGAAATGTAACCCTTGTCGAAGCGCATCCCTTCGGTGATTTCCAGTTCCGTCGTCATAGACTTCCCTTCTTCCAGGGAGATGACCCCTTCCTTGCCCACCTTGTCCATCGCTTCGGCGATCATCTGACCGACTTCCTCGTCGTTACCCGCTGAGATGGATCCTACTTGCGCGATCGCCTTAGAATCTTCGATCTGACGAGCATGGCTGGCAATTTTGTCTACCAGGAAACCTGTCGCCTTGTCAACGCCGCGCTTCAGGGCGATCGGGTTAGCGCCAGCAGCCACATTCCGCAGTCCTTCCTTGACCATGGCGTGGGCCAGAACCGTAGCCGTAGTCGTCCCGTCACCAGCAGCATCATTAGTCTTAGAAGCCGCTTGCCGAATCAGAGAAACCCCTGTATTCTCAATGTGGTCTTCCAGTTCAATTTCCTTAGCAATGGTCACGCCGTCATTGACAATTTGCGGTGCGCCAAACTTCTTTTCCAGAACCACGTTGCGGCCTTTGGGGCCCAGAGTTACAGCTACTGATTCGGTCAGAATATCCATGCCCTTTTCTAGAGCGCGACGAGCATTTTCGTTGTAAATTATCCGCTTTGCCATAGCTTTGCTGTCTCCTCGATCACTTGATGTTGTTAATTGTCTTATTCATTGGTAATGGCGAATTTTTCTCTCGTTCCATTCGCCATTCCGCGTTCCCATAGTCAGGGAACCCCATTAGCTAACGACTGCGAGAATATCTTTTTCCGACAACAGCACGTAGTCATCGTTGCTGAGTTTGATGTCCGTGCCTGCGTACTTGGAGTAAAGCACTTTGTCTCCCACTTTCACTTCCATTTCCTGACGGCTGCCGTCGTCGTTATGCTTGCCAGGTCCTACTTGCACGATTTCGCCAATTTGCGGTTTCTCTTTAGCATTTTCCGGCAATATGATGCCACCAGCCGTCTTTTCCTCCGCCTCGCTGATCTTTACGAACACGCGATCGCCTAGTGGCTTAACTGTCGATACTGTTAGAGATACTGCTGCCATAAATTCACTACTCCTGGTGTGATTTTCAATTTTCAATTGGTGAGTGCGATCGGGCTTACCACTTTTTGACCTTGTGGTAGCTCCAATTGCTGTCTCGTTTACCTGTTGAGTTAGCACTCTCAACTCTTGAGTGCTAATGTAGCTAAACCTAGGGGGGACTGACAAGGGTTTTTTTAGTACGGGTTCCCGAACGGAAATGGCGGGAGGCACCCAATTAAGCAATTCAAAATTAAAAATTCAAAATTAAAAATGGGGAAAGTGGTCGGCGTAGGACTTGTCTCGCCTGTGATGAAGCGTAGGACGGGCGTCTCGCCTGTCCGGATGAGGCGTAGGACGGGCGTCTCGCCTGTCCGTCAGTGGCCACTGGTCACTCGGCCTGGTACGCGATCGCTGGTCACTGGAGTGATAGGGACGGCGACTACTGGAGTCCGATCGCGCCTGCTTGTGGTCCCAAGGCAGGAAGTAGGCAGGTATAAAGGCTACCAACGTAAAGCGGGACAAAGAGGCCAACCGGGAGG
The DNA here is from genome assembly GCA_014324065.1 of Hormoscilla sp. SP12CHS1. Lineage (GTDB taxonomy): Bacteria > Cyanobacteriota > Cyanobacteriia > Cyanobacteriales > Desertifilaceae > Hormoscilla. Next base: position 11,312 of record JACOMV010000116.1, on the reverse strand, counting down.
GGCTGAAATGCCCTGTGGGCTGGAAGCCTTGCATCATGGGCTGTCCCGGCTTAAGTAGGCTTAAGTAGCCATTATTACTACAAACCTGTTGGGTTTCTGGACGAAACCCAAGGCCAGCGCTTTAGCGCTTACTACGAACCTGCGCTTACTACAAACCTGTTGGGTTTCTGGACGAAACCCAAAGCAAGCGCTTTAGCGCTTACTACGAACCTGCGCTTACTACAAACCTGCGCTTACTACGAACCTGCACTTACTCACTCTCTCGCGCTAGTCTCCATATCCGGAGCATGTCGCCCATGGCTATGTGCAATTATTTTTGTCTAACTACTTACAAACCTGTTGGGTTTCTGGACGAAACCCAAGGCCAGCGCTTTAGCGCTTACTACGAACTTACTTTAGGAAAAGCGAATCTTGAGATAATCATCCTCCATCTTTGCCCCTGCTGGTTGTAATGCTGCCAAAGATTGCGGCAATACCAAATTCCGGCGATGGTTGCCAATGCGCACATTCAATTCATCCGCATTCTTATTTAACTGGATTTTTTCTTTCGCCACTCCCGGCAAGTACAGTTCTAAACTATATTGACCTTCCTCCTGCACTACTCTAATGGTATTTTCTTTGTAATATACCTGCGTTGGATCTTCCTCTGCATAAAGTGTTTCTTTCAACCTTGCCAAAGCTTCCATTCCACACATTTCTTCAGAATACAGGGGCACTTCCTTCACCGGCAAGGGACTGAAATTTTCGTGAATCTCCTGCCGGTATTGCTGCTGATTTTCCTTCCAGCGCTGGAAAAATGGGTCTGTTACCCGATCGGGTATAATCCGATTAGCCACCACCATATCTGTGGCCACATTATACAGACTCAAGTAGGCATGGGCCCGTAAAGATTCTTTAATCACCATCTTTTCTGGGTTTGTGACTAAGCGCACTGATGTCTGACTGTTATCAGTTAAGACCTTTTCTAACTCCTCAATTTGTTGGTAGAATTCATAGGGAGCATCCATTACTTCGTTATTCGGCAAGGAAAATCCCGCGATCGGTCTAAAGATCGGTTCAAACAGGGGTCTCAGGGCCGCAGACATGCCCTGTAGGGGCTTGTAAAAACGTCTCATATACCAGCCACCCACTTCGGGGATACTCAGGAGTCGCAGGGCGGTGCCCGTCGGTGCCGAATCAATAATCAGCAGTTCATACTTGCCTTCATCGTAATGACGTTTCATGCGGACGAGTCCAAAGATTTCATCCATACCCGGGAGAATGGCTAGTTCTTCCGCTTGCACTCCATCTAGTCCCCGGGCCTGCAAGACTTCAGTGATATAACGCTTGACAGCGCCCCAATTTCCTTCCAATTCCATCAGGGCGTCCAACTCGGCCCCCCAGAGGTTGGGGCGGACCGATCGCGCCTCATGTCCCAATTCTAAATCAAAGCTATCTGCCAGGGAATGGGCGGGGTCAGTGCTGAGAACTAAGGTTTTATACCCAAGTTCGGCACAACGCAACCCTGTGGCTGCTGCCACAGAGGTTTTACCCACCCCACCTTTTCCGGTCATCAAAATTACGCGCATCAGTTTTGCCCTAACTCGTTCATATTTCTTTACTCTATCTGGTTTTGGAGAAAAAGTGTTGCTTGAGGACATCCAGGCGGGAACAATCCCAGTAATCAATGTGGGATATAATCAATCCAGCTTGATTAATCTGTAGTTCGCTGCGTCCAGAGATGGAGATGCGAGGTTTCCAGGGTAGGGGGGTATTCCAGCTAAGAGTCCACCGGGTGTGAATGGTGTCATCTGCCAGGAAGATATCATGTAGATCCATCTTAGCGTTCCTAAACCAGGTACTGATGAAGCCGATCGTCTGTTTGTACCGTGCAAGACCTCGGAATTTGTTGAGGGGGTCCTGAAAATAGACATCCTCCGCATAGATGCTGTAGGTCTGATCGGCTGGAAATCTTTGGTAATCTTGTTTGAGAGTAGCTATAATGTCCATTGGCAAGTATTATATGGACAGCAGGAGAGATATGAGGGAATCAAAAATTGTGCAATTGCAGGCCGAGTGGGTGACAAAAGAGAATTTCGCACCTTACGGCCAGGTTATCTCAGCCGCTGAAAACGAAAAACTTTTTGATGAAGAGGATGCCCAGTTGGTACTCGATCGGGGCATCCCACGATTTTACATCATGCGTCTGCGACCAAGAGGTCTGAGATTTCATCATATCCTCGCCATGTCCAATGTACCCAATGTCTGGGTTCTGTGGCAGCTATGGATTGGTTGATGGGGGTAGCACCCCCATGTCAAGCTGCCAAACCTGGTTTAGAGGATATTGTAGCATTTCGGATTCCGGGGAATTGTTTTATTAAGTTGCATCTGGGCACCTGGCACGCTGGACCGCTTTTCCATGCTGAGTCGATCGACTTTTACAACCTGGAACTCAGCGATACGAATATTAATGACTTCGATACTTGTAATTTATTGTCTACCTACGAGCGGGAATTTGAAATTATCTAGAAACTCAAGGTGGGCACCGCCCACCCTACAATTAATTCTCCATTCTAAATTATCCATTCTCTGCAAAATTACTTTCTAAATCAAGAGTTGTTTCAAACCCATTTTCTGGTGTCCATTGGATGGCTCCATTCTGGTCTGTACTATATAGTGTTGTCTTACTTCTTAGCAAGTCATATCTGGTGTTTTCGTCAATTGCTCCTGCTGAGGCGATCGCCACTTGTGGTTGCAGGGCGGAAAGTAAATCATCGTTTAAGCTGCTGCCGGGCCACCAAATTACTTCGGCTTTGGGCAGCTTTCCTGCGCCCAGCAATAGGTTTTGGTCTGCTGGTTTGAGGTCTGCTAAGAGCAACCATGTCTGGTCGAGAATCTGCAAGGAGATTATCTGTGGTTGAAAGTTGATTAATGTCACAGATGTGGAGCCAATTTGCAGGGTTTTTTCCAGAGGCAAAGGCTGGTATTTGCCCTGATGCTCTTGTATGGCCTTTTGCAGGGCCCGAAATTCGACTTGATTTGCCGTAGCATCTAAATGTAAGATATCATAAAATTGTTGAATGGGAAATTTGCTGAAAATCTGAAACCACCCGCTGCGATGATTCCGGACTAGACTGGTCGCGATCGCCCAATCTATTTGATTGACTCCCTGTTGTTGGAGAAAGGGGAGGAGCGTATAGAGGGCGGTAGATTCGTTGCCACTGTTAACTAGGGTGATTTCCCCTCGATCTTGGATGACGATGACCGGCTTTCCTGAGGTGGCTAAGACGGTGACCCGAAACATTGTTGCCTGGGCCAGCATGGCGGGAATTATAATGAGGGCGATCGCCAGGCTGAGGCTGAAGCTAATGATAAATTGGTTTTGCTTTCTGGGGGCTAACAGCCAGACGGCGCCAATTAAGCCGTAGAGTAGGAGTAGCTGCCATAGGGAGATATTGCCTATAGCGAGGGAATTACCTGGCAATTGACTGCAAAACTCTACCAGTTGAATTAGCAAGTGGGTGGGGTGATACAGCAACCAAGCGATCGCGCTGCCTGCGGCGGGCAAAATTACAGCGGCCAGGGCGCTGATGAACCCTCCTAGGGCGATCGCGCTAATGAGTGGGGTAGTAATGATGTTAACAAAGATGCTGTAGGGAGAGACCTTACCAAAACTGTAGAGTAGCAGGGGCAGAGTCCAGATAGAGGCTGCCAGAGGTACTGCGATGAGAGAGGCGATCGCGGGTGGCAACCAGTCCAGGCGTTGAACGAGTCCTGGCACGGTGACTACTAATCCTAAAGTGGCTAAAAAACTCAACTGAAAGCCTAAATTCCAAATCCACAGGGGGTGGATGGCAAGCAACAGGACTGCGGCCAGTAATAGGGAGCCGAGGGGCTTAACTTTCCGGTCCGTAAGTAGGGCTAGCAAGGCCCCGAACCCCATCACCGCTGCTCGCAGCACTGAGGGCTGAAAACCCGTGAGACCGACATAGACGATCAAAGCCCCTAGCCCAAAGACAAACTGTCCTTGCACGGACAGGCGGCGGGTCAGAGTTAGGACTAAAAATAGCAGTAGGGAAACGTGAAATCCCGAGGCCGCTAGCACGTGGGCTAACCCGACATTGATGAAGCGATCGCGGATCTCGTAGGGCAAGTCCACGGCCTTACGTCCCAGCACCATGGCACTGACAACTATCCCTTCTGGGACTCCCAAACTCCGGACTTGGGCGCGGACTATTCTCTGTCGCAACTGCCACCATCCCCAAGATCCGGGGGCGTCACTCATGCTCAGGCGATCGCCATTCATGCCTGCAAAAGAGCCCTCGCGGGCCAGGTAATCCTTAAAATCGAAGGCACCTGGATTAGCTGCTGGTTTGGGTTTATACAAAATTCCCGTTACTTCTACGGTCCGTCCTGGATGCAGACCCGTTGCTTGCAAAAGTGGCACGGTCACGTACAACTTACCTGTCACTTCCTTTCCCATCACCAGGGGTTGGACTGAACCGCTGATTTCGTGAAATTCCCGGGCTAAAAGCCAAAATTGGGCCCGCCCCGATCGGGTGAGACGGGGATTACTGGCCACCTTGCCCCCTATTTTCACCACGGGTCTTTCCGCCGAAGCTGTAATGGGTGTGGAGACAAACTGACTGATATCATTGTTCAGGGGTTGGGGCACCACCCGCATTGGCAAATAGAAGCTTGCTAACAATCCTACCAGTCCTGCTGCTAGCCAGATGCCAGGTTTCGGTCCCATGCGCCAGAATCTACGCCCACCGCCAGCGGCGGCCACTCCCAGAACTAGGATAGCATACCCTCCCCAAGGGCTCGCGGTAGATAGCAAGCCCAGAATATAAGCTAAACAGATAATGACGCCACTGGCTGGATGCATAGTTTGTGACAGGTGTTAGGTTCCTTAGTATGATACCATTTGCGAACAAGGTTGCTAAACTCTGAAGCCTGTAATTTCCTCTCTTCAATGCACCCGTTCGTAGGTTGGGTTGAGGCACGAAACCCAACCGGTGCCTCTCCGGAATGGCAGCACGAAACCCAACTTACAAGATTACTGGTGGCAATTGGATCCGGGCGATAACATTGCTTTCTCTGATAGTATAGAATAGATAGCAAACGCATTTTCAGTAAGCCGATGAATTATAGTGACATCAAGCCCGAACCTATAGTGGCAACCTCCGAAGAACTCGTAGACTTGGCTTTATTGTCCCAGTTGTTGAATGGACAGAGTAATGGCTCACAACTGCCACGACTTGTCAGCCCAGAGGGTGAAGAAATTGAACTGCCTAAGTCGATGTTTCGTTTACTGCGTCAGGCGGCGCATCAGTTAACCAAAGGCAATGGGGTAATAATTTCCACCTTTCACCAGCCATTGACAATTTCCGAAGCTGCAGCTTTGCTAAATGCAGATTAGAAATATGTAGTGCGCCTCGTCAAAAAGGGATAAATCCTTTTTATTGATACGGGTTGGGACCAGAGAATTGAGTTAGATGTCGTGATGGCTCACGAGCAAAAGCTGTCGGAATTGCATCGGCTGGGTATACAAGAGTTAGCAGAAATTAGTCAGGAGTGCGGCTTGTACCCAATGGAAAAATAGTATAGAATAGAGAGCAAACGCATTTTGAGTAAGCCGATGAATTATAGTGACATCAAGCCCGAACCTATAGTGGCAACCTCCGAAGAACTCGCCGAGTTGGCTTTATTGTCCAAGCTATTGAATGGATCGAGTAATGGCTCACGTCCCCAACTGCCACGACTTGTCAGCCCAGATGGAGAAGAAATAGAACTGCCTGCGTCTGTATTTCACTTGCTGCGCGAGCAGGTGTATCAGTTAGCGCGGGGCAATGGCGTGAGGACTGTTATCTTTCACGATCCATTAACAACCTGGCAAGCTGCTGCTTTGCTCGGTTCTCAGGTGCAATATGTGAATAAATTGCTTGACAAAGGAGAAATTCCTTTCATTCAGGATGGAAGACTGCGCCTCATTCGACTATCCGATGCGATGGCTCATAAGCAGAAGCTGTCTGAGTTGCATCGGCAGGGTATAGAAGAGTTGGCTCGAATGAGTCAAGAATTTGGCCTGTACTAATAAGTAGTGTTGAGGAGTTTGTAGGTGTCAGAATCATTATCGAAGGCTGTTTTAGACGCCTGCGTTATATTTCGGGCTGCGCTGCGAGATACGTTGCTGCGTGCGGCATCGGCAGGACTGTATGAAGTCTACTGGAGCGATACGATCCTACAGGAGGTTAGTCGCAATCTAGTAGAAAATGGCAGGATGAGTCCGCAGCAGGCGCAGCGACTCCTGATGAGGATGAACGAATTCTTTCCTAATGCTACTGCAAGCGGGTTTGAGAGGCTAATTCCTATTATGACTAATGATGAGAAGGACAGGCATGTTTTAGCAGCGGCAGTGGTAGTTGAGGCAACGGTAATTGTGACGAGTAATCTACGGGACTTTCCCGATCGGGCGTTGGCACCTTTAGGTATTCAGGCACTTTCGCCAGATAAGTTCTTGATGCGTCTGTTTTATGAATATTCAGAAAGGATGATGCGGATTATAACAGAACAGGCGGCACAACTGAGGAATCCGCCGAAAACTGTGGAGGAGGTTTTGGATGAGCTTGCCCTGGATGCGCCGCAGTTTGCCGCTGCGATCCGATCTGGCCTTGGGGAACGGGAGTAGGGATCTGGGGAAGGGCGATCGTATCCTTTGGTGCGATCGCCAAACCCAGCAGTCAGAGATAGTATAGAATAGAGAGCAAACGCATTTTCAGTAAGCAGATGAATTATACTGACATTGAGCCCGAACCAATAGTGGCAACAGAGCCGGAACTCGCCGAGTTGGCTTTATTGTCCCAGTTGTTGAATGGACCGAGTAATGGCTCGCGTCCACAACTGCCACGACTTGTCAGCCCAGAGGGAGAAGAAATTGAACTGCCCGAGTCGATGTTTAGCTTACTGCGTCAGGCGGCGCATCAGTTAATCAAAGGCAATGGTGTAATAATTTCCACCTTTCACCAGCCATTGACAATCAGGGAAGCGGCGGCTTTGCTCGGTACCCGGTGGCAATATGTGGTGCAACTGATCGAAGATGGGGAAATTCGGTTCGTGGATACAGGTTACGATCGCCGAATTGAGTTTGACGACGTGATGGCTCACAAACAGAAGCTGTCTGAGTTGCATCGGCGGGGTATACAAGAGTTAGCGCAGATATCTCAAGAATTTGACTTGTACTCAATGGATGTCCCTCAGAGTGATAAAGCAACTAATAAGCCTGCTAAATAGAAGTGTATTAGGGAGTGGATAGGTATCAAATTCACCATTTAAGGTTATCTTAGATGCCTGCGTTATATTTCGGGCTACTCTGCGAGATCCGTTACTTCGTGCAGCAGCAGCAGGACTATATGAAGTATATTGGAGTGACATGATTCTAGAAGAAGTCAGCCGCAATCTAGTAAAAACTAGCACGATGAATACAGAACAAGCGCAGCGACTTATTAGAAGAATGCGGGAATTCTTTCGGGATTCTACTGTGACGGGGTTTGAGGATCTGATTGGCTCCATGACCAATGATGAAAAGGATAGGCATGTTTTGGCAGCAGTAGTGGTTGCTGACGCAGATACGATCGTGACTAGCAATCTAAAAGACTTTCCAGAACGGGCGTTAGCCCCCCTGAAAATTAAGGCTATGTTACCCAACCAGTTCTTGATGTCTCTGTTTGGTGTTGCTCCAGAAACGATGACGCGGATCGTTATAGAACAAGCGGAACAACTGAAAAATTACCCGAAAACTGTAGGAGAGGTTTTGGATGCTATTGCTTGGGTTGCGCCGCAGTTTGCCGCTGCGGTGCGATCGGGGCTTGGGGAACAGGAGTACCGGTGAGGTGGGGAAGGGCGATCGCACTTTTAATAACCGATAAGTAGAGATAGTATGCAATTGTCAGGGAAGTGACTGTAAATGATCAACGATCGGGAATTTCTTCACGGTGCCGCCATCTTAAAGCTAATTAACTATGGAGACAGAATTACCATCACCCAGGCGAAAGAGATCCACCCTTCACTGTACCTAGTTGAAAATGAGCGCACTCAGTCTGCTATTATATTTAAGGTGTCCACGAAACCGACATCTGCATGGTCCTTCACCTTAAGCTCTCAGGAAGAGTCGGCCCTGAATACCCTGCATCGCCAGCATCTTGGCTTTTCGGTATTCATGGCCCTAGTCTATCACAAAGACGGCATCTGCTGCATAGCCGCAGATCGCCTTCGCAGTGTCTTATACAGAGACCTTGAGATTGGCGGTCAGCACATATCAGTGTCCAGGCGACCTCGCGGAAGCTATCATGTAAGTGGTCCTGGCAGGCAGCAGATGGCCCAAAGCGTGCCCCAAAGTGACTGGCCTGGCGTATTTTTGTCATCACAAGACAGTAGCCATGAGTAAAACTCCGATTAAGACTGATGAATATTGCATCGATAACCTGCTTGAGGTGGTAAGCAACGAATTAGGGAATAAGGCCGCAGAGCAGTTAAAGCAAACCGCTGTGGAAATTGTCCAAAACTGTGTTGATGTTTACGACAAGACCTTCGGCGCTGGTGATGTTGGCGCTACCGGTTCGGGTACTGTCAGTAAGCTTCACAAAGGTAAAATTCCCAATGGCACGACTGGAATAATCTACGGGAAAGTCCAAAGCGGCAAGACTAAGACTACCATTGCTACCGTGGCGATGGCTCGGCTCAAGCGAACGGCTTCCGTTGTTTTATTGTCCTGACATCTAATAATGTATGGCTGGGGAAACAAACTGCTAGACGTTTCAAAAATCAGCTAGAAGGTGGACCGGTGGTCTTTAACTGGGAACAATGGAAAAAGGATCCAGTAGGATTTGCGACTCAGCAATTGCTTGACTATATAAAAGAGACGGGCGTTGTCCTGGTGTCCACGAAGCAGAAAGATCACCTCGATAAGTTGCTGACGGTGCTTAAGAAGGCCAAAGCCAGTAGCGTTCCCACCATTATCTTTGATGACGAAGCTGACAATGCGAGTCTGAACACCAATGAGGCTCAGCAAGCCAAGAAGGGGAAAGATACAGTTGCAGATAGTTCTACTTTTGATAAAATCGGGAATATTAGGGAAGAGGTTGCCAATCATATCTATTTACAGATTACAGCTACTCCTCAAAGTCTGCTGCTGCAAAATATTGACCACGAATGTAAGCCGGCTTTCTGTATTCTTTCTAAACCGGGCGAGAAGTACATGGGAGGAGACCTGTTTTTTGAGAAGGATCGCCACGTCTGCTACACGGCAGTCGAACCGGAAGAACTAGATATGTTAAAACAACAGGAAGGAAATATCAACCCAGGCAATAACTGGAATATTACGGAGGGTCTGAAACTGGCTCTCTGCTGTTTCTTCTTGGGTTCAATTTACAAGATGAAATCTGCCGATCGTTCTGCTGTCTATTCTTTTCTCGCTCACATTTGCCACAAGCGCATAAATCACAGCAATTTGGAAAAAGTGATTCGCAACTTTGTTGTGGAACTTGACAAGGCGATTCGAGGATCTAGTGAAAGACCTAGCAGAAGAACTGGAACTCGATTATGAAAGTTTGGGTTCCACTACCTGGAAAAGGCAAGACCTTTTAGCAGTGGTCGAACCGGATAACTGCTTCTATATTCAAAATGAAAGCTTGATTCGAGGCCGACTCGATATCGACCTTTCTCAAGATCCGCCTCCAGATTTAGCTCTGGAAATAGATATTACCAGCAAATCCCTGAACTGACAACCCATTTATGCCCGTTTGGGCGTCCCGGAAATTTGGTGTTACGATCGGGGTGTGCTGAAAATTTATCATCTGCAAGGGGGAACATACCTTGAGGATAATACCAGTTTAGCATTTCTCAACTTTCCTGTCAAATCAATTCCCAGTTTTATTCGAGAAAATTTCAGCGCTGGCCGCAGAAGAATCCGCAAATTGTTCCGAGAATGGGTGAAAAGAGTTGCGTAGTGAGATGCACCCGGGGGCGGGCTTCAGCTAGTTGTAATTGTGACCGCTTTCTGAAAAGATACTCGTTCCACTTCGACTTGAGAAAACTCTCCAATCTCTACTGGAAGTTCTACTGGCTGCCCCTTGTTAAACTTTGATAGAATATGATACAGTTCCATAGCTATTTTCTGGTTAAATCTGAAAGTATTACAAAAATGTTTATCTCCCTTAATCACCTGAATTTGTCGATCGGCAATAGTTTCTGTTTCCACCGTCATCGTCCACTGATGACATTCTGAACCGATCGAGCCTAGTACGTTAAATTTTCCTAACTCTGGGGCTAGTTCTATTGAAATCACTTTCACCTTCATAGTCTCTCCCTCAAAAAACAGCTATCTGATTCCAAAACTTGAAAAACTCCTCTTGCTCCATTTTATAGCTTGTCCCTTCCCAAGGATCCCGAATCATCACTCGTCCGGCCTCATCAATACCATCAACGATCGCCATATGGGCTAGGTTTTTGCTCAATTCCTTCATTTGAGCCATCCACGACTTGTTAGTCTTCAATAATAAATCAAAAGCTGCCGATGGAGTTAATGTATTAATCCAACCGCCTTGCCACCGTTTATCAGTTATCGCCAGTTGATTGAGGACATCGGCAATTTCTTCAGCCGATGTGGGTGCTCCTGTTAAAATTTCAATCGCGGCTTGATCGATATTAAGGATACCACGATCTCTGAGCAACATTTCAGCGCTGGCAGGTCCACAAGATAAATTACTTTGTTGTTGTACCACTCTTGGATCGATAACTTCATCAATGACTGGCCATCTGCCACCAGCACCAAGAAGTGCTAGTTCCTCTTCTGTCGATCCTACAGTCTTTGCTGGACGATCGGTGTTAGGCATATTTAAGATCCATTCTCCTCATTGACTGGCGAAAATTACACCTTTCGAGGCGGATGCCTCGCGCATTACGTTCCCTGCCAGAGTCAGGGAACGAGGTTGTACTGGGCAGAGCCCAGTTAATTGCCCCACAGTATCCCTCGTTCCCTGGCTCTGCCTGGGAACGCAAGGGGGGGTTTGGGGGGATCCGCTAATGCAACTACTTTTGACCGCACCCCATTCACAACAATATTCTCTGATGCCAGCACGCGCATAAGTAAATTGCTTGCGTTACAAGTCAATATTGAGAGTCGTATCGGCAATTTCTATACACCGACCAACAGCACTGATAACAAACCCGGCATATGGGTCCGACCTAAAGTCATAACCAATCACTCGCAGGAACGAAGTAAACCTCCCACTTCTATCACCGGTCGATCGATAGAGTAGCCACCACAGGCGCAA
>JACOMV010000115.1 GCA_014324065.1 Hormoscilla sp. SP12CHS1 | reverse complement strand
ATAGCTGAATTTGGTCTGCATTGAGTATAGCTCTAGTTTAGCACAAAAATGTTCTACTTGTTTCCTGAACAAGCTGTAACATACATAGTTACCAAGTTCCACGCATTTAATCTCCAAAAACTCAACTTCATCAGAACTTGCCCACTCGCTTTGCTGCCTCATAAGCTATATCTAGTCCTTCGGAGTTCTCAATAGCTAATGATAGCCGCAACTGCCTGACCTTCTCGTTCTATCATAATCCGTTCCCCACTGTCACCCATCATACGGGTGACTCATTCGGCCAAATGGGCTTGCGCCTGCATTACATCTACCTTTGTCATCACAACTTCCTTTGATCTTACCTGCATCTGTCCCCCGATGGCCCTTGGCAGACTGTCGGGCAGAGGGAGGTTGCTGGACGAATATAATTATAGCAGCTATAATTATCAAAGCTGTCCGCATCGGAGGGCAACCAGCAGAGGAGAAACCGGGTTTGGAGATTTAATTTATCTAAGAAACCCGGTTTCTAGCCACCACAGTTTGATGTTAAAATTAAATAGAACCTAAATTACCAGGAGACGAACAATGGTAGCAATGCCCAAAGAGGCCAAAATTACTCCCCAAGAATACCTCGACTGGGAGGAGAAACAACCCATTAAATATGAATATATGGACGGTCGAGTGTTTGCCATGACTGGGGGAACTATTCCTCATAATGAGATTGCGATTAATTTAACGATGGCGTTAAAAACTCATCTGCGGGGCAAAGGGTGTAAAGTATTAATAGCAGATGCCAAACTGGGGGTGTCTGAAAAAGGGCCTTTTTATTATCCCGATGTCATGGTAAGTTGCGATGCAAGAGACAGACGTGCGACTAAAGTAATTTATCATCCTTGCTTAGTCGTTGAGGTTTTGTCTCCGGGAACAGAAGCTTTTAACAGGGGCAAAAAGTTTCAAAATTATCGTCGCATTTCTACTTTGAAAGAATACGTTTTGATTGATGCAGAAGAGATGATGGTGGAGTGCTTTCGACCTAACAAAAATGGGGTTTGGGGAATATATAGTTATGGGGAAGGAGATGAGGTAAATTTAACTTCGGTCGATTTAAGTTTTCCCATCGAGATGCTTTATGAGGATGTAGTTTTGGAGGGACTGGAGGAAGAATAGCGAGTGCCCCATATCCCTGACTACAAAAGAGCGATCACAGCCACAGAACAGGGGCGATCGCTCGTTGTAGTTGCCGACAAAATAGTTTACATGTTTGACTATTGTCCTTCCCAAACCCCGATTAGGAAGTAAAAGGATCCCACATCGTCAATCCGATAATTTTTCGGAAGTCTTCGATATTACGAGTAACCAACGTGCAACCCTCTTGAATAGCGCAAGCAGCAATTAGGGCGTCTGGTAACTTGAGCCGATAATCCCGCCGGATCTCAGCCGCGCGGTCTAAAACTGCTTCTGTAAGTGCTACGGAGGCTAACCTTCTCAAAAAAATTCGCATTTGATTAGCCTCGCTTTCGCTCAAAGAAGTATAACATAGCAATTCCACCCAGGTTAAAGGACAGTAATATCCTAGAGTATTACCAGCCAGAATGTCATCAAAAATCGGTCGGACGATCGGATCTCCATTAAAGTAATAGATCAAGATGTTAGTATCCAGCAAGTATTTAGTCATCCCACTCCGCTCTTAGTGCTTTTTGAAATTCAAGGGGGTCAACCCGTTTTGGCAGAAAGCCAAACAGGTCTAAAGGCTCATCGGGTTCTTCAAGAACAAAGGTTGTACCACGACAATAACTTCTACTAAACCCGGTTCCACAGCATCGGGCAGGCGAATTTCCAGTTGGCGATCGCAGCCAATAGAGACAACTTTCCGAATAGTTTCCATGATTTCTCTTTTGAAACAACAATAATTTACAATCTAACCGATGCTATTGCCTTCTCCTGGTTCGATAACCATTCTGATATTTTACCGCTACCATTGAATTTCTCCACGAACTAAACGTTCCTCGTAATCTTGCAAATTAGATAAATAATCGGAAAAATCAGATTCTGCCAATTCTATTCCCTCGGCAAACTGCACCCACAACTGCCCGCGATGGCGTTTGGTCAACAAGAAGCTGACAAAATCATTAACTTGGGGAACAAGCTCTTCAGGCAGTTGATTAATCTTAGCAATAGTTTCTTCGCGGACGTTCATTGGTTCTCCTATTTTACTAAAGAATTACATTCGGGTAAATATTTACCTATGATATCTTTCCAGGCACTATCATATTCTGCTGGTGGTTCATTCCGATCTGACATTTATCTTCTCTCTTCGCTGTTAGCCCGCCGGGGGTTCAAACCCCCGGCTAATAGCTAAAGTCGGTTAAAACCGACTAGAATAATCCTGATAATAATTGTAGCATTATTATCAGGATTTGGCAAATTTTTTCTAGTGCATCTAAATTCGCGAACTCTATTCATCAGTAACCCAGAAACCCGGTTTCTCAGAGAAACCGGGTTTCTTAATCTCAGATCTTGCACCTATGGCAACAGGCCGCCTCTGGTTAAAATTGTCCGCTAAGAGTGTAAGTCAACTTTAGTTGACTAAACCCTTTCTCTACAATGCTTCCAGTGGGTTTTAACCCACTTAAGCCTCGTTACCTGGCTCCCGCCTGGTAACGCCGGGGTTTGAACCCACGGCGGGCCAGGAGACTTAATCTAGGATTTTCCGATCGGGAGAGTATCTTCGATCGCCCCTTCCGCAAGATGGGCGATCGCGCGCAACTTATCTACCATCTTTCCATCTACATTTTGCCAGAAACCCCGCTGATGGGCTTCTAACAACCGTTCTGCTATATCCCGCAAGGCCCAAGGATTCTTTTCGTGAATAAATTCCTGTACTGCTGGGTCCAGCAAATAGGCATCAGCTACTCCCCAATACATGTAATCTTCCACGCAGTTAGCTGTCGCATCGTAGGCGAACAAATAATCCACCGTTGCCGCCATTTCAAAGGCACCTTTATAACCGTGACGCATCACCCCCGCTATCCATTTCGGATTTACCACCCGCGAACGATAGACTCGGGCGATTTCCGACCGCAACTGCCGCACTCGGGGATTTTGGGGCATCGAATTATCCCCCAAATAGGTTTGGGGATTCTTGCCAGTAAGCGATCGCACTGCTGCCGTTAACCCCCCCTGGAATTGGTAATAATCATCAGAGTCCAACAAATCGTGTTCGCGGTTGTCCTGATTGTGCAGGACGATCTGCATCTGTTGCAAGCGCTGCTGGAAGGCTTCCGGCGCAGCAGAACCCATGTTATTCTTAGTATAAGCGTAGCTACTCCAGTTAATGTAAGCCCGCGCTAAATCCCGATCGTCCGTCCAGTTTTGGGCTTCAATTAAACCTTGTAAACCAGCACCGTAGGCACCGGGTTTAGAACCAAACACCCGATAGCGCGATCGGGTCTCTGCCTGGGACTGACTCAACCCTGCTGCCAACCAAAACTGAGTTTCCTGCTGCACTTGGGATGCCAAAGGATTGTCTTCTGGGGGTTCGTCCAAAGCGGCAACTGCTGCCACCGCTTGGTCAAATAAATCGATTAAATTAGCAAAAGCATCCCGGAAAAATCCCGAAATCCTCAAGGTCACATCTACCCGGGGGCGTCCTAAAAAGGAGATGGGCAGAATTTCAAAATCCACCACCCGCCGTCCGGGACCATCCCACACTGGTTGCACCCCTAGCAATGCTAACGCTTCTGCCATATCGTCCCCCCCCGATCGCATGGTAGAAGTTCCCCAGACAGACAGTCCCAAAGTTCGAGGATATTCCCCATGTTCCTGAGTGTAACTTTCAATCAATTCCTCAGCGGCTTTGCGTCCAATATCCCAGGCAGTTTCTGTAGGAATTGCCCGGATATCTACAGAATAGAAATTGCGACCCGTGGGTAAAACTTCCGGACGCCCCCTTGTGGGTGCCCCCGCCGGACCGCTGGGTACATATCCCCCATCTAGTCCCCGCAACAGTTGCGTAATTTCCTCCTGAGTTTCTTGCAATGCCGGCAGAAGTTTATTGCCGATCCAATTTAATTCTTCCTGGGTTTTTGTATTCGTTACCTGTGGACAACTGGGACGGTCATGTGCTATCAAATGTTGGACTAATTCAGCGGCTTTTTCTTCTAATTCCGCAATAACATCCCCGATCGTGAAACAGGGTTTGGATAAATGTGCGATCGGTGTCTTCCGCATGCCGAGTCCTTCAGGACAAGAGCATGCGGAAGACGCCGAAGCCCTTTCTTCTCCCAAAATTTGAGCTGGGTCTGCGGTCAGGGGGTCGAAGTCCAGACCCCAATCAACTGCTAAACTGCGGGTAATGCCGGTGGTGCGGCCACGGGAAATCGCCACCATCAAATCCCGCAACTGACGCCCTTGAGGACATTGCCCAAAGATATGCAAACCATCCCGAATTTGAGCCTCTTTTAACTCGCATAAATAACCATCCGCACTCTTCAGCAATTCCGTAAATTCTTCTGACTTGACAAATGCTAAATCTTGGTGTAAGTTCTCTTTCTGGAAAAGAGCAGTAATGCGATCGCGAATGGCAGGCAAGCGGGAAGGATCGAGCATTTGGGCCTCGTAATACTCATCAATTAAACTTTCCAACTGCTGCAAAGGACCGTAAAGTTCCGCCCGAGTCATGGGGGGCGTTAGGTGGTCGATAATTACTGCCTGCGATCGCCGTTTAGCTTGAGAACCTTCCCCGGGGTCATTGACAATAAAAGGATAAAAATGGGGCATGGCCCCCAGGGCGATCTCGGGATAACAACTATCGGACAGGGCCACACTTTTACCGGGCAACCATTCTAAATTTCCGTGTTTGCCCAGATGCACGATCGCATGGGCCCCAAACCCTTGCCGCAACCAATAGTAGAAAGCTAAATAAGCATGAGTCGGTTCCAAATCTGGGGCATGATAATTCAAAGCGGGGTCAATATCGTAGCCTCGCGCTGGTTGAATGCCCACAAATATATTCCCCAACAGGATCCCAGGAATGGGGATGCTTTTCTCAGTACAATCTCCCCAGCGATCGCCGATTTCCCGCTGCACTTTGGGGGGCAAGTTGGCAAAATATTCCCGATATTCCTCTAGGGACAAGCAATGGGCGATCGATCGCAACTCTTTTCCTTCCGGGTCGTTCGTCACCCCAGCAGTCAGACGTTGAATCAGTTCGTCCCCGGTAGCAGGAATATTCTCCAAATGATATCCCGCTGCTGACAAAGCTTGGAGAATTTCCACACAACTAGCGGGGGTATCTAAGCCAACCCCATTAGCCAAACGTCCGTCACGAGTGGGATAATTAGCCAAAATCAGGGCAATTTTCCTTGACCCTGCTGCGGTTTGCCCCAGTCGCACCCAATTAGCTGCTAGATCGGCAACGAAATTAATCCGCGATCGCTCTGGTTGATAAACTACCACATCCGTTTGCAAATCCCGATCGTGGTGTTGCACCGCCTTAAAAGAAACCGCACGGCTAATAATGCGCCCATCCACCTCTGGTAGGACCACATTCATGGCCACATCCCGTGGCGTCAACCCCCCAGTTCCCGACTGCCATTGTGCGACCGTGCCGCCGCTGAAAATTACCTGCAACACTGGCACGTCTAAACTTTTCCACAAATCCAGTTGAGGTAATTCTGACTCCAATTTGGCAATAGAAAAACTCGTCGTATTCAGCAACAAATCAATTTTACGTGACTGAAAATAAGAGAGCAGTTCGCCTTGGACCTCGCGATCGCGCAGAGAAGAGACAAACAGGGGCAGTGGTTCTAATTGCCGTTCTGCCAAAGCCGCACAGAGAGCATCGATCGGTGCAATATTGCCAGCCAGATAATGAGCGCGATAAAATAAAATACCTACTTTCTTAACTGCTTGCTTACTGTTATGATGCCACTGGATAAGTCCCACCAGGGGAACTGCTTGGGGAGGTGGTGGGTTGTAGCTAGATCCCAAACAGGCGTCAGCAACGAATTTGAGCGCATTGGTAAAATTGACAATCCCACCTTCAGTGAAGTAGCGCCACAACTGGTTCGCAACTGCCAGGGAAATAGTCGAGTGACCGATTAAATCTGGATCCGGGCGATCGTCTCCTGGTAACACGATCGAGGCAGCACCCGTGTTTTCTACCGTTTCTTTTAAGACTTCTAACCCATAGGACCAGTAGGCCCGCCCTCCCAGCAGCCGCAAAATAATTACCTGGGCAGACCCCAGCACCTCTTCTGCATAAGTATCAATACTCAATTGTTGCTGCAATTGCAAGAGATTAACCACTCGCACAGATGGAAACTCAACTGGTAATTGCTTCACAGCCGCTGCCAGGGTTTGAATGTCCGTATCAGCCGCACTCAAGCAGACGATCGGTGCGGAGGTCTGCTGAATAACAATCGTGCCTATGTCTTGAAAATTCCACCCTCCAGGGGTTGCCGAAATTAGATGCATATTGTATAATAAATTACGATTTAATTACCACTTCTATCAATGTAGAGCGATTTCCAGAGAAAATCTAAAAGTTTTCCTATATTAGCTGAGGCTGGGGTAAAAGTACAATACGATGATTAATTTAGTAGCCGCAGCTGTCTGTAAATTATTGTCTCATAGCTGCTCCGTTCCCTCGCCAGGGAACGAGGCTCATAGCAATAAACAATGACAAACAATTAGCAAGATGAAAAAAATGCCGAGTTTGATAACAGGACCTCTCATCTTGAATATGAGAACTTTTGCTCGGCTGAGCGCTCTCTTACAGCAGCAAGCCGCCCCCAACCCCGGATATCTTCTGCTTACAGAAGATATCCTTGACCCCATTGACAATCTCAAAAATGCTCGTAATGAACGGTTTTCGGTGTTAGTTTCCGAGGAATTTAATGTATTGCTATTGGGGAAATTAGCCCCAGATGAAAACTGCAACCTAGTTCACGAGCAACTGTTTGTGAATATCAGCTTCGACCCAGAGGCGATCGCCTCCTTCCTTAACCAACTGGCCGATCGCCTGACAAGCAAGCCGGAAGTCAAAAGTATCTTAGGGCAAGCGGGTGCCATTCTCAAACCTAACGATCCGAAGCGCCAGAGTGAGTTTACCCTGGCGCTAATGAAAATTATTGCCACTCCCGATTGGGAGTCGGGAGGAGAAGAGAATTATCCCTATGTTTGCGAACCAGTAGCAGCAGCTTTCCGGCAACAGCTCGAACAGGAACGGCTGATCGAGCGGGTAGCTACCCAGATTCGTCAGAGTCTGGAATTGCCGGTTATTTTGTCAACCGCTGTGGAGCAGGTACGACATTTATTGCAAGTAGACAGATTGTTGATTTATCAGTTTGACCCCAATTCAAAAATCATTAGGAATTCCTCCTTAAAAACTTATAAAGGTTCTGTAACCTACGAAGCTAAGGCAACAGCAAATATAGTTTCAGCACTGCATTTGCGGGAAGACTGCTTTGTCGATACCGTCAATATTGAGCAGAAATATCGTAAGGGATTTATTCAAGGGGTGGAAGATATCGAAATAGCCTATGCATCTTCCCCCTGCTTTTTAGAGTTATTGCGCCGGATTAAAGTCCGAGCTAAACTAGTAGTGCCAATTCTGGTTCAAGACCAACTCTGGGGATTGCTGATCGCCCAGCAATGTTTCCAACCGCGCCAATGGTCTGAAAGTGAAAAAAGTTTTCTGGGTAAAATTGCCGAACATCTGGCGATCGCCATTTACCAAGCCCAGTTGTATGCCCAGCTACAGTTGCAAAAACAAAACCTGGAGCAGCTGGTGAGCGATCGGACCGCCGAACTCCGGGACGCCTTACTAGGTGCTGAATCTGCGAACCGCACCAAAAGTGAGTTTCTCGCTGCCATGAGTCACGAGTTACGCACGCCCCTTACTTGCGTGATTGGTATGTCTGCTACCCTGTTACGTTTGTTGTCTTTAGATCTGGAAAAAGCTCAGCGATTTATGACTATAGAAAAACAGCGTTCTTATTTGCAAAGCATTCACGATAGCGGCAAGCATTTGCTAGACTTGATTAACGACATTCTGGAATTGTCTCAGGTGGAAGCGGGGAAAGCCGTATTGAATGTGAGGGATTTTTCCCTGAATAAACTGGCTTATAATTGTCTGGAAACCATGCAGCAAATAGCAGAGGAAAAGGGAGTGAAACTGGTTATAGATATCCAGATAGACCGCAAGTACGATCGCTTCCGAGGGGACCAACGCCGCATCCAACGAATTCTCTGGAATCTGTTGAGCAATGCGATCAAATTTACTCCCTCTGGGGGACGGGTGACTCTGGGAGTGTCGTCCGATTTTTCCGGAACGGTAAGCAATACGGCCGTGTTTCAGGTAAAAGACACTGGCATCGGCATTCCCGAAGAGCAGATCGCGCTCCTGTTTGAGAAATTTCAGCAATTGGATACCTCATACGATCGCAACTACCAAGGGACGGGTCTGGGTTTAGCCTTAACCAAACAGTTGGTAGAACTCCACGGCGGCGCGATCTGGGTAGAATCAACTGTAGATATCGGTTCAGTTTTTACCGTGCGGTTGCCCGCCCAGCCCCTAGCCCCAGCCCCAGCACCAGCAGGACCGACTTATGCAGCCACTCCTGGCGGACGTGTGGTATTAATTGAGAACAATGAGGAAACCGCTTGGACGATCTGTGACCTGCTCACCGCCGCTGGCTATCAGGTCGTCTGGCTAGTTGAAGGCACTACAGCAGTCAAGCAAATTGAGATTTTACAACCCCTAGTGGCGATCGTCGCCGGGCAGCTACTAGGGATAGATAGCAGGGAAGTCATCCGCAAACTGCGATCGGAACCGACAACTAAACAGATCAAAACTCTGATTCTCTGGGACAATTCTATAGACCCATCTAATTATCCCGACTCCCCTCCGATGTACTCTGGGCGCGCTATTCGCACTACGCATCGCACATCGGCTGATAATTATTTAACTAAACCCGTCCAACCAGATCAGTTATTAGAAAAACTTAACAGTTTGCTGGTTGATTGTTGATTGTTCATTTATAGGAAGTGCCCGTTAGCGATAGAAAAACATGCCGAACATCAAAGGACTAATAGTTTCCTGTCAGGCCCCCGCTTCCTCGCCCCTGCACGATCCAGTAGTAATTGCCGCGATGGCTGAAGCTGCCATCGATCGGGGTGCCGCTGGCGTCCGGATCGACACCCCAGCTCATATAAAAGCAGTGTGACAGCGGAGTTCAGTTCCGATAATTGGGCTGTGGAAGCAACAGTTACCTGGCTCGGAAGTTTATATTACTCCCCAGTTTCATCACGCTGCTGCTATTGCTCAAGCTGGAGCTGATATCATCGCTATTGATGCCACTCCTAGAGTTCGACCAAACGGCGAAACCCTAGACCTGCTCGTAAGGCAAATTCACGATCGATTAAGTAAGCCAGTCCTGGCAGATGTAGATAGCTTAGCAGCAGGAACCAATGCTGCGCGAGCTGGTGCTGATGCGATCGCCACAACTCTCTACGGCTATACCAACAAACCCAACATCTTTCTCCTCCAGGGTTTGAACTTCTCAGCCAACTCGTCAGCCATTTAGATATCCCAATTATCTGTGAAGGGGGCATTGCTTCACCAGCAATGGCGAAAACAGCCCTAGATTTGGGAGCTGCTGCTGTAGTTGTTGGCACCGATATCACTGGCATTGACCAGAAAGTTAAAGCTTATCAACAGTTGTTAGTGACTGAGGACTAACCGTCGCTGGAAAATAACCATCTTTGGTCCCACCACTGGAGAACGGGCTAGTAGGGTGTCTTCAGTATCAGTAATTTCCAGTTTATAGAAGTCAATTTTTTGAGATATTTGCCGCATTGACTGGGCAAATTCGTTCTGGTTTTCTGGACTGATATAATACCAATTATAGCTAACTTTAACCACCAAAAGATTATTGTTAAAGTCGGCTTTCAAAGACTGAATTAAACCCCGGGCATATTCGGCTTCTGGGATCCTGTCTGCGACTTGATTTTGAATTATCGCAACCAGGTTTTCTTTTGGCATTAATACTGGTGCTGGTACTATCTCCACTGGCACTGGACCACTAGGAATTTCAGGAGATTCTACGACCTCAGTTGGGGGTTCTTCTGCTTCGACAGAGGGAAATTCTGCCACCTCAGTTGGGGGTTCTTCTGCTTCGACAGAGGGAGATTCTGCCACCTCAGTTGTAGGTTCTTCTGCTTCGACAGAGGGAGATTCTACGACCTCAATTGGGGGTTCTTCTGCTTCGACAGTAGGAGATTCTACGACCTCAGTTGGGGGTTTTTCTGCTTCGACAGGAGACTCTACGACCTCAGTTGGGGGTTTTTCTGCTTCGACAGGAGACTCTACCACCTCAGTTGGGGGTTTTTCTGCTTCGACAGTCGGAGACTCTACCACCTCAGTTGGAGATATCAAAATAATTATCCACAAGGGTAGGATTAAAATAGCTACTGAAATCCCTAGGATCAAAGTAAAATCAGATAGGACCTGGTTGAGGAATTTTGGCAGCACAGCGCGAATGTTCCTTAACACTACATTCCACCAACCACTGCTCGTAGGCGTTCTTCTTGGTAGATCTTCTGGTGGCAGTTTTGCCTCCAGTGTTTCCACAGTTCCTTCTAGTAGCCTAATCAAAAAGCGTAGAAGAGCGATCGCCTGTATTTTCAGGACTGGTTGAGCTTCTTTGGCATCCCGGCGATCGTCAATCTCATTGTTTGGTGGTTTTTGTGACATATCTGGTAAACTGGCTGAAACATCTCCCTAATTTATCATTATTTTTGCTGCTGCGGTCCTCTGGCTTTCCTTCCACCACCCCACCGGTGCTCCCTATCTGGCTTGGGCGCTGCACCGGCGATCGCCGCATAACCGTTCGTAGTAAGGACTTTAGTCCTTGCGCCGTTCGTAGTAAGGACTTTAGTCCTTGCGCTCCGGAAGGAAGCACTTTAGTGCTTACTACGAACAGCTTGTAGTTACCGTGACTGTGCTATCATAGTAGGATAATCAGGAACCACATTGGTTAAGGAGCTGGAAATGGATCTCTTCTATCGGCCCGATCGACTGCGAAAAGTTGGTCTTTATCTAACTGACTTATTGACTCAGTTGGAAGGTCTGCAATTTACAATTCAAGCTAGTGACCTCAGAAAACATCTGCCACAAGCTATTTCTAAAAATTTGGGTAGCACTATTAAGGAGATGAGTGACACGATCTTTACCATCGAAGCTAGTGCTGAAAGACCCTACCTTTCTGAGTATGAAGCCGAAAAATTGATTGCCAAATCTCAAGAACTGAAACGCCAGACCAAAAAAGCCTACATTGATTTAGGTAAATATCGCTCCATCCCCGACCAAAATTTGTCGGCTCTCTTGGATGAGGTGAATGACACCATCAAGCAAGTTCCGTTAAGTAGGCAGGGCAAACGCATAAGATTTTGGGAATGCTTAGAGGACTTGGTTTCGCGCCTTCTTGTGACGATTTTCCCTGTTCATATTGTTCGTCAAATCCTACAGAGTTTATTAGATCGCATTTCATTGTGGGAGAATAAAGAACGCTATTAATGGTTAAACTGTGATGCTTGATGACATCAATACTTTTTCAGAAATTGCTCGTAACATTGCCACTGTATTAGGTATACTGATAGGTGGCAGTTGGTCCTTATGGGTATTTTTTCTCAGTCGGATTTTCGCTGGCAGCTTGATCATCACTCAAACTCTTAAAGAGATGACTACTCTTAACAGCTTCTCTATAGCAATTATTGAGGTCCGAGTCAAAAACATTGGGCGGACCAAAGTAGATCTGGAATACTGATCTATCAATGTTGGGGAAATTCCTGAGGCAATTTATTCACACGATCGGATCTACACTATTGGCACAGAACCTATTAAAGTAGATACAAAAGACTCCACAAACAGAGCCTTCAGTCAACTAATCTTCAACGATCGAAAACGAATTGAACCAAATGAAGAGACCAGTGAAGAAATTGCCCTTGTTTTAAGTAATCCAATTTTATCTACAAGTAAGACAAATTTCTTGAGAGTAGACGTGATATTTAAAGCCAAGGGCATCAAAAAATACTGGACATCAGGTGCCATTTACAAGCGATAACAGTAAAGTATGGATCTGTAGGTGGAAAGTTACTGGGTGCATCTCAATTTTGCCGCAAACTCTATTCATTCCGAACCCAGAAACCTGGTTTCTTAATTAGACAACATTTTTGCTGCTGCTGTCCTCTGACTTTCCTTCCACCACTCTACCGGTGCCAGTGGGTGCATATCACTTTTGCTTAGCTACCACACCGGAACCCTAAGGGGTGGGGCTAGACAAACAAATCCCGCCTGCGCGGGCTTGATGACATTCTTGAGATGCTCCCGTGCCAGTTTTCTGGTTTGGGGACTGCACCGGAGGTTATCAACGTAACGCGGGACAAATTCGCCCCAGCGATTGGCCTCTACCGCTGTGGGCTGGAAGCCTTGCACCGTGGGCTGTCCCGGCTTAAGTTGGTAGCTGCACCGGAGGTCTCTTTTGTAGCGATGGCCTCGGATTACCGGGCGATAACCGCGTATTTCACTAAAGTATGATAGAATGAGCAGTGACGTAGTTTTTATTAAATTTGAGGAAAAATGACTCAGGGCGGTAAAGCAGTTACTTCTGGCAAGAGGTTCGAGAATAATGTAGAAAGAATATTACAAGGACATGGTTATGTTCAAGTCGGACATGATTTGCGAAGAAAGCAGAAATTAGAATGCCTTCTCAGTTCCACTAACTTGCCAAAGCGCTATGCAACACAGGTTCACGTTGGAGATGGAATTTACGGGACTGATATCTATGTAGACTTTTACTTTATTTGTTTTGCATCATTTACAGCTTGTTCGCTATTTAATTAGTACAATAACAGCATTTAGTAAACCAGTTCTTAAACGTATTTGTTCTCATCAGCATCAGAGCAAGTTCAATTAACTGTTCTAGCGCCTCCATTGCTCGTGTTGGGAACATTCTGACCAGTTACTTA
>JACOMV010000114.1 GCA_014324065.1 Hormoscilla sp. SP12CHS1 | reverse complement strand
GGTGCTGCGTTTAACCTTCACAAATCTAACAACTGGATAGGTGCAAATATAACATCCGCATCTTTCGACAGGTCAGGCTGTCGCAGCCAGCAGGGGGAGTGGCGTAATGCCAGCGAGCGCGCAGAGTGGCGCCAGCCATGCGCTTATAGTTAGCAGCCAGGCGGTTCGGCTTCGCATCCACTGCTTTTTTCTAGCTTAGTGGACTTGCATCACTTGAAGCTTGTGGACAAGCGCGACTCCAGGCTCCCGGCCCTCGTTCCCACGGCTCTGCCTGGGAACGCCCTGGGCTAGCATTCCGTATTTGACCAGGTTCACTCGCAACTCCCTGTTCCCCTCGTTCCCACGGCTCTGCCTGGGAACGCCCTGGGCTAGCGTTCCTTGTTTGACCAGGTTAAGCTAGAACGGGTCGCGCGTAATTATTTATCTTGTTCATACCACTTCATTAGCACCTGGGCCAGTCGGTGGGGGTTGTGACGGATAAAGCCAGTGTGCTCGTCCTCATCCATCACATTACTCTGGATAATCCAGCTTCCTAAGTCCCGTACTGCCTCTCGGTCTAAGAACACGGGATGAGAATTTTCTCTGGCATAGCGAACCAGGGCTTGGCCAGACGGGCTATCCTTTTGCACCAGTACGGCGCTGAATAAGGGCTTACCTACAGCGCGATCGATGGCCCGGATATGGTCGGAAACAGTATATCCGGTGGTCTCCCCCGCTTGGGTCATGATATTGCAAATATAGACGATCGGGACTTGCTGGCAGGCGATCGCCTCTGCGATTTCGGGCACCAGCAAATTAGGAATCACGCTAGTATAGAGGCTACCAGGACCGACGATCATATAATCGGCTTCTTTAATGGCCTCGATCGCCGCTGGCAAAGCCGGGGGTTCCGCAGGGGTACAGCCAATTTTGACAATTTTTCCCCCAGCGTCGGTAATGCGAGATTCTCCCTCTATCCGCCGCCCGTCTGCTAACTCCGCCCAGAGGTTAACATCAGTCAGGGTAGCTGGGAGAACCTGACCCCGCACGGCCAAGACTTGGGAACTAGCGGCGCAAGCCTGTTCCAAATCTCCAGTAATCTCACTCATGGCCGTCAGGAACAGATTGCCAAAACTGTGGCCCACCAGCCCATTACCAGCCTGAAAGCGGTATTGAAACAACTCAGTTAATAACTTTTCCTCATCGGCCAAAGCTGCCAAGCAATTGCGAATATCCCCTGGGGGCTGCACCCCAACCTCCCGCCGCAGTCTCCCAGAAGACCCGCCATCATCCGCTACCGTGACGATCGCTGTTATATTAGCACTGTAGAACTTCAGACCTCTAAGTAAAGTAGACAGACCAGTGCCACCACCAATTGCCACTATCTTCGGGCCTCTGTTTAACCGGCGATGGTTGAGCAGCAGATCCACAAGTTCTTCATCTCCTGGTGGCATTAACACCTGGGTGATGGAAGTCAGGGTGCGATTTTGCCCCCAGAAAATCAACAGGAGGCCGCAGATGAGGGCGATCGGTCCGCTGATATAGTTTGGTACGATCTTAGCAATCTGCCCCAGTACCTTCTCAATCAGTTGCAGCAGGTAAAAAATCGGGGTCTGCTTCGTCCAAATGGCTAAACCAAGACTCGTCAGCAAGACACCGCCAGCACTTAATAGCAACCAGCGCTTTACCAGTAAGCCTGGGGACAACCACTTAAACCACTGGTTCAGGCGATGGGCGGAACTACTTCCTTTGAGGGGGTTTCTAGCTTGTTTGAGTAAACGAAATGGCATTTGACGCTTGTTGGCAGGGGATATATTCTCGGTAGCTGCATTCTAGATCCTAGAGGTTAGTGGTCAGTGGTCAGTTGTTAGTTGTTAGTTGTTAATTGAATGGGAACTGAGAACTGGTAAGTACATGGACAAAATTAATTTCACACACTCTCTCGCGCTAGTCTCCATATTCGGAGCATGTCGCCCATGGCTATGTGCAATTATTTTTGTCTAACTACTTACGTGGGAAACGAGGGGAACCGATTTTTCGGGCCGTCCGCGGACCGATCGCTGTTGGGCCTGGTACGTGGGAACCGGTAACTGGTAGTCGCGCTGATATCAGGATGGGTTAGGTGGTATTATCTATGGCTGATTTTTCGGGAACCGTACCTTTGATTGAACTGCGGGGAATTTCTCAGACTTTTGGTGAAAATAAGGTATTGGATAACTTAGATATAACCATTTATCGGGAAGAAGCCTTGGCAATCATTGGTCCGTCGGGGACGGGAAAATCGACGATTTTGCGAATTATTGCTGGGTTGCATGTTCCTGATAGTGGCGAAATCTATGTAGATGGCAAGCAACGCCTGGGGTTAGTCGGTGATGTAGAAGACCCGATTACTATTGGCATGGTGTTTCAACAAGCGGCTTTATTTGACTCTTTAACTGTTGAGGAAAATGTGGGCTTTCTCCTTTACCAAAATTCTCAATTGCCTCGTCGGAAAATAAGGGAGTTGGTTAATGAAAAGCTGGAAATGGTCGGGTTGCCCGGAATAGGCGATCGCTTCCCGGCCCAGCTATCGGGGGGGATGCGCAAGCGGGTGAGTTTTGCCCGCGCGATCATGACTAACCCGACTCATCCCAAAGATTCCCCAGAAGTGATATTATATGATGAGCCAACAGCCGGTCTAGACCCGATCGCCTCAACGGTGATTGAGGATTTAATCCGCCAGTTGCAGTCAGCAGAGGGGGGCAGGAGCGCTTACGTCATGGTTACCCACCAAGATAGCACTATCCGTCGCACAGCCGATCGAATTGTCTTCATGCACCAAGGGAAAGCGAAGTGGGAAGGGACAGTTGATGAGATTGATACCACCGACAATCCCTGGGTGCGACAATTTGCGAGTGGCAGTGTGGATGGTCCGATCAAGGTAGCCCGCTAAAATGAGACTGGAAAATTACCCGTGGCAGTGTCTCCTGAGCGCTCGATGTTTCCTGGGAACTCGATGTCTCATTGGTTTACAGACGCTCTCTGTGGAACTCGTCCTGAACGAAGAAGTCACCGCCCGATTCAGTGATGCTGTCACCTGCCCAAAATGACAGATGCGTGTTTCAAGTCACTGGAAATTAATTTGACGATTTTTCGGGCCGTCCGCGGACCGATCCAAGCCACCTATCAGACACGGCTACCCGACGAACTCGTTCCCTTTGCGGAACGGATGAGTTTGTTAATGTCCGACGTGGAACGTCATCTCTATCAGGACTTGAAGGCTGGTTGGGCATTGAAAGACTTGAAGCGTGAGTATCAGCTACGATTCGGCATCAATGCTCGTCAGTTCGACTCAGTGCATTCTGTTCTCAAAGGGAAGATTCGCAGCCGCAAGGAGTGTCACAAGCTACAAATCAAAGAGCTGAAGTCACGCATCAGTGACTTAAAGAAGTGGATAAAACTGTTCGATCCACGTCCTATAACTTTCTATAGGTTTTTAGGAACGGTGCGGATAGCGAGTTAAACAATGATATGCGCAAGCAAATGGTTCGAGAAGGCACAACAGGTCTGATGATCCTGGCAGGAATCGGTGTTTTTGGGATCCTGTTTCTGTGGTTGCGGGGCTTTGGTTTTGGTCAAGGCAGCTATGAAACGGTGGTTGAGTTTGAGGACGTTGGTAGGATGCGAGTGGGGGCGACAGTCAGGTATCGCGGCGTACAAGTGGGCAGAATCATCAAAATCGCTCCTAAACCCAATAGTGTGGATGTAACTCTGGAAATTAGTCCGGCAGAGATAATCATCCCCAGTGATGTTTTGATAGAAGCAAATCAGTCGGGGATAGTCGGAGAAACTTCTGTAGACATCATACCTCGGAAAGCTTTACCAACGAGTGCCCAAATCCCTAGCCCTCTCGACCCCAACTGCGATAGCAGTGTCATTATCTGTGACGGCGCACGTCTGCAAGGTGAAACGGGAATCAGTTATGATGAACTGCTGCGCTCTACCATAAAAGCGAGCGATATGCTTGCCAACCCAGAGTTCTTTACTAAACTAGACAGGGCGGTTGAACAGATAGGAAATGCTGCTGATGGTATTAATCATCTGACTGGCGATATTTCCCAATTGACTATATCTGTGGATAAACAGCTGAATACTTTCTCGGAAACGGCTCAAACTATGGGGAAAGCAGCTGATCGAATTAGCGTCTCAGCAGCTGAACTGACAGATCAACTTACTATCTCAACCGCTCAGCTCACCGATCGACTTAACACTACTACGACTCAAGCAAATAAACTATTAGCTAACATGAACGATCTGGTCTCGAGTAATCGTTCTAGTCTAGTCAATACTCTCGATAATATCCAACAAACTAGCGAGGACATCCGGGTTGCGGTTAACAGCCTGATGCCGATTATTAACAAGGTTGAACAGGGTGATTTGGTGGCTAACCTAGAGGTTCTATCTAGTAATGCTGCTGAGGCGTCAGCCAATTTGCGGGATATCTCGAAGGAAATAAATAATCCGACGAATGTGCTGATGATGCAACAAACTCTGGATTCGGCTCGTGCTACTTTTCAGAATGTTCAGAAAATTACTTCGGATGTGGAAGAACTAACGGGAGATCCGGTTTTTCGCGATAACCTCCGCAATCTTGTTAATGGACTGAGTGGTCTGGTTTCTCAAACGGAACAATTACAACAGCAAGCTGAGGTGATCCAAAGGCCAGATAGCCTAAATCAGGAGATCAAAAGTCCCGTTGCTGCTGAAATAGGAGAACAGGAGATGATAGAACCAGAATTGTGAATAGCGCAGCGTGTTCCCAGGCGGGAGCCGGCGTTCCTAGGCGGGATTATTGAAGAGAAAATTGAAGATTATTGATGATGTCGCGTGTCAATTCGCAATTCGCAATCCTACTGAGGTTTCTCACTAGAACCCTCAGAAAAATCGGACTAACTCAAATCCTCTTGCTGTGTTTCTACCTTTTTGTAAACAGTACCTTTGGCATGAAGAATGCGCGTGCGATCGAAGAGCTGTTCTTCTGTCAAATTCCACTGCTGGAGAACTCTATCTAAGTCTGTTTTAATTTCTCTGGCTCCGGGAAAACCATGATAGCGAATTCTCAGGCGGGCTAGCTCGGCTAAATTGTAATCTATTGGTGCTTTTGCTTCCAGTAACTGATTCAGGATATGGCGATCGTTTTTTTCTTGAGGATGCTGTTGATCGCGAATGCGCTGCGCGCACGCTACGCGATCGGTCCGCGGACGGCCCGAAAAATCGGCTGATGAGGAGTTAGTCATGTTAATTAGCAGTAAGTAATAATAATTGCGAATTGTGCAGGTAAACTTGTTAAATGTTCGCGATCACATGGCAATTAGCAATTAGCTGGCGCGTCCATGATGGGCAACCAGTATCACTTGCCGATGTCTCCCGGGTTTTCGCCGTGCGTCCGGAAGACATCGGAATGGGTGATAATATTTTAGATCGCCCATGTCAAGTGATACTGCCGAGAGAATATGATAAGATCTGGGCTAATTAGAGCATTGGTAAAGAAACAGGGTTACTGAGGTTTGTAGTGAGGACGGAAGTCCTCACTACAAACCTCAGTAAAATCGGTCGGGCAAAAAATCGATATTTCGTGCTTAACTGCACGAGAAACCGGGTTTCTACCTCATACTCGATGTTCTAGGCGGAAAGTATGTAAAATTGCTAAGCGCGAAAAACAAACTACAAGTTAGCCAATAATCATGGTTGCTCTGAAATCAACAATATCTACCCGACGACGGGGTGGTGCCCGCAAACCGCTTCGATGTCTCCCGAACGCTATTAGAAAACCCGGAAGAGTTCGCCTTGCGGTTGTCCGGTCAGAAAAATATGTAAAACCGGTGCAGGATGACCCCAGCCTGAACAGGGCCAAGGTACGGTTCCCGAAAAATCGGTCAGAGGTGACTGTCCGATTTTTCGGGCCGTCCGCGGACCGATCGCTAATCACCAGTCACCAGCAAACACCAAACTGGTTGCGCATGCTGATCGGACTAGAACGTTGTGTCTCGGTGGTGACGATAGCCCTAGGGGCAGCTACAGTCACAGTTTATGGCTTGACGGTCTCTTCTGGACAACAGTGGAGCCGAGACTATAATAGCCTGCAAAGTCTACAACGCTACGAGCGGCAGCTGAGAGTGGCGAATGAAGTGCTGAAAAATCAAATGGCTGAGCAAGCGGAAAATCCCGATACGGGTCTGGTGCCTCAAAATCCTACTAATACCATTTTTATCCCCCCAGCATCAGAGCGCCTTTCATCCGCAATCAGTCCAGTTCCTTCTACTACGGCTAGCAAACTCACTATGCCTCTGGGATATTAAGATGAAGATGGTTAGTTGTGGGTGGTCAGTTGTCAGTTGTTCCTTCCGTGGAGCATGTTAGTTGTTAGCACCATACTAACATGCTCCCTCAAGTTAAGCGTAAGGTGGGCTTTAGCCACCTACTCAGGGTAAGCGCAAGAATCAATAAGTGGCATACTACTGGATAAAAATTAACAATTAGTATTAGTAAGATGACTAGCAAAAATCATGCTCGCCCACTGCGGCTGACCATAAAAGAACGGCAGCCAGAACGGAGATACCGTTGGAGATTGTTTCTGGTTTGGCTGATATTAATGGGGGCAATTTCGAGTCTGATGGCGAACTTGTTCCGCTTGCAAGTAATTCAAAGCCCGGTGCTGCGAGCTAAAGCGATCGCGCAACGGCGGACCTCAGAGGACCGTTTCGTGCCTCGACGCCCGATAGTTGACCGCAATGGCATGGTTTTGGCGATCGATCAGCCCGCCTATACTCTCTACGCTCATCCTACGTTGTTTAAGCAAAAGCTAGAGAAGATCGCCCATTTGGTAGCCCCGATCGTCAAGCGCCCTGCTGCCAAGTTGTTCGCACAATTCAGTAAAGCCCCTAGTGGCATTATGATCGAATATGCTTTAACTGAGGATCTCGCTCATCGGATTACAAGCTTGCAAATTGATGGACTAGAGCTAGTTTCACATCAGCAGCGCCTTTACCCACAAGGGGATCTGTTTGCTGAGGTGGTCGGTTATGTGGATGTGGATCTTCAAGGTCGAGCAGGTGTAGAAGCTGCTCATCAGAATTTATTGGAACGCTCTATGAAACCAATATGGCTGAACCGTGCTGGTGATGGTTCGATTTTACCAGATCAATTGCCTGCGGGATTTTTGGATACAGATGAATTACAACTGGTGCTGACTCTCGATAGTCGCTTGCAACGGATCGCCCGATCGGCCCTGAAGCGAGAGATGAAGAAATTCAAAGCTAAGCGAGGCACTGTGATTGTCATGGATGCCACTGATGGTGCCTTGCTGTCTTTGGTGGTTGAGCCTAATTATGATTCTAATCTTTACTATAAATCCCCAATTGAGTTGTTGAAGAATTGGGCGGTCAGCGATCTATATGAACCTGGTTCTACTTTTAAGCCGATTAATGTGGCGATCGCCCTGGAAGAAAAGGCGATCGTGCCGGGTAGCACCTTCTATGATGAAGGTCAACTGCACATTGATAACTGGCCGATTCAAAACCATGATTTCACCTATGGGGTGAGTAGAAGAAAGTTGAATGTTACTCAAATTCTGCAATATTCCAGCAATGTGGGCATGGTTCATATCATGGAAAAGTTGCCTTCAGCAGTTTATTATAATTGGCTAAAACGACTGGGACTGGGGGAAAACATTGGCATTGACTTGCCCGGTGAAATGTCAGGTCAGATTAAGACTAAAGCCCAGTTTACTGGTTCACCCGTTGAACCAGCTACTACTGCTTTTGGTCAGGGATTTTCTTTGACTCCCCTTCATCTGGCACAAATTCAAGCTATCCTAGCTAATGGTGGCTACTTGGTGACACCTAATGTGGTACGGGGACTATTCGATAGCAAGGGACAAGCCCATTGGCAGACTCAACTACCGCCACCAAAGCAAATCTTCTCTTTCCAAACGACTCAAACTGTCCTGGAAATGATGGAAAATGTTGTCAGTCAGGGAACTGGTAAGACGGCCCAAATTCCTAACTATCGCATTGCTGGTAAAACGGGTACGGCTCAGAAAGCTCATCCCCAGGGTGGCTATTACGATCGCGCTAGAATCACTAGCTTTGCGGGTATTTTGCCTGTCAACCTTCCCCCAGATCCGGGTGATGGCGATCGGTCCGCGGACGGCCCGAAAAATCGGGCTTCTCGGCCAGCCCGCCGCTATGTGGTTTTGGCTGTGATTGATGAACCGATCGGGGATGATGCTTATGGCGGTACTGTCGCTGCCCCGATCGTCAAGTCCGTCATGGAATCTTTGATTACTATTGCACAGATTTCACCCCGATAGTCGCCCGAACCCTAAAGGGTCCGGATCGTGTCCAGAGACGTCCACCCTGTCGCTCGCCTGCCCTCGATGTGCTCCGCGCGCGCTACTCGCACAGGGTGGGCGTCTCTGGACACGATCTGGCAATACACTGCTCCTGCTCTACCCCGCCAAACTGTAAGATTTATTGAATACTCTTGCAGAGATATCTCAGACTATGACAGTTACTACAACAATTCCCAGTTTTTGTCAAGGAATTCAATATTTTGGTGAGGTACTGCCCGGATGGGAAGAATATGGAAAGGAACCGGCGATCGCCCTTGGAAAGCAGGCGATCGCCTCCCCATCGGACAAGAGTGCTGTCTTTCAAACCCTGTTGGCAGCGGACGCCCTGCGCTATCTGACCCTACAAGTTACGGCGAGTAAAGCTTCCGGACACCCAGGGGGTTTTGCGAGCATTGCTGAGGCGATCGCGGCCCTGGTGATGCTGGGTTACAAGCACATCATCACGGAGGTGGGACACCATGCCCCGGGATTCTACAGCAATATGTTCCTCGATCGCTCCCTGGAGGATATGGGGATTGAAACGGTACAGCAAATGCGCGATCGGTTCCGGGAAATGCACGGACTGCTGGGACATCTTTCCGGACAAATTCCCGGACTCTTGAACCCTGCTGGCCCCCTGGGACAAGGACAGCACTTCGCCATGGCGGGGGCCAAACTGCATCCGGACGTACTCTTTCCTGTAACCATTGGGGATGGTGGCATTGGCGAACCCTACATCATGAGTAGCTTCGGTCACTTCCACACCGCCTATCCCCAAGTTACCAACTTCCTGCCCATCTTAGTCTGGAACGGCTACAGCCAGGAACACCACAGCATGGTGTCCACCAAATCCAATGCCGAGATGATTGCATACTGGGAGGGTAACGGATTTGCAAAAGTTATTCTTGTCAATGCCAAGGACTATGATGACGCCAACCAACCAGGCGAATATGTCGATAGCACTAATTTCTCCTGGCAAAAGCGTCTAGAATTCACCCAAGCAGTGCTAGAAGCAACGGACAAAGCAGCGAAATCGGCCATGTCGGGCAAGTTGACGGTGCTGATAGTCAAGCAGTTGAAAGGTGCAGGGGTCCACAAACGGGGGGCAAAATCCCACAACCTCTATCCTGGAGACACTGTAGAAAAAGATTACATCGTTAGTGCCCTGAAAGCCCGGGCCTTAACCCCGGAAGCTTGGCATTTAGTGCGGACTAACTTTGAACGGGCCGCAGGCGGACCTGCATCCCGTCAAGTGGTGACCGAGAAGGAATTGCCATTACCCGAGTTGGGAACATTGCCTTTAGAGGAATTTCCCCTTGAGGGCGACAAGAAGGTCGCGACGACGGCAATGGGTAGTTTAATTGCCCATGTAGGCAAAAGCGACCCTAATTTCATCCTTTCTAATGCTGATGGAAATGCCGCATCGGGGATTAATAATGTCAACATCGCCTTGAAAATCGTCCATCCCACCATTGACGAAACCTATTTCCAAGGGCCCCAAGGTCAAGTTTACGAACCCTTGAGTGAAGATGCTTGTGCGGGGTTAGCTGCCAGTTTGGCCTTGTTTGGCGCCCGGACTTTGTGGTGTTCCTACGAATCTTTTGCCATCAACGGTTTGCCTATCTGGCAAACCGTGACTCAAGCAATGGCAGAATTGCGCCGTCCTACTCCGGCAACGATTACCTTATTTACAGCGGGGGCCTTAGAACAAGGACGCAATGGTTGGACCCATCAACGGCCTGAAATTGAAAATTACTTTGCGGCCATGATGCGGAATGGAAATGTTTTTCCCCTATTCCCCTGCGATGCTAATAGTATCCAAGCCTGTTACGAGTGGGCCCTAGGCATGAAGAATAAGGGGATTACTATTACTGCGAGTAAGTCTCCCTTACCCGTGCGATCGACCTTCGATCAAACCCGCAAGGCGTTGCAGGATGGCGGGGTAATATTGCAGGAAACGGAAGGGAAAAAGAAAGTCGTGTTTGCGGTAATTGGGGACATGACCTTAATTCCCGTATTTGATGCAGCTGCATCTTTAGCAAATGTCGGAATTGGCGTGCGGATAGTCTCAGTTATCAGTCCGCGCCGCTTGTATCGTCCCGAGGATACCGCTTGGCAAACTTGTACGAAAGTTGACGGACATTTCTTAGATGATGCCGGGTTTGAGAAGTTGTTTGGCGGTGATGGGTTAATTGGCGTGACCGGGGGGACTAGCGCCATGCTAGAACCAATCATGTTGCGGAGTAACGTGAAGCGAGATACCTTTGCTTGGAAGCGGGGCGAGACTGGGTCGAGTGCTGGAACAATCATGGCCTATAATGGTTTGACTGCTGAGGCTTTGGCGAAACGCGCGGAAGAGTTGGTGAAGTAAGCGATACCCGGCCACCGATACCATCAATGGTATCGCTACAGGTACAAAGCCCGCCTGCGCGGGCTACCATTTCCCTCAGACCGATACCCGGCCACCGATACCATCAATGGTATCGCTACAGGTACAAAGCCCGCCTGCGCGGGCTACCATTGAGGGAAGTTTTCCCCCATCCGGCCACCGATCCCATAAATGATGACAGATATATATTTGGAGAATTAAACAGATGTCGAGAAATTTCTCACAATTATACGTCCATTGCGTTTGGGCAACTTGGGATAGATTGCCAATAGTAACACCGGATATCAAAGATATTGTTTATGCTGCGAACGCCCGCCAATGTCAGCAATTAAACTGTACAGTAATTGCGATCGGCGGAGTGGCAGACCACGTTCATTTACTAACTAGCTTTCCTCCTAAGGTTAGGGGTCGAGCTGGGAATCACTTCCCAACCCTCCCATTCGGAACCGGACTCACGATTTTCACCGCATCCGGCTACTGGGTAATAGGCCCTTGTCCTGGGTAGCTTATATTAGGGTTGCCCCCATTTAGCCTTGCGACCTGTTCGTTTA
>JACOMV010000113.1 GCA_014324065.1 Hormoscilla sp. SP12CHS1 | reverse complement strand
CGCGATTTGGTATTTTGTGCATGATTACAACAAATGCTTGTCGGGTTAGTTGTGCCATCACTACATGTTTATCACTACCCTCGTGGGCAGGGACGATCTCTGCTGGGCTTACGGAAGTTTCTGTCCGAGATGGTCCGGGGGGGCGATCGCCAGCTGCGATGCCTTCTTTATGCTTCGCAAAAACCCCGAAGGCATCGGGAGCAGATCGGAGGTGGGCATGCAAAGATAACAGGCATTGCAAGACTCAGGACAACATGCGGTCATCGGTTGACTTGTCGATATCTGCTACTATTGCAAGGCTGCCAACACCCGATCGTGAATCGTGCCATTGCTGACCACCACGCCCCGGTTATGCATCATCTTGACTCCATCAGCAAAATTTAGGGGTAACCCAAGCATATCGGTGACGCGGCCACCCGCTTCTTCGACCACGATCGTGCCAGCGGCATGGTCCCAAATATTCTCCCGGTAGTCGGGATGCTTGGGAGAGGGCAGGCGCAGATAGAGGGCAGCTTGTCCGGATGCAACTATACCATACTTAGCCTGGGAGTCAACCCGCACAGAAGGCTGGGTAATGCCTGCGGCCTGGGCGACCCGATTTTGTCGGGACTGGTCTCCATGGGCTGATTCTACACTTTCGACAAAGCGTAAAGAAGCCAGATCGTCCGCCTGGACAACGCGAATTTTTTGTTCTTGGCCGCCAGCAAGGGGCATCATCGTCGCCCCCTGGCCGCGCACTGCTGCGAATAGCATCCCGGGTTCTGGGCCCGACCCGGGCAGGGCCGGACAGGCCATGACTCCCACCTTCACCTGGCCATCTTCCACGAGGGCGATCGCGACTGCATATTGGTCTTGACGCAGAAAACCTTTCGTACCATCGATCGGGTCCAAAGTCCAATAGCGGGGGGAAACCGTGCCATTGCCGCGATCGATCCAGGCTGCGATCTGTTCTGGGGTAGCATCGGGTATCAATTCCTGCACGTAGTTGGCGACCGAGTACGAGGTGTATACCATTTCCGGTTGCCGCAGTTCCGTAGCATCTTCTTCACCCACGACTGTGTCATGGGGAAACGCCTCTCCTAGGGCTTTACAGATTACTGCTTGGGAGCCATAATCAGCTACAGTGACAGGACTTTTGTCCTTCTTTTCCATCGCTACCGTTCCGGAAAAATCGGGAATATCCCGGCGCACTTGCTGGCAGAGTTTTGCAGCTACTATTGCTGCGGAGATGGCAACTTGTTTTTCGCGATCGTATGACATAGTAAATTTTGTCAGAGGATAGTAGTCAGTGGTTAGTTGTCAGTGATTATACTGCGAAAGGTCAGGAACTGCGCGATCTCCAGCAGCCAATATGTCATTACGATTTTTCGCGCAGCGTGGGGGGGGGTCCAATTGAGAGATCCTTGTGTGAAAGGAAGTAACCCCCCCCATAACACTACCTAACTTTTCTCATTATCTTTTTGCAAGAAAATTTTGACACTCTAAAAACCTTGTAAACTCGTGACTTTTTCTCAATAAGTTAAATTTCGTGGAGATTGAGCATAAGTTCCCAAACCCTTGCTATGAGGTGATTGTAGAACTTAGCAGGAAAAGTCAGGTGAGGGGGTAGGGGCAGGGCTGTTTCATTACAGTCCGATACTCTAGACCGATCGACATAACGAATCTATTTTGCGGCAACGGGTATGGGGGTCAATTGAGTTCGAGGTTGTCCCTTACCCAACCTACGGATATGGTGGATAAAGGTGGATTGTCCTTGAGGCAAAAGCGAATGCTGAAATCATTACCCAGTAAGGATTTTAGCAGGCATGTCGCCCCCCAGTTTCCCAATCTTGCTCAGAATTTGTCAGCAATGGGAGGGGAAGAGCGTCTGTTCTGTATAGGGGCGCGGGAAAGGCCAAGAAACCCGTAGCCAATGGAGCAAAAGGCTCATATGGGCTCTCAAATGAAGGACGTAAATGCTAATGGGGCAGTGCAGTCCAAATCGTCAACCCCAGTGGCCCAAGTAGAAAAGCCGACGATACAGCCACATCGGAAAATAACATTGATGGTACAGTAGAAATTCAAGCCCAAATAGACCCAGCACAAGGATTAGTACCCTGGGAGAGTCACCAATAGATGCCTCTTCCCTGATTTCTAAAGGATGTGAAGAGTACCGAGGTTCGGAATTTATCATCACGAGACGGGGAGGGATACCGCCACATCCTTTTGAAATGCTTCCAGGTGAAGTAATATGGCTAGATTGGCGGGCCCTAATGGATGAAAATTCAGCCCTTGGGTACTATGTACCCGAGGAAACATCAGAGTCGTCAGAGGTGGGAACCCCCGAAGAAAGGGAAGATGATGAAATACGACAAGCGCAAGGTTGGGTGCAACTGCCCGATGGTACAGTAGTATTGACAGCTTATCCGGTAAAGATGACCCCAGCAGGCCCAGTCATGCAGCATCCTGGATGTCAGATAATTCTGGGGGACAGCGAACAGTGATGGGCGAAACCCGGTTTTTACTCCATACTGGGTTTCTGGGCCCCGAAAACGATGCCGAAGATTAACCAAGCGCAAGCCCTGCAAGCCTTGGAGATGTACCGATCGGCGATGCAAAAAACATTAAAAGTGGCTATTACATCCCTGGAAAATCAACCCCCATCTGGGGTAAGTTAATGGGATTGCTGAGGTAGCGCTACGGGGGGTCAAAAGTTGAAGCATACCACAGTTACTGCTTTGGCAGCCCCCCGAGCAATGACACCGACTTCAACCTCAACCAATTAGCCATTTTAGCAGTTTCAGTTTACCTTGGTAGGGAGGGTATCTCACATCCAAGTCTAGCAGGAAAGACCTAGTCAAGACCGTCTTGTAATGGGAAAAAGTATTAAAACTGGCCTTACCGTGATAACTACCAAACCCGCTATTCCCGACGCCGCCAAATGGTAGTTCCGAGACGCCATATTGCATCATCGTGTCGTTCAGACAAACACCGCCCGATGAAGTTTGCTGCAACACCATTTGTTGATAGGTTTTATTCCGGGAGAACAGATAGAGGGCCAGGGGTTTTGGTCTAGCATTTATTTGGGAGATCGCCTCTTCTCTGCTAGTATATTCCAGCACGGGCAAAATCGGTCCAAAGATTTCTTCTTGCATTACCGGTGCATCCCAGTCTACCTTATCCATCACCGTGGGGGCGATGTAGAGGTCTTCGGGGTCTGTTTGGCCGCCCAGGATTATTTCGCCATCCTGCAGTAATTGGACTAGACGGTTGAACTGTTTGCTATTAATAATTCTAGCATAATCAGGACTTTGGGCTGGATCTTCTCCATAAAATTCCACAAGGCAGCTTTTAATGCGGTCTAATAACTGGGGTTTAATTTTTTTGTCTACCAACAGGTAATCAGGGACGATGCAGCTTTGACCTGCATTGAGAAATTTCCCCCAGACAATTCGTTTGGCCGCGCATTCCAGGTTGATAGCGGTATCAACGATGCAGGGACTTTTGCCACCCAGTTCTAGGGTGACTGGCGTCAGATGTTTGGCTGCTGCTGCCATGACAATTTTGCCACCGCTGGTTCCGCCTGTAAAAAAGATGTGGTCGAATTTTTCGGCTAGTAGTTGCTGACTGGTTTGCACGCCCCCTTCCACAACGGCAATATATTCTGGGTCGAAGGTTTTCTCTATTATAGATGCGATAATCCCAGAACTGTGAGCCGAGATTTCTGAAGGTTTGAGAATGGCGCAGTTCCCAGCGGCGATCGCCCCTACTAGGGGCGACAGGATCAGAGAAAAGGGGTAATTCCAGGGGGCGATAATTAATACTACACCCAGGGGTTCGGGATAAATTTTGGCAGTGGCCGGAAATTGTTCGATCGGGGTAGATACTTTCCGAGGTTTCGTCCAAGACTTAATTTGCTCGATCGCATCATCTATTTCTCTGGTTACTGGCACCCTAATCTCATATGCATAGCTTTCCTGTTCCGGTTTGCATAAATCCACCTGCAATGCGGCAAAAATTGCCGATTGATTAGAGGCGATCGCCTGTTTTAGCTTCTGGAGTTGTGCGATACGAAACCTGACATCTTTAGTTTTGCCGCTAGCGAAAAATTGCCGCTGTTTACCGATGATGTCACCGTTCTTGTTAACTGGCAGTTGAGTTACCATATTTCCCCTAAGTAATTCTCTCATTCAATTCTCTCATTCAATATTCTCTCATTCAAAATTATTGCATTGACAGCTGACAACTGACAATTATGAATAGACAGGAAGGCGAACAGTGAAGAGACTGCCAGCGCCTAGCTGAGACTGGATTTCCAAGGTGCCTTTGTGGGCTTCTAGGATCTGGCGAGACAGGTAGAGGCCCAAGCCACTGCCTGCATGAGTATGATTTCCAGTACGAAACCTTTCAAATAATATAGCTTGATCTTGGGTGGAAATGCCATGTCCCGTGTCTTGAATTTCAACTGTCAGGTAGGGAGTCGCAGTAGTATGGAAGCGAATTTCCACAAAACCAGTATCTGTGAATTTGATCCCATTGCCGATCAGGTTGGTGAACGCGCGGCGCAGTTCCAGGACGTCGCCCAGCACTTTTACCTCGCCGTCTCTCTTATCTGGCAGGTTAAGCTTGAGATCCAGTTGTTTTTCCATTGCTAAGGGCTCAAGTTCGGTGCAAATTTCAGAGAGCATATCTGGTAAGTTAATGGGGAAAAAGGCCAGGTTTTTGCGACCCGCCTCATAGCGATAGACATCCAGCAGTTCATTGACCATTTTCAGGAGGTTTTTGTTGCTGCAAATTATCCTGTCCAAGGCTTCATCCATTCCTGGCGGGACTGCACCAAAAGCGCCCTGGTGCAACAAATGTAGTATCCGATCGGCTGCCACCAAAGGAGTGCGCATGTCGTGGGCCAGACGGGAAACAAAATCTTCGCGCTGGCGGGCAATATGGTCCCGTTCGTCCAAACTGTGCTTGAGTCGTAAAAGCGATCGCACCCTAGCCAATAATTCATCCAAATCAAAAGGTTTGCGGATAAAATCATCAGCACCGATATCCAATCCCTTGACCACACTAGGGCGATCGAAAGCAGTGATCAGTAGAATGGGCATAAATGGCAGGTCATTATTTTCGCGCAGACGTCTTGTCACCTCATAGCCATCCATTTCTGGCATCATGATATCCAGCAAGACCATATCTGGAGGAGACTTAGTAATTTCTGCAATGGCCAACGGACCGCTGTCGGCGACAGTAATTTTGTATCCC
The DNA here is from genome assembly GCA_014324065.1 of Hormoscilla sp. SP12CHS1. Classification (GTDB taxonomy): domain Bacteria; phylum Cyanobacteriota; class Cyanobacteriia; order Cyanobacteriales; family Desertifilaceae; genus Hormoscilla. The sequence continues at coordinate 15,240 of JACOMV010000113.1, read as the reverse complement.
TCGCCTGCCAAAATAGACTCTATTAAAAAGCAATTATCGGGGGAGTCATCTATAACCAGAATATGGTATTTTTTAGATATTTTAGAGCACATTTTTATTTGAGCATTGTTATTTGCTATCTGATAATGGACGATCTAAATTGTTGTTTTTCGCCAACATGAGTAATTCGGGGTAATGGGGCAATAAGAGCGATCGCTGAGGTATGCCAATGGAAATCCCATGTTCGGCAAAAGCTAGTTTCAGGCGGCGGCGGAACTCCCGTTCCACAGCCCACTGCTTTATCGGTTGAGTTTTGATCCAAATCACAATCTGGATGCCAGAGTGATCGATTCTATTCACGCCCAATAAGTTTATTGGGTCTAGGATCGTCTCTTGCCATTCCGGGTCGCTTTGCATTTGTTCGGCCACCTGTTTGAGCACTGCCAGGGCCAGTTCTACATCCGTGTCATAGGAGACATCGATCGTGAAATCAGCCCGAGACCAATCCTTAGTCAGATTATGAACGATGGAAATACTGCCATTGGGAATGGTACTGAGACGTCCGCCAGCCCCGCGCAATTGGGTGACCCGCAGGTTCATATACTCCACCAAACCAGATGCACCGCCGACATCAATCACATCTCCCACAGCATACTGGTCTTCCAACAAAATCAAGCAGCCATTAATGACATCTTTGACAAAACTCTGAGAGGCAAAGGATATGGCAATGCCGATAATTCCCGCACCAGCTAGTACCGGACCAACGGGAATCTGTAGCTGATTGAGCATCAAAATAATCCCCGTGCTGGTAAATAAGAAGGTAGCAATGCCTTTGAGTACCACGCTAAAGGTAGAAAAGCGCAAAGCCTGTCGTTGGGAAGCGGTGCGGGTGAGAGTTTCGGTTTCTTGCAATGTCTTGAAGAAGCGGTCGATAGCAACAGAACTGCCGCGAATCGCCAAGTTAGTACCGATAAAAATCAGTAGAATCCCGATGGGCTGTTTGAGCAGCAAGAAATGCAGCCAGCGAGTCCAGGGGAATAGTCGGAGGATCCCGGTGAAAGCTGCTGCCCAAATTATCAACTGACTCCATTGTAGCAGCCACCGCTGAAGAGTATTGATATTTCGCTGTCTTTCCCAAGTATACCTTTCCTGATTGGCTTGTACGATCTCTGACTGCTGCTGGGGGATGGGTAATTCGGCCTCAGTTGTTGGTGGCGACTCTGCTATTGCTTGGGGTTCGAGTTCCTTGAGAGTTTCCCATTGAGCTAAGGCACGTTTTTGTAACAAAGTCAGTATCCTGCTGACGAGAATCACTGCGAGGATTATCCCCCCAGAGATTAAACTCCGATCCAGTAAATATTGAGGCGATCGCTCTATTTGGGCCCGAATGAGGGCAAAGCTGATGGTATCGGTCAAGTTTTCTGCCCAGGTTTCCACCGACAGTCCGTAGAGTTGAGCATCTTGGGGGGTGACAGTCATCACTTGCCGTTTGGCCAATTGATCGCCATCAGCAACAAAAATTACGGTTGAATTATTCAGAGTTCCCACGGTGACTTCGAGGGTATCGGAGTCAAAACCCCGGCGAAAGCGTCCTCCATAGAGTGGGTTTTCGATAATGCCCTTCAGTTCATTCTGGATAATTTCTACTCGTGTCTGAATTGGGAATTGACCATTCTGTTCTTCGGTCCTGATCGAGGCGACTGCGGCCACTCTGAATAGTTTATAGCCATCTAAGATCACGGGAGCGGAAATCAGATTTCCCACGCGGATGACATCGGCGGTAGGGTTGAGGGTGCTGCTGGGTGTTTGTGCTGGCAAACGGGGAATTTGCCCCACAGCTGCTGGTGCCGTTGTCAGGGTGAAGGCCAGCAGACTGACAAGCAGAAAGCTGGCAATAGAGGGATATCTGGTCCAGGGCCTTCTGGCAGTTTCCAGAAATCCAGCTATAAGATTTAAATTTCTTTCCATAAATTCCCACGTTCGTAGTAAAGACTTAGTCTTTACCTGTCAAAAGAGAAAATAGCGTTGGGCCAATGGCAGGAGGGTTGCGGGTTCGCAGGTAAGTAATTCTCCATCGGCCCTGACTTGGTAGGTTTCCGGGTCTACTTCTATAGCAGGCAAAGCGTCGTTTAGTTTCATGTCTTGCTTGCGTAATTTCCGGGTGTTGCCGACGGCAACTGCGGGTTTTTGTAACCCGAGTTGGGCCGGAATTTCTTTTTCGAGTGCTGCTTGGGAGACAAAGGTGACCGAAGTAGCAGCGATCGCCCCGCCAAAGCTAGCAAACATGGGGCGCATATGCACTGGTTGGGGTGTAGGAATGCTAGCATTGCTGTCTCCCATTTGGGCATAGGAGATCGCGCCACCTTTGATCACTATTTCTGGTTTAACGCCAAAAAATGCCGGTTTCCACAAGCATAAATCTGCTAATTTGTCAACCTCGACCGAACCGACATATTGAGAAATCCCGTGGGTAATAGCGGGGTTAATAGTATACTTAGCAATATAGCGCTTAGCGCGGAAATTGTCATGGCGAGCGGGGTCTTGGGGAAGGTGAGAACGCTGTAGCTTCATTTTATGGGCCGTTTGCCAAGTTCTGACAATCACTTCTCCGACTCGTCCCATGGCCTGGGAGTCAGAAGCAATCATGCTGAAAGCGCCCAAGTCATGTAAAATATCTTCAGCAGCGATGGTTTCGCGGCGAATGCGGGACTCAGCGAAGGCGACATCTTCGGGGATACCCGGGTCTAAATGGTGGCAAACCATCAGCATATCTAGATGTTCTTCCAGGGTATTGAGAGTATAAGGACGGGTAGGATTTGTGGAAGAAGGTAGCACATTTGCTTGGCCGCAAACCTTAATAATATCGGGGGCATGTCCGCCGCCAGCGCCTTCCGTGTGGTAGGTATGGATAGCACGATTTTTGAAAGCATTGATAGTAGTTTCCACAAATCCCGCTTCATTGAGAGTATCGGTGTGAATAGCAACTTGCAGGTCATAGGCATCAGCAACGGAGAGGCAAGTATCGATCGCCTCTGGGGTACTGCCCCAATCTTCATGTAACTTCAATCCCATGGCCCCGGCCATAACTTGTTCTACTAATCCTTGGGGTTGACTACTGTTACCCTTACCCAAGAAACCGAGATTAACAGGAAAAGCATCAGCTGCTTGCAACATGCGGTGAATATGCCAAGGTCCGGGAGTACAAGTAGTAGCATTGGTGCCCGTAGCGGGACCAGTCCCGCCCCCCAGCATCGTGGTAATCCCGGAGGCGATCGCGGTTTCAATCTGTTGGGGACATATAAAATGAATATGGGCATCTATGGCCCCTGCTGTCAGAATCATCCCTTCTCCCGCCACCGCTTCGGTGCCCGGACCAATGATAATATCGACATTATCTTGAATATAGGGATTGCCTGCTTTCCCTATTTTAACAATCTTACCATCTTTAATGCCCACATCAGCTTTAACTATGCCCCACCAATCTAAGATTAAAGCATTAGTGATGACCATGTCAACCGCACCATCAGCATTAGCAATGGGAGATTGTCCCATGCCATCGCGGATCACCTTGCCGCCGCCAAACTTTACTTCATCCCCATAGGTAGTATAATCACGTTCCACTTCGATTACCAGTTCCGTGTCCGCCAGACGCAGGCGATCGCCCACCGTGGGGCCGTAGGTTTGGGCGTAGGCGCGGCGATCCATTCTGTAACTCATGCTTTCTCCTTGATTTTGCTGAGTCCCTTGACAGATATTATCTGACAATAAGGTACACAGACGGTTGACATTTATGGGATCTGATATACTATATCAGATAGGGGGGAAACTATGTAAACTGCAGAATCACCGATTAATGTGCTCCCCGCAGAGCACATCGAAGGCAAGTGGAATTCAGCATGCCAGTGACTGGCATAGCAGAAGCGCATTGGTTAGAGGCATGTCGCCAAGGTAAAGAAGCATCGATCGTGTCGCTGTTGCAACAAGGGGATATCAGTAGCGAACGTACAACTTCTTGCTCTCGCTTTCCTGCTTACAGGTGTTAGACTTAATGAGGAAGTATGACATTTCACCCTTTGATGATAGCATGACATTGGAGGAGTTTCAAGCAGAACTAGCAGCAGCAGCTCGCCAGATGGAGAAATATAAACAATTTTCCTGAGTCCCTTGACAGATACGAGTTAATATCATACTTGTCAAGGGACTCATAGGGTTGACATTTCACTGGATATAATCTACTATATCAGATAGGAGGGGAAAAACTATGGAAATCAGAGAAGCGCCGATGCAAGTTGAATTCAGCATTCCGGTGAGTGGCATACCAGAAGCCCATTGGTTAGAGGCATATCGCAAAGGGAAAGAAGCATTAATAATGTCGCTGTTGCAACAAGGGGATATCAGTAGCGGACGTGCAGCAAGACTGCTCTCGCTTTCCCGCTTACAGGTGTTAGACTTAATGAGGGAGTATGACATTTCACCCTTTGACGATAGCATGACATTGGAAGAGTTTCAAGAAGAAGTAGCCGCTGCTGCTCGCCAGATGGAGAAATATAAACAGTGATTGTTGTTTCTAATACAACGCCGTTGAGCGAACTAGCTAAAGTTGAACAGATGCATTTGTTAAGGGATGTATTTGGAGAGGTAATTATTCCCCAAGAAGTATATGATGAGTTAACAAGAGGGATACATCCTGCAGCTACAGCAGTCAGATCGGCAACCTGGATTTCCGTGTACTCTGTTAATGAGGATGAAAAAATACTCAGCTCCAAGCTGATACAGGTCTTGACTTGGGTGAAGCTGCCGCGATTATCTTAGCTGAAGAATTAGGGGCAGATCATCTGTTAATGGATGAGCGAGCTGGACGGCGGGTGGTAAAGTTGAGAAACTTATCTGTCATCGGTATGGTGGGAACGCTGCTACTAGCAAAACAGCAGGGATTGATTCCTAATGTCAAAGATATACTTGATGATTTGCTCGCACAGGGAACACGTATCAGTCTGCGACTTTACCAATATGCTTTGACGACAGCACAGGAGTAAAATGCAGACTCCGGGACGCGATCTATCGCCCACTGATGGATATAGAAATCGGGGAAAATCGCTGTAGCTTAAGAAACCCGAGAAGTTAAGATTTACCGGGTTTTTGGATATCTGCGGCTGCTGTAGGCTAAACATTTGCCAACCCTGACAGAAACTCTACAAATGGCCCAAAGCATTGAGGACAGTGAACGGCAATATCTTGATAGGAAGCATTCCTCAAGATATTGGCAGCATCTACAGCTTCTTTATAGGATCTACCGCAACTAGCAAAAAGTCTCTTGACAACCTGTTTGGGGGGGAGATCGTGGTTTTCATCCTCAACTGGCAGTTGCCATGTCACCTTAAAGGAATTGACACCAAGGAAGGTTTTTAATTGCGCCTCAGCAGCAAGGATGAGAGTCTCCAACTCGTACTTAAAACAGAATACCTGAAAACGCTCTGTAAGTCGAGGATCGTCTCCCAACCCTCGACTCTGCAAAGTTTCATGAAACTTATCGATCGTTCCTTTCTTCAGTTCCGCAAAGGTTTCGTGTGGGAACCCCTTATTTTTCCGGTATAAGTCGGGAATGGCCACAACAACTATATTGGGATTGTTGAGGAGAATGTTAACGGATGTGACCGGAATGGTGAGCAATAAAAATTGCTTGGCATCACCTGCTTTCGCCCGGAAAAATTCTATACTAATACCTTCGGTAGCTTTTTCGGCAATTAAAGGTGCTAGTAATGCTTCCATTGCAAGTTTGTCAGAAGAACCTTCCACATAAATCACGACTCTCATGATAGCACCTCCAAATGATCGCTCCAGTGCAAGTACTCAATTTCTTCGATTCCCAAATCCTCGATCATGTCTGTTAAAGTTTTGGACTTAGCTGGCTTCAGGAACTTAGCTGCCCCATTTTCCTTTCGGAGGAGGGCAATTCGTTCAAAATCAAAGTGGAGGAGAAAAAATGACCCATGGGAAGTTACAAAAATCTGGGTATGTTTCCAGGATGCTTTATCGAAAAAGGCAGCTAGAACTGGGAAGGTCCGGGGATGAAGGCCCTGTTCGGGTTCGTCGATACAAATTAGAGAGGGCGGGTTGGGGTGCAGGCAAAGGCTGAACCAACAGATTAAACGCAGACTGCCGTCCGATAAGTCGGCCAGGCTTAATTCCCGATCGCATCCTTGTTCGCGCCAGAAAGTCATGACTTCCCCGGGGGCGCTTCTAGCTTTAACAGTCAAACTCTGGAAGCCGCGAATTTGACCGCGCAAATGTAATTGCAGTTGGTCAAATAGTTCGGGATGTTCCGTCATCAAATAATGCAATACGGCACTCAAATTGCCCCCATCTTCATCCAGCCAGGGTTCCGGTTCCACTAGCACCGGTTTGCGAATCTTGTCAGTGGTGATGTTGAAGGTGCTGTAAAACCGCCAACTGCGAATATAATCCCCCAGTTGCAAGAGGATTTTAATTCTGGGGTCGGCGATAGTGCCGAGGGCAAGGCGATCGCGCCTGGAGACCATTTCTTGTTGAATCTCGGCGTGGACTTCCCCTGCTGGCTGATGAATGAAGCCTCGATCGCCGCGCCGATCCAGGAATAAAAAAGGTCTCACCCCCGACTCGACTCGTTCGGTGGAAACTTCGTGACGAATTCTCGGTCCGGTCAGTTCTCCTTGGTAACGAACGGGAACTTGGTCTGCCAAATCGATTTCCAAGTCCCAGGTAAACTTTTCTGGTCCCGGTATGTGGAAAATCTGTTGCCCTATCGACCCGGGAATAATTTCGCTAGGGATATCCCCCTGCATGCCATCGCGCAAAAACTTCAAAAATTCAAACAGGCAAGACTTCCCCGAACCCCAATGCTACAATCTTTAATCGCTTGTGGATTGCTACCCTTGCTTTTAGCCTGTGGAATGGACTCAAAGCAGTAGTGGACCGAAAAGAGGAAAATATAACAGTAAAGTCATTGCCAGATAGTCATCAGGAAGGCTTATTATTTATATTAGTCGGAATAGTTGGTTCTGCCTCAGTCATCTGCTGGGCTTGGTCCCTGACTCAGACAAGCGTAGCTAATTCTACTGTACTGCGGAGTATGTCTCCGGTATTCACCAGTTTAGGGGGATGGCTGTTATTCAATCAGCGTTTTGACCGCAGATTTCTGGCAGGTGCTGGCAATTTTGGGCGCGATCGCCCTAGAATGGGACGACCTCCAAATAGATAGCGATCGCCTGATTGGCGACTTAGTAGCCTTACTTTCAGCTTTATTATATGCCGCTAATCTGCTGATTATCGAAGCACTCCGGTCTAATTTTACTGCTGCTACCATTCTGCTGTGGCGCTGTGGCATTGGCAGTTTATTTCTGCTGCCGATCGTGTGGCTGACAGAAGACCAGTTTTTCCCCAAAACTATAGAAGTATGGCTAATTATCATCGTCCTTGCTGTCATCTGTCAAACCTTTGGACAGGGGTTGCTAGTCCATACACTTAATCGATTTTCCTCCGGCTTCGTGGCTGTAGTGCTGCTGTTTGAACCCGCGATAGCTGCTTTTTTTGCTTGGCTGATTTTTGCCGAACAATTAACTCTCGTAAATGGGCTAGCTTTTGCGGTAATTTTAGCAGGCATTTACCTGGCAAAGACCAGTGTATCTGCCGATAAAGTTGCAACTGAATGATTGGGATGATTCAACATCCTATAACAATTACCAAGATGTTGCGAAAGTTGAGAAACCAGGTTGATAAAAAAAAACTGGTTTCTGAGGATCTCGATCGCCAATCAAATGACAGTCTGGAACCCGGAACTTTCATCCGCAGGCGATAAATGCAATTTCTGGCCGTAATGTATAGACTTTTACGATCGCTATCGCCCCAAGTCAGGTTAGCAGGAACCTCTGGCAGTTCGATCCTGTCCAGTAGCTGTCCAGAGGGCGAGAAAACCCACAAACCAGACAGTCCTGTACTGTAAACATTTCCTTGGGAATCTACCTTTATCCCGTCTGGATGTTCCAGTTGGGCAAAAATCATTCCCGACCTCAGCGTACCGTCAGGTTGAACATCAAAAACCCAGATTATATCCTGGCGGAAATCACTCACGTAGAGTTTTTGCTCATCTGGCGAAAAGGCAATGCCATTGGGATGGGTCAAGTCTTTAACGAGTAAGGTCAGCTTCCCATCTGGCGAGATGCGATAGACTCCATAAAAGCCCAATTCTTCCGGTTGTTTCTTGAGCTCATAGGACTCCAAACCATAGGAGGGGTCGGTAAAGTAGATGCTACCATCAGACTTAACGACCAGATCGTTGGGGCTATTGAGTCGCTTGCCTTCGTACTGACTAGCAAGAGGACTATTGTACCGTCTCTCTCTAAGCGCGATATCCGACGGTGCCGATATTAGCCGAAAGTAAACGTCCTTCCCTGTCGGTAGCATTGCCATCAGCATTCCCAGAATCTTGACGAAATATTTCTATTTTTTCATCCTTCCATTGATATATCCGATTGGCGGAATATCGCTAAACAGGAGGAAGCCCGCAGGATGCCAAACCGGTCCCTCTGTAAACTGAAAGCCCGATGCGACTGTTTCTATCTGGGCATAAAATTGGGTTCTTACCAGCAGCGTGACTTGGCAGAGTCGCAAACATCGCCAACAACAGACTGCATATAGCTACTCGAACAGTTCTGTAGATCGTCGATTTAAATAAATTTATGGCCAAATTGAGTACCTATACTTATAATAGTGACAGGCAGGTGACCGTATAACCTGCAATCACATAATAACTACCCGATGACAATTTCCTTTCATATGTCTGTAAACTTGACTCAACCGGCTTCTCTCTGGCAACAGTTAACCCCGGAATTGCTGGTGGGATCGCCAGCACCTTCAGGCTGGAAGTCGATCGCCACTCAACCCTTACTCATCGTGGTCGGCTTAACTGGATCGGGCAAAAGCACCAATATCGCAGCCTTAACCGAACATGGCTGTAATTTCACCTTACTGCCCAATCTACGGGTGCTGACGGACCAACTAATCGTCCCGGCAATGGCAAAAGCCAATGGGGGGCAGGTGAGTTCTACCTGTCGGATCGAACGCCTAAAATACGCTCGTCAATATCGCCAACAGTTTGCTGGTGGGATGGCCCATATTTTAGCTCAACTCATGGTCAAGGAAACTGGATCTTTATTGGTTTTCGATGGTTTGCGGGCACCCAAGGATATCGGGTATTTACCCCGATATCCCTTAGTGGAAACCGCCCAGGGTTGATAACGGCGAGGAGAAAAATTTGCGATAGAGGATAATCTTGTATTAAAATGAGCAAGGTAGATAAATATAGTGGTATGAAGGGGTAAACAGGCCGATGGAATACAAAAAACTGGGGGATAGCGACCTATTAGTATCGGAAATATGTCTGGGCACCATGACCTATGGTCAGCAGAATACCATAGAGGAGGCCAGAGAGCAACTGGACTATGCCGTTGCCCAAGGAATCAATTTCATTGATGGGGCAGAAATGTATCCGGTGCCTGGAAGACCAGAAACTCAAGGGAAAACTGAGGAATATATAAGCGAGTGGTTGGTCAAGCAGCAGCGAGACAAAGTGATTATTGCAACGAAGATAGCCGGTCCCTCGCGCATGGAATGGATTCGCGGGGAAAAACGCCGGGTCGATCGCGCTAATGTAGAACAAGCATTGTCCGATAGTCTCAAACGCCTGCGCACCGACTACATCGACCTTTACCAAATTCACTGGCCCGATCGCTACGTGCCTCTATTTGGGGCCCCGGACTACGACCCCTCCCGGGAACGGGATACCGTTCCTATTGCCGAACAGCTAGAAGTATTTGCCGACTCGATCAAAGCTGGCAAAATTCGTTATCTAGGGCTGAGTAACGAAACCCCTTGGGGAGTATGCGAGTTTTGTCATCTGGCCGGGCAGCTGGGATTACCCAAGGTAGTATCGATTCAGAATGCTTTCAACTTGACTAACCGCCAGTTCCAGATTCACTTGGCAGAAGCTTGTCGGTTCAATAATGTGGGGTTGCTGGCTTATAGTCCCTTGGCCTTTGGCCTGTTGACTGGAAAATATCTGAACGGGATACCGGAAAATTCCCGGTTGGCTTTATTTCCGGGATTTGGTCAGCGTTATGAGAAACACAATGTGACAGAGGCGGTGCATTGCTATGTGGAGATTGCCCGCCAACATGGGATAAGTCCAGCTCAGTTGGCTTTGGCCTTCGTGCGATCGCGTTGGTTCGTCACCAGCACCATCATCGGTGCCACGACAATGGCACAACTGCAGGAAAATATCAGCAGTATAGATGTTAAGCTATATCCAGACCTGCTAGCAGAACTGGATGCCGTTCACATCCGCTATCCCAATCCGACACCCTAGTAGTTTAGTTTACACAGATAAGCACATGACTCATTGTGGAGTTTTTATACGAATAAATGCCTTCGTACTTCAAAAATGGCATCGAGTTACAGGAAGGCGACACAGTGTTTGATGTTGGCGCTAACATTGGGTTGTTTACACTTTTCGTATGTCAGTTGTGTAAGAACAATGCCAACATCTATGCCTTTGAACCTATGCGGGTGCATCTCATATTTGCGTCGCCGTCCGAACCCTAAAGGGTCCGGCTACAGGAACAAAGCCCGCCTGCGCGGGCTAAATTACAAAACTGAGATGCTCCCACCTATGCCAGCTACTTTTGAAGTCCTCCAGCGCAATGTCCAACGCTTGAATCTAGAAAAAATTAAGCTATTTACCTGCGGACTTTCACAGCATTCTCAGACTATGACATTTGCTTACTATCCTAACAGTACTGGTTGGTCTACCATATACCCGGATGATTCAAAAGAGCAGCGAGACTTGATTAAGAAGGTGGCTCTTAATAATCTCAACATAATCTCAACGAGGCCCCGAGATCCATTCGTCGGCTTCGTTGGCTTCCTCCCTTCCTGCGATCGCTTATTATCGAAAACAAACTAGAAAAAGCTTTTCAAATGGAGCAAGTAACCTGCCAGTTGAGAACGCTATCGGAAATTATCAGCGAGCAGAATATTCGGCAGATTGACTTGCTCAAAGTGGATGTGGAGAGAAGCGAGTTAGATGTGCTTTTAGGTATCGAAGATCGCGATTGGCAAAAAATTAAGCAAATCGTGATGGAAGTCCAAGATTTGGATCGTCGAGTCGAAAAGATAACAGCTTTACTCAAAGAACAGGGGTTCAGCAAGATTACAGTGGAGCAGGAACCCTTTTTAAATGGTTACGAGAATTTCAACCTTTATGCCTTGCGGTAGAAGTATGGATGGTTCATGGTAAGATCGGCTAGGAACCACGAACCATCACTAACTATTTGACAGGGGCTTTGACGGAGTCCCGTTCATCAATCAGGCGACGCAATTCCTGCTGTCGCTTACTATTGAGGGGAAAGTTCCACATCAGTAACGCTGCTAACAGCGTCAGTGGTATGGGCAGGAAGATGAACATATATTTGAGCCCTTCAATGGTCTGAGCTGTGTTGGTCCCGCTGGGGATAAAACCGATCCAGTCCAGCATCGAGTAGGTGATGCCTACTGCCGCAGCGTAACCGATCTTATTGGTCAGGGTCAACAAGGAAAAGTATAGACCTGTACGCTGGGTCCCCGTTTCTAGGTTATCCCGATCGGTAACGTCCGCCATCATCGATCGCAGCAGGAATGACCCGGCCCCGGAAGCTAAACCGTAAAGACCTAGAACAAGCATAGAGAACCTTATGGAACCCGGTTCGACTAATAGTAGCATGGGCTGGGTTATAGATCCATAAATCATGGCAATGACAAAGGTGTGGTGCTTCTCCAGTCGGCAGCTGAGCCAGATCCAACCCGGAACGCTGAGTAAACCAGCTATGAAATAGACTAACAGCATCAGACTGGCTACTTCGGCCAGATCCATCACGTAGCTGACAAAGAAGATGTAGAGTGAGCCAATAATGCCAGGGACGAGGCCGAGCAGCAGATCCGCCAACAGCAGCCGTTGTAGAGGTTTGTTCTTTAATAGGATCTGGGTTGCTTGTTGCCAAGGCATCCCGGGCGGATCCGGTACTGGACGTTCTGGCACCATCCAAACGGCAATCGCCACGGTAATGGGCAGCAGGATAATCACGAACCAACCCATAGAGGCGATTTTAATTTCTACTTTTGCCCCCAGGAAATGCTCGATCGCCGCTGGCAAAGCCAAAACAGCTAACATCCCGAACAGCAGGGCGAACTCCCGCCAACCATGCACTCGCGATCGATCGTCATAGTCGGGGGAAAGTTCTGCACCCCAGGACAGGTGAGAAATGCTCAACAGGGTGAAACCTACATAAAGCAGCACCATCCACACCAACAGATAGGTCCCCATGACCGAACTCTGGGGCATAAATACCCTATAGACCGAAAGCATGAGAATGGGAACTGAGAGAATAATCCAATGGCGACGGCGTCCTAAGCGCGTTTTAATCTTATCGCTGAGAATACCCAGAACCGGATCGGTGAACACGTCCCAGAACCGAGTAATCATGAAAATTGTCCCCACCATTGCCAAACCCAGTCCCATCTCCTCGGCGTAGAACGGTGGTAGGTACACCACTAAGGGCAGACCCAGTGCCGAAGTCGGTACTGCGGGCGCTGCAAAAGCCGCGATCGTTTTCCACCTTAGTTTAATTTCTTGCTTGTTCATTCTGCATCGCTGTCAACAATTAAGCATTAACCATCAACAATTCTTCTCTGTTATGTTTCCAGCGCTCCATTTATTTTACCATTGAAGCCATAAACCTCACGAGTTCCCACAAACGGAACTAATTCTACCTCCCGATCGTCCCCTGGTTCAAATCTGACCGCCGTGCCAGCGGAAATATTCAGCCGCATCCCTCGCGCCCCTTCTCTGTCAAACTCCAATGCTGCATTCACCTCGTAAAAGTGAAAGTGAGAACCTACTTGGATGGGCCGATCGCCTGTTGATGCCACCCGCATTCTTACCGTAGTCCGTCCGGCATTCAGTTCAATTTCCCCTGCTTCAACAATCATTTCTCCTGGAATCATATCTTTCTCCTTGCTAATTGCTAATTGTCAATTGCTGATTCTCCATTTCTCCTATATGATAGCTTGAAACTGTTATTTTTGCCACTTGTTTCGGTAATATAAATAAACTGTTTTGATGGGGAAGGGAATTTGAATTCCTTCTCTTTGATAGCGCTTGTGCAACCTTTTGATAAACTCATGTCTAACTATCAGACGATCTAAATATTCTTTTACCCTTAAGTAAACTGTACAGTTAATGCTAAAATAATCAAATTCTTCGTAGCGCATAAATGGTTGATATTCCGATACCCCACCAGAACTTCATTCATAATCTCACTAGCTACCTCTAGGGTTACTGCTTCAACTGTTTCCAAGTCGCTATCATAACTAACCCCGACGGTCACCAAGACCAGCATTTCTCTATCTGGGAAGCTATAGTTCTTGAAAGTAGAAGAAACAATCTTGGCATTGAAAATCACGATGAAATTATCTGGGATTTCCCGGACGATCGTATATCGCCATGCTACATCGATAACGTAACCTTCCTCACCAGTGTACAGCTGGATATAGTCCCCCGGCCTCACTTTTTTGGAAGTAATAATATTCAGACCCGAAAATATATTAGATAGAGTATTCTGGAGGGCCAGACCAATGGAAATACCACCCACACCCAAGGCCGTCAATAAGGGTGTAATCCCCACCCCGAACGACTGAAGAATGATCAAAAATCCTATGCTATAGATAGCAAATTTTGTCAAGTTTTCTAATAAAGATGTTAAAGGTGAAGCACCTTCTACTTCTACGGTGTTGCTATAATATAGTTTGATAAACTTGACAGCCAGTCTAGCCATGACTATGGTGGCTGAACCTAAGAGAGTTGCCAGTAGAGTTTTGTGGATAGTTATCAGCAGTCCCTGATTAATGGGAAAGCTAAGAGTTGCGCCAAATATCCCGCCAATGATACACCACAGCAGGGTAAGACCGCGTATGGATTTAAATAATATTTCATAGCCTTCCCATCCATTTTTATTAGCAATGGCGTGCAGCTTGGCAAGCACACGTCTCTCCAAAACTGAGCCAACTATAAACCCAGCTAATATCGAGGCTACTGGCACCAGTAATTTGACGATTGTCAGCAACTTGTTCATAAGCGTGCTTCTTGAGGAGTAAAACTAGCTAAAGAATTGGATTATGAACGGTCACCAGTTTAGTACCATCAGGAAAAGTCGCCTCCACCTGTACTTCCGGCAACATTTCTGGAATACCTTCCATTACCTCATCCCGGGTGAGCAAGGTAGTTCCATAGCTCATTAACTCAGCTACGGTACGTCCTTCCCGAGCACCTTCTAATATAGCAGCCGAAATATAGGCAACCGCTTCAGGATAGTTTAATTTTAAGCCTTTGGCCTTCCGTCGTTCCGCTAACAAGGAAGCGGTAAAAATCAGGAGTTTATCTTTTTCTTGAGGTGATAGTTGCATTTTTATTCCGACTCAGTAATAATTTGCTCTAGTTCGACTATCAGCACGGGTATATCCTCGGTTACCGTATCCCAAACAGCATCTAAATCTATCTCAAAGTAAGCGTGGATGAGGCGATTTCTCATACTGATTATTTGTGGCCAGGGAATTTGTGGTAATTCTTGCTGACGCTATGAACGTCATCCGATTTATCCGGCACGGTGCAGCAGCCTCACCGATAATTTCAATGCATTTAACCAGAGACTCCGGTTAGCATCCGATCGCTTTCCAGGTCGCTTCTGGTGCGGTTTTCAGCAAATAAGACAGCTTCTTTTGCCGCATCCAGCATATGATGCAGGCGGACTGGGTCATCTATGAACATACAACTCTTGTGCCTCCTTCAGAACTCGATCGCGGAAATAGCGACCCGCTGGCGTTCGCAAATCTACTTTCCGCCCTAGCATTTCGGTTAATTCAATTTCCAGACCTGCTAACCCCAAAAAAACCGATTCTTTTTCCTGGCAGAAATTCTACCAGCATGTCGATGTCGCTATCGGGACCAAAATAGCTACGCAGAATCGAGCCAAAAAGCGAGAGTTTGCGGATTTGGTTAAGCAAAATTCTGCTATCTTGTCAAGGGGAATGTCAATGGGAAGAATTTTGTTCATTGTTCATTAAAGCTTGTTCGCTATTTAATTAGTACAATAACAGCATTTAGTAAACCAGTTCTTAAACGTATTTGTTCCCATCAGC
>JACOMV010000112.1:11693-12918 GCA_014324065.1 Hormoscilla sp. SP12CHS1 | reverse complement strand
ACGACGTTCTCAATGCCAATGATTATGCAGCCCTGAAGGCTCTCTATAACAGGACTTCTGGGGAGAATTGGACGACGAATACAGGCTGGGATGTCAGCAGCGAAACTCCCCCCAAGGCTTCTGATGTTGTACTCTGGCATGGGGTGACGGTAGCGGGCTCACGGGTGACGAAAATCGAGCTGGACGAAAACAACCTGAGCGGTACGCTCCCCTCTGAGTATGGCTCCCTCAGCAATTTGCAAATCCTCGATCTGGCCGCAAACTCCCTTCACGGTACGCTCCCCTCTGAGTATGGCTCCCTCAGCAATTTGCAAATCCTCGATCTGGCCTGAAACGACCTTCACGGTACGCTCCCCTCTGAGTATGGCTCCCTCAGCAAATTGCAAATCCTCGAGCTGGACTCGAACGACCTTCACGGTACGCTCCCCTCTGAGTATGGCTCCCTCAGCAATTTGCAAGTCCTCGAGCTGTACTACACCTCCCTTCACGGTACGCTCCCCTCTGAGTATGGCTCCCTCAGCAATTTGCAAGTCCTCGAGCTGGGCGAGAACTCCCTTCGCGGTACGCTCCCCTCTGAGTATGGCTCCCTCAGCAATTTGCAAGTCCTCGAGCTGGGCGAGAACTTCCTTCGCGGTACGCTCCCCTCTGAGTATGGCTCCCTCAGCAATTTGCTTGACCTCGACCTGATAGACACCGACGTGAGCGGTACGCTCCCCTCTGAGTATGGCTCCCTCAGCAATTTGCAATACCTCATCGTGACAGACACCGACCTTCACGGTACGCTCCCCTCTGAGTTAGGTTCCCTCAGCGATATGCGCTACATCGAGCTGGACAACGAACTTAAATTGGGAATAAAATACCATGATAATACTACTTCGGCTTGGCATAGCCTTGAGGGAAACGAAAGGATTTACGGAAACGTGGGCAACGAGAATCTCGAGGGCGGAGCTGGAGACGATACCCTCTATGGCGGACCTGGAGACGATACCCTTGATGGCCTACGTGGAGACGATATCCTCTATGGCGGACCTGGAGACGATATCATCGACGGGACTAATGCTCATGGCCACGAAAGGAATATGAGTCTCGACACGCTTTACGGAAACGAGGGTGCGGATACTTTTGTCTTGCGCTCGGGCTCGGACTATGTTACCATCAGCGACTTTGATCCGGGCACGGACTTGATCCAGTTAAGGAGTATGCGTTTTGATGAATTAGATATTAC
>JACOMV010000112.1:0-11562 GCA_014324065.1 Hormoscilla sp. SP12CHS1 | reverse complement strand
GCATCTTCTAAGGGATGAGGATTTAATAACCTGGCTGTGGCGCTACGCTGGTTTGACACTTTATTAAATTCTTATTCCTTAGTCATGCTAGGGGGTCTAAAGGACGATAATATGTTGATATCGCCTCTAATACGCTACTTTTGCCGGAGTTTTTGACTCCAACAAACAGGTTGATTTGCCCCAATGACTGCAAGTCTATCTCTTGCAGCCCCCGGAAACTATGGATAGTCAAATGATCCAGATTTTTCATTGACTAACTCTTGGGTTTATAGGTGGAAGATATGTGCAATTCTTTCAATTGTTTCTTGTCCACTCCCGCTGGCGCGTCTGTTAACAAACACCGCGCTTGCTGGGTTTTCGGAAAAGCAATGACATCCCTTATTGACTCTTCTCCTGCTAATAACATTACCATCCGGTCTAAACCGTAGGCTATCCCTCCATGAGGCGGCGTCCCATATTCAAAGGCTTCTAGCAAAAAGCCGAATTTGCTATAGGCGGCCTCCGTCGATAAGCCGATCGCGTCAAAGACTCTTTCCTGGATTTCCCGCTGGTAGATCCGCAGACTGCCGCCGCCTATCTCTATGCCATTATACACTAAATCGTAGGCGCAGGCTCTGGCTGTTTTCAAGTCCTCTAGGTCCTCGGGATGGGGGGCCGTAAAGGGGTGATGTAATGCTTCTAACCGCTTCTCCTCGGCATTCCATTCAAACATCGGGAATTCCGTTACCCACAGCAGGTCGATCTTGCTTTCCTCTATTAACCCTAATTCTTTCCCGATCTCCAACCGCAGTCGATCCAGAGTTTTGTTGACCACATCGGCGGCATCGGCGGCAAATAATAGCAAATGTCCCGGTTGGGCCCCCGATCGCTTGACAATTTCCTCTTTTTGTGCGAGGCTGAGATTATCTTTAATGGCGCCAATGGTGTCCAACTTGCCCTCTTCCCGCACCCGGATGTAGGCTAAACCTTTGGCACCTGCTTCGCTAGCTTCCTTGAACAAGTCCCCACCGGGTTTGATCCGCACGTTGGAGATGAGTTTGTCCCCCCCGGGAATGGGCAGGATTTTCACTATCCCCCCTTTGGCGATCGCCCCCGCAAACACTTTAAACCCGCAATCTTTGACCACATCAGAGACATCCGCCAGTTCCAAACCAAAGCGAGTATCGGGCTTATCGGATCCGTAACGGGCCATGGCTTCAGCATAGGTCATGCGGGGGAAAGGACGGGGTAAATCTATCCTTTTAATGGTCTTGAAGATATGACAGACTAACCCTTCATTCAACTGGAGGATATCCTCTTGGGACATAAAACTCATTTCCATATCCAACTGGGTGAACTCCGGTTGTCTGTCGGCCCGCAAGTCTTCATCCCGGAAGCAACGGGCGATCTGGTAATAGCGATCGAACCCCGATACCATCAGCAACTGCTTAAAGATCTGGGGTGATTGGGGCAAAGCATACCACTCGCTGGGATTAACGCGACTGGGGACCAGATAGTCCCGCGCCCCTTCTGGGGTAGACTTGGTCAGGATGGGGGTTTCTATTTCAATGAAGTTTTGTTCGTCTTCCAGGTAGCGGCGGATCGCTTTGACTACGACGTGGCGCAATTGGAGATTCTGAGTCATGCGATCGCGCCGCAAGTCCAAATACCGATATTTCAAGCGCAACTCTTCTCGCACGGACTCCGCATCAGCAGCGGCCACTTGGAAAGGCATCTGCTTGTTAACCCCATTCAGCAGTTCGATCCGATCGGCATAGATTTCCACTTCCCCCGTAGGCAGTTTGGGGTTGAGAGACTCCTCGGGACGGTGGGTTACCCGACCCGAAATCTGCACGACATATTCGCTGCGCAGGCGATCGGCCAAGGGGTAGGAGTCCGGCGTCCGTTCCGGATCGCTGACTATTTGGACCACACCGGAGCGATCGCGCAGATCGAGAAAAATCACGCCACCATGATCGCGGCTACGGTCCACCCAACCGCTGAGGGTAACAGTTTCGCCAACGTGGTTTGCGCGCAGTTCGCCGCAGTAATGAGTTCGCATGGTGGTTTTCGCTCGTAAGTTACGTTTGCTATAGTTCATTGACAGCTTTTCATTATATAGCTGAAGCCCGTCCAGGGGGCAGAGAGATCCTGGGAGTCGGTAGGGCCCCCGTGCCGACCAACCGGTCCTATGGTTCTTTGTCCGCCGGTTATCCCGAGCGGTCATCCCCGGGAATATTGTATTACAATTGTAGTACAATATTCTGCGACTCCCGGGGCACGGCATCTGAAAATTATCGGTTTATCTGATGATGTTCAATTCGCCCCCGCCCCGGGGCCCGATCGCCCAATAATTATGTTTCCCGATGTCATGCAATCGCCCTTAAATTGCTGTTTTCCGATGAAAGTGCGATCTGCCTTTAACATGTATTCTTGAGATCTGGTCTGGGCGCCGGGGCACGGCAATAGATATCTTTTTGTTTATCCCGAAAAGTTATGGATGCCGTGCCCCTACCATACTATTTTATTATAGTTTGATGTTAGGCGATCGCTTCTCAATTGTGGCAATAGGTACACAAAAATTATGTAGGGGCACGGCATCAACAGATTATTGGTGACAATGAAAATGTTTGTATCGCCGTGCCCCGGCAAATGCGATCGCCATTTAATTGCTGTATCCTGATGCAATGCGATCGCCCTATAAATTGCTGTTTTTCGATGTCATGCTATCGCCATTGAAAATGTATAAATGCGAGCGCCAATTTTATACGATTTTCTTTATCTAACATAGTTGTAGGTTTTGCGATCGAGTTCGGCCAGCATTTTAGCTAATTTGGGACTCTTGCCGCGAGATTTGGTGGCATCAATTCCCAACCAACGTCCTGGGGAATTTCTCTTTGCCTCCCAAGTGGCGATCGCCCCAATATATGTAGCTAGTAAGTTCATAAACATTGGGGGAATTGCATTGAGTGGCAATTGAACTCCAGGACCCCTGAAATTCGTACCAGTCGGGAAAAGATTGAAGGCGGGCGCATTCTCTCAATGTTAGCAGTCGATTCTCGATCGGGTGGACAAATTCCCTAGGAGAAGCAGAGGTGATAGTGAGGGAGGGTTCCTTTGCCAATAAGCGCTTTAAGCCATTCGGTGCGCCCCCACGCTTTTCCGTGAGGGTGCCATCCATGACTCTTCTGGTAGCACGTCTGTTAAAACTGGCATGTTGCAGATGTTTTGGTAAATCTTTCATGGTGGCACCGGGGGCGAGCAAATTAATTCTCTGTTGGGTGAGACTATTCACTTGTTTGAGTTGATGGTGCAGCACTGGTTTACCGTCTTGGCGGCGCAGTGGGTTGTAGCCCGATTCGTCATAAACTACCATACCCGATGCGGAAGCTGCTGGCAAGTCCCCAAT
This sequence comes from Hormoscilla sp. SP12CHS1, assembly GCA_014324065.1. GTDB lineage: Bacteria > Cyanobacteriota > Cyanobacteriia > Cyanobacteriales > Desertifilaceae > Hormoscilla. The sequence continues at coordinate 8,174 of JACOMV010000112.1, read as the reverse complement.
GGCGTTGAGGATGGATAGCTGAGGGTGCCGATCGCTGCGCTGCGCGAAAAATCGAACAGTGACAGTTGATTTGAGTTGTGGTAGGTTATTGGGGGAAATTCAAACTGACATTGTTCCAAGTTGCCGACCACAAATACCCGCTTGCGCTTTTGAGGTAAGCCGTACTCTTCCATGTAGACTTTCTTCGCTTTTACCCAATAACCTGCCTCTAGGAATCTCGCGATCGCCTCGATCGTAAAGAAGCCATCTTTAGCGGTGAGCAAACCCTCGATATTTTCCATGATAAACCATGTGGGCTGCAAACTGGTGACAATTTCCACGAACTTTTTCAATAAGCTATTTCTGGGGTCTGCCCAATCTTTGTTCCCGGCTGAACTAAATCCTTGACAAGGAGGTCCGCCTACTATTATATCTAGTTCCGATTTTTCCGGAACGGTGGGGTCCAGGCCCGATCTGCCTAACAATTCTTCGGGCTGAACGTGAGAAAGATATACGCGCCTGAGAGTTTCCCGTCCCAGATTAACAGCATAAGTTTCGCAAGAGTCGGCATCAATATCCGCTGCCAGTTTAACAGCAAATCCGGCTTGCTTGAGACCGAGACTGCACCCGCCACAGCCAGAAAATAAACTCAAGGCATTTATCATAGTTAAACTCACTTCTCACTTCTCTCTTCGCTGTTAGCCCGCCGGGGGTTCTAATAGCTCAAGTCGGTTGAAAACAGACTAAAAATCTTGTTATATGCTATTTGCTTGTCAGCCCTCGCCACAAACGGGATATAATCTTTAGAGTGGGCGATCGCTCTGTGATGGGCTGTTTCTGCCGTTTCCGAATATCGGAAATAGGCAGTAACAAAGTATCTTCAATCTCCTGACGTACCTCTCTGCTGACATAACAATCGCTATTAAGGCAATCTACCAGCAAATTATTGGCATCGTAATACTTCTCCAGCAATTTTTGCTGTTCATAATTATAATAAAAATCCCAGTCATAACCAATGTTGCGGTATTTAATCATTATGGCTCTGAATTTTTCAATCCATCCACGGCCATTTTATCGCCACCAGTCTTCTAAATTGTTATAATCTTTGCGATCTGGAATTTGCTTTTCTAGTTTATGAAGCTCTTCTTTTAATTGAAAGTCAATGATTTCGTTGATGTAGAGGTCTATATAGAGGTATAAGTAGAGCTCTGTGTATTCCATGATGAGCACTATGGATAAAATGCTAGTGAGATTGAGGTAGGATTCGAGGTTTTTACCATCTTTGATGTTTCGGAGAGAGTATCTGTTTATTTATGTCATAATTTGCGGAAGAATGCCAGTCGCCCCTACAGGGGGAACAGACAGCTGGGGGGGTCCATAAACGATCAACGGGTTTTGACCACACCCATTGCAGACTCCTCGGGCATTTTCGATTCGCTCACGTTCATTTCTCCTGATTATTCTTTCACGCTCTACAATTCTCGTTCTAATTATAACAATTTCTCAATCCGGGCCTCGGTCGAGGGGTGGGTGGAAAACAGATTCTGGAGTTTATAATCAACAGCGGTTCAAAAGCTGGGTTGACAGCTATTGGCATCTGTCTGGCATTTGCTTCTAACCGCCGCAAAGCATTTGCTAAAGCGCGAGGATTACCAATCAGTCTCCCCGCACCCGCATCGGCGGAAAATTCCCGGGTCCGGGAAATGGCCATTTGAATGACTGTCGCCGCGATGGGGTTAAGATGATACTCCGGGCATCGGTAAACTAGCGCGGTTATGCTCGTTCCACCATCCCATACAATTCTGGGGCTTGACTGGCATCGACTGGTTGGGCATTATAAGCACCTAGGGCAATCTTTTCCGAGAAAAACCAGGAACCCAGGTTCATCCCGGCGGCTATTACTAGGCCAATAAATGCCCCAGAAGTGCCCCCGATCGCCCAATAGCTAACTGCGATCGGCAGACCACTCAGCAGACCTAACAAAGCGGCAGTTTTGAATTGATTCATTGCACCCGATCTCCTTTAAACAATAATTGTAATCATCTATTATGGGAGCCATTGCCGATTTCCCTCATTATATCGCTCTAATTCTAAGTCTGCGATCTGGATTCCTCCCCTGGCCAAGTTCGGGTTAACCCACCTGTCTTGCTAAAGTTAAATTTTAATTTATTATAGCCAATGCTGCAAGACCCCACTATTCGTAATCCTATTGCTATCAGTTTAGGAGCGATCGCAGGTGCCCTTTGTCGCTATTATCTCACCTTATGGTTTGTCCAGCGCTTTGGCACTACTTTTCCTTACGGCACCTTTTTCATTAACCTTACCGGTTGCTTTGCCATGGGATTATTCGTTACCCTGATTTCTGAGAGAGTATTTATACTGCCGATTCAAGTGCAGTCAATGATTACCACAGGTTTCCTCGGCGCTTACACTACGTTCTCTACCTATGGCTTGGAATCATTTGTCATGCTGCGCGATCGCCCTTTAGTTGCTGCCATGTTGTACTGGGCTAGCAGTGCTATACTGGGAATAATCAGCGTGCAGTTGGGGGCGATCGTTGCCAGGTTAGGAGGCTAAATCGTCACAGTTGACAAGTTACTGTTTGATCGATAAAATCTCAACAGCAGTGAAAAGCTGTGTGCAGTCAAAACATGAATTAATGGATATCAACCAACAAAAAGAACAATTCAGCAATGCTTATATACAAGCTGTGGCATCCGTGGCAGGCTATTCACTCTACAAACCTAATGTAGATGATGATAGCGTAGACTGGGGAATTGCCGCTAGCGGTAGGATAGGAATAATTAGTTCGCCAAGGTTGGAGTTGCAGTTAAAATGTACCTCAAGAGAGATACTTGATGACAAGTATCTCCGATATCCACTCAAGATTAAGAACTACAACGATTTGAGGATGAACTGCCTTGTCCCTCGTATGCAAAATACCCGTAATTTTAGATTAGATGCAGCCTGGTAAAAATAATGCTCGGCAACCAGGCAAGTTACCCAAAGATAAGCACTAAAGTGCTTACTACAAACGGGCAAGCACTAAAGTGCTTACTACAAACGGGCAAGCGCTAAAGCGCTTACTACAAACGTTGCTCGCCGCTACACAACATCCTAGACTAAAGGGCAGCAGACAATCTAGATGGAACTAGGAGGGTTTAACTTGACACAGAACACTACTTCTTCCCTCCAGACGATCTCGCGCCGCGAACTGTGCGAGTTAGTCCGATCGCAGTTGCAAGCGCTGCTAGAAGTCGCCGACTTCCAGGGCGCTAAGGCCATCCTTAAACCAGTGCAACCGGCTGATATTGCAGAGGCGATCGAAGGATTGCCCGAAACCCAACAGGCGATCGCCTTCCGCTTGCTCTCGAAAGCAGAGGCGATCGAAGTATATGAAAATCTCGACTCCACAGTCCAGCAGACCCTGCTGGAAAAATTTCAGCGTCAGGAAGTGATCGATATTGTCGAGAAAATGTCGCCAGATGACCGGGCCCGGCTATTTGACGAGTTACCCGCCAAAGTCGTGAAGCGTTTACTGGCCCAACTGAGTTCAGAAGAACGCCAAGCGACTAACCTGCTGTTGGGATACGAAGCAGATACAGCGGGACGGATCATGACCCCAGAATATATCTCCCTGAAAGAAAACTTTACTGTCACCCAAACCCTAGAGCGCATTCGCAGTTTATCCCACGTCAGCGAAACCATCTATTACCTCTACATCACCGACATGGCGCGACGCCTGACGGGGACTCTGTCTTTGCGGGATTTAGTCACTTCTGGGCCCGAGAGTCGAATTGGCGAGATCATGACCCGAGATCCAGTATTTGTCCATACTGACACGGACCAGGAAGAAGTGGCGCGACTGATTCAGCGCTATGATTTTCTCGCAGTGCCAGTGACCGACAGAGAACAGCGTCTGGTGGGGATTATCACCGTCGATGACGTGATTGACATTATCGAACGGGAAGCCACTGAAGATATTTATGCCCTGAGTGGGGTGCAGTCGGACGGTGATAACTATTTTCAGACAAATTTGCTCACAGTAGCCCGCCGACGGGTGATGTGGCTGTTGATTTTGCTACTAACCAATACGGTGACTGGCTCAATTATCAAGTCTCAAGAGGATCTGCTAACTCGCTTGGCAGTGCTGGCGGCCTTTATCCCCTTGCTGACTGGCACAGGTGGAAATGTAGGCGCCCAGTCCTCTACAGTGGTAATTCGCGGATTGAATACCGATGAGATTGGCTCCCTGGGCGTGGCCCAGGTGATTGGGCGAGAGGCGATCGCGGGTGCCTTACTTGGCGCTACACTAGGTATACTCGCGACAATCTGGGCCTATTGGCTGGATGGGAATCTCTCCGTTGCCCTCGCGGTAGGAAGTTCCCTGATGGCAATTTCCCTACTGGCGTCTGTTGCCGGTTCCAGTTTGCCCTTTTTGTTTCGTTACCTGGGGTTAGATCCGGCGCTGATGTCAGCACCGTTTATTACCACAGCCGTTGACGTGTTGGGGGTGCTAATTTATTTCAGTATTGCACGGCTGATTTTGGGGATGTAAAAGTAGTCAGGTGAGACAATTCCTACGAACTGAAAAATAACAACTGACAATGGAAAATAACCGCAAGTGGCTAGAAGTTGCTGAATATATATCGATTATTGGCTCCGCTGTAGGGGCAGGTTTAGCTGTAATATTGGAACATGTCGCCTATGTAGCAGCACCGGTGTCTCTCGCACTATTGCTGAATCTGTTAAATCGGCAAAAGTTAGAGCAGCAATACGGCCAAAGCAATAGTCCTGAAACTTCTCTGGTAACTCAGCAACTATCAGAAGATATTGAGGCTCTCCGCTCCTCAATTTTGGCAATGGCAGCTGATGTAGCTTTTAATAGAATAGAAGAATCGATCGAAGAACTGTCAGCAGAAATTACCATTAACCAAACAAGATTGCAAGATCGCATGGATGGGTTAGAGGCGATTGATATTGATCGGATTCAAGCAGAAATTGGGCAGCTGCGCAACCAATCTAGCTACTTGCTGGAATCTATCGCTAATATCCTCCAGCGCCTGGAGCATTTGCCCGCAACTGAGAAGATCGACTCTGCCGAAAGTAGGTTGACCCGGATGATTACAGAAATCACCACCGCAGAATCGATGCATCTGGAAGCAATGCGATCGGATATAGAACAGTTGCGATCGCAAGGATATCGGTTACAGTCATCCCTGGAGACTGTCAAGCATCGGCTAGAGAATGGCACCAGTTCTAGCAGCAATTATCCTCAAAGCGATCTCAGTCATCTGGCAGAAAGAATTACCGCCCTCCAGACAGAGATGCAAACTAGTTTTGCTGACTTGAATATTGAAAGTTTACAGACAACATCTAGCCAATTGGATGCCATGGGAGAGAAGATCGCCCAACTGTCAGCAGAATCGGCCAATCTGTTGCAGAACATTGTTAATGTCACTCAGCGTCTAGAGAATTTGCCCCTTCCCTCATCATCTGTTACTCCAGAAATATTTGCAAGTGCGATCGCCAAACTTGACAAAAAAATCAACCAACTCCATCGAGATTTACAACAGCGCGAGGAGACTCAAAGTCCTAATCGGGAGCCAATCATAGCAGAAATATCCCAGTTGAAAAATCAGTATGCTGCCTGGGAATCCCGTGGACTCGGGGAGAGTGAAAGAGAACAAGAGTCCCAATGGCTGCGATCGCAGATGGAGAGCTTGAAAAATCAGTATGATGCATTGCAGTCATCTGTGTCAAGTTTACAGGGCAAGACTCCGGCAAGCAAAGCGCCTGAGAGTAGCAGCTTATCAGATAAGGCGGAAAAATGGCTGGGGAACATGCTCCAGGGGATTGAAGGAAGAAAACCAAGCAAGTCAACCCCAGAAATAGAAGCGCCCTCCGATGATGATTTCTTTGATGATGAAGATAGGGGCGCAGTTGCACCCGCAACTCCCTCATCAACAGATGAAAATAGAGAGTGGAAATGCGTCCATACTCTGATGGGAAGCGCCAGTGTCGTCAGGAGTATCGCCCTCAACCCGGATGGCAAAACACTTGTGAGCGGTGATTATGAGGCGATCGGGGTTTGGGATGTCAGTACGGGACAATTGCGGCAAACCCTGAAGCTAGATGCCGCAGAAATATCCGTAAGCGCGATCGCCCTCAGTCCGGATGGCAAAACGGTAGTGGGTGCCACGGGAGAGATAGAGATTTGGGATTTAGGAACGGGAGAAGGGGTTGGGACCTTAGAAACGGAAGATTGGACAACAGTAGTAGCGATCGGTCCCGATGGCCAGAAGATGGCCAGTGGGGGTGCAGATCCACTAGATCAAAATGGTTCAGTACAGCTATGGAATTTTACCACTGGGGAATTAATACGCACCTGCTACTGTGTGGAACGAGAGATTTATGCCCTGGCCTTCAGTGCCGACGGACAGATGCTAGCGGTTGGGGGAGGAAATCCCGAGAAGGAAAAGGGCATCCTCCAGTTGTGGCATGTCAACAGTGATAAACCCCTATGTAATTTGGAACCGGCAGTCACAGTTTACGCCGTTGCCATCACTGCGAACGGGCAAATGCTAGTAGGTGGTTGTGGAGATAATACCATCAAAATCTGGAATCCCGCTACCAGTGGATTAGTCCAGACTCTCAGCGGACATGCAGGAAAAGTATATGCGATCGCGATTAGTCCGGATGGTAAACTGTTAGCGAGTGGCAGTGGTGACGAGAAGATCAATATTTGGAATTTAGAGACAGGGGAAATAGTAGATACATTATCAGGACATACAGGGGGAGTAAGAACAATAGCCTTCAGTTCCGATGGCAAAACCTTGGTGAGTGGTGCCCAGGACATGACCATGAAGATTTGGCAGCGATGTCGTAAGGGCAGTACGAGTAGCGGAGGGTTCGTTACCCGGGGAGCTGGCGCCCATCGAAGGGAGGGATAGATAAATGTCAAGGATAAGATCTAATGATTCACCCCAACTCCTGCAAAATTGACTCTATCTTGTCCTTGAGGTCTAGCAAACTTCTCTCTACTACCCGACCAAACATTGTTTATATCGACCTCGAAGTGTTGATAAACCAATATATTTCGCATTCCCACCATCAAAGACCAAGGTATTTTAGGATTTTGTGCTCGCAATGGAGGCGACATCGCCCGGGCAGACTCACCGATAATCATAATTTGGTATAAAACCCCAATTTGCGTCAAATTTGTCTTGCTCAAAAGCTTGCTTTCCCACCGTTGTGAACTGTTCAATATCCTCGAGCGCCTTCAAGATATCCTTTAACCGGTCCAGATCGCTTCTCACAGTGCCGGCCTCTTGCAAAACTCGTTGCCGATATTCACCCTTTAAGCCTCCCTCAACTATCACGTACAAATCATCACCCAGTAATTCTCGCAACTCCATTAACAACCCTCCTTGATCTAGTAAACTGCGCCCTGGTTCCAGGTTGACTATAAAATTAACTTCTTCTGGTATCTCCTCCTGCATGATATTGCCAACAATTCGCACATTCTCGGCTCCATATTTAGCAGCTATCTTCAGGATTTCCTCCCGTAAGGCTTGAATTTCCTCCCAGCGACTGCGGTTGGTCCTCAATCGATTTTGTTGGTGAATCATCTTATCCAAATGTGCCGCCAGACGCTGCTGTTCTTCATAGGTCAGCGTCTGGGCTTGTTTGATTAACTGATGTAAAGTCTCTGATGCCATAACCAATTTAAAAGATATTATCTTTCATAATAGGCGATCGCAGCTTTTCTGTCAAGCGGCTTTGTAGTAAGACAGACTTTACGGCTTTGCCGTTGTTGCACTAAATTCATTTGTATGGTTCACGCTTGAGGCTCTGCCTCCGAAGGTCGTTCCCTGCCAGGGAAGAAAATAGCTAAAATGACTTGAGCCTCGTTACCAGGCGCAGACTGGTAACACCCGGGGTTTGAACCCTCGGTGTCTGGTGGGTAGTGCGAGTAGCGCTCACCTTGCGATTTTTCATTGTCTTCATATAATTCCTCCCAAATACCGAAACACTAACTCTCTCGTCTTGCTTTTCAATCGGACACCAGAGGCGGGTGAACTTAGGGAATGCTTACCTTCCTATTCCTTACTCAGGGAGCAACCCTCACTTTGTTACAAGGAAGGCATAATTTTTACAAAACTTGCGTTCCCAGGGGAACGAGAGTGAAAGCA
>JACOMV010000111.1 GCA_014324065.1 Hormoscilla sp. SP12CHS1 | reverse complement strand
AAGCCGTTTCGCTGGACTTATATCGGTAAGCCGTTGCTCATCTGAGTTATCGGAGTTATTTGCGGCGTTGCGTACTAGGAAGTCTGTGCTACTGACAACTAACAATTTACATATTTTTCCCTGGCGACGATCTCGATTAAGTCTTCAATTTCTTGGAGGAGTTGCATCTGCTTCCAACCTTGGTACAGAGAAGCCGCGATCGCACATCCGCCGCATCCCACGCCTTCCTTGACAAAACCCCGCTCATATGCAACAAGCTGCGGAAAGCGAGAACTCGCAAAACTCAGCAGGGTGGCGATCAGGGGTACAGAACCGATGGAGTTAGCTAGACCGACAGTGTCGCCAGTGGGGTCTTCGGCAACCCAGCGGGTGGTGCCCACCACGACCTGTTCCGGTTGCCATGCTAAAGCATACTCGCAGGCGATCGCCTGCATCAGGCCATAGACCGCTAACATTTGGGTCCCGCCTGCTAGCAAAACACCGGCGGTGCGGCTAGCGGCGATCGCCATGGCAGCAGCCACAACTTGCATCGGATCGCCCACTGCGGCTACCAGTTGTAGCGGGTCAGTTCCTAGAGCTTTCCCGCCGGCAGCTTGTAACCCTGCTTGTACCACACCCCACTTCTGGGCATGATTGCAAGCAGGATGGCTGCTATTGACCTTACCTGCGGCAGGGATACCTAAGCCAGTTAATAGAGTCAATGCCGTAGTAGTTCCCCCGACCACGCACTCGCTGATAATCAGATACTCAGCCTCGCGACCCAGTTTCTCTCCCCAGCTGAGTCCCTGATGCCAAAGCTGTTTCACCATTCCTAGTTCTAGGGCCTTGCCGGTAGTCACGCAGCGTGCAGGTGCCCCATTTAAATCAATTGTCGGTACTGATGGTGTCGCAGGCAAACCCCCATTGAACAGATAAACCGGGATGTCCAGTGTGGCCACCACAGCCCGGGAAATCAACACAGGTGAAACCCCAGCATCCAACGGCGGCAAAGGATATTGAGGTTGTCTGGTCGGGCCATTGTACAAAAACTCCGCATCTGCCAGGCAAGTATATCGCCGAGCGACTGGGGTTGCACCAGCCGCTGAAATGCCAGGGATCAGACCCGTGTCAGTAAAACCCAAAATACAAGCAAAAACTGGGCGTCGCCCCCGATAGCTATCTAGCCACTGCTGACCCAGTTGATGCTGGGTATAAACGCGATACAGGTAGGGTGATTTGGCCATAGGGAGAGGAAAAAAATTAATCCTCATAGTCGAGAATAACTTGCACCCATTCTGGGGGCGGGGGAATAGGAGTTCCCAGACGTTCTAGCAGCAGGGATGACACCAGATGGACCACGAACATGTAAATGGCATTGTTCGCCAGTACCAAAATTACGGCGATCGCCTGAATCAAGGATAGACTAGGCACGACTAGCAACCCCATCTGAAGGAATGTCCAGTCTATCAAGCCTGTCACTTGCACCGTCACGTAAACCCACAAATCATCTCCCAACAGGATTGATACCAGCCAAATCCTAAAGAAAAATCCTAAAGAGCCCAGCAGCGTACCCAAGGCGATCGACATCATCCAACCAGCCCCCCGTCGCCACTGCGCTCCCAGTTGCACTCCCAAGAGACCAAAAGGAATCACAAACAAAATGCTGCGAGTCGGTCCCATCAGCACCGTCAGCAGCAAACCCGATACCGTCGCCGTCATCCAGGCCGTGCGATTTCCCCGTCGCAGGTACGCCAGGGCGATCGGCACCGGGAAAAACACTCGCAACACTGGTCCCATCGGAAAGTAGTAATTCACTAGCCAGATCATGCTGGATGTACTGGCTAAAAATGCCGCTTCCACCAGAGGCAATGGTGCCATTTTATTTTGTTTTTCCCCTGCTGCCTGACTTACGGGCCGCGGACGGCCCGAAAAATCGGTGTCTGCTGCGGATTTTTCCGGTGCCATTTTTATCTCATGCCCCTGGGCAATAGGGTTATACCATCATCCGCTCCAGAGCATGAAGATCTGGAATGCAAAGGATATCCCGATTTTTCGGGTCGTCCGCGGACCGATCGCGCACTATCAGATTTTTCTTCTCCAGCTTACTTAACACCCTGGTCACCGTTTCCCGTGCCAGTCCACTCAGACTACTCAGTTCCCGGTGAGGTAAATTAGGAATTTCCACTCCTTCGGTAGTGCGTTTGCCCTGTCCATCGGCCAGAAACAGCAGAATATCTGCCACCCGCGAGGTACTATCCGACTCCCGCAACCGCAGACGCCGGTTTACCTGACGCAAACGTCGTGCCATCAACTGAGCTAATCTAATTCCCGCCTTCGGTTCCGTATTAATCAGATGGACAAAATCCGAGGCTGGCATATTACCTATCCTAGTCGGAACCAGGGTGATCACATCTGTCGAGCGAGGCACCTCCTCCAGAGGAGCCATTTCACCAAACAACTCTCCTTTGCCGATGATATTCAGCGTCACCTCCTTGCCATCCAGGTTGTAGGTGCGAATTTTCACCCAACCATCTAGAATGAAGTACACCGAACTTCCCCAGTCATTTTCCAGCAAAATCACCTGATTAGATGGATGGGTGCGCACCACAACCTGAGCCGTCGCCCGCTCAATGGAACTTTCGGGTAATCCTTCAAACAACGGTGCCGAGCGAATTTCTTCTGCACTTGATTCGCGGGTGTTCAGTCTATCTACCATAGGGCCTTATGCCAATGTGAACGCTGGAGATATAATTATAGCGGCCCGGTTGGGGCTTTTTCGACTTGCCAAAATGAAAAATTGCTAATTGCGAATGGCGAATTGAAAATGGAGCAATTCGCTATTTTCCGAATGCAAATTGCAATTTGCAATTTGCAATTCGCCATTTTCCGATTTTAGCTGCTTCACCTGGTGGCCGATCCCCTGTAGTAAAGCTGCGGGTATCTTGTTCGCAAACTGGTCTTCCAGAACATTGGCCATTGTCTCGGGTGTCGCAGCATCCCAGAGTCGATCGAGATGGGCGAAAAATATTTGCGCACCCGCCGCCACTTCTGGCTCTGGTCTGTCTGTCAAGCTTACGGTAGATGCTTCGAGTTCAGTAAAATAGGTTTGGGACTCTCTGGTCAGCGAACTCCAGGGATAAGTATATTCAGTAACGCAAAGGGCTTGGAATAATTCAATCTCAGCTACGGTCCGCGGACGGCCCGAAAAATCAGATCGAGAAGATAAACAATCCTGTGGTTGTGTTTCTTGAGAAAGATTATTTAATCTTCTTTCGCCTCCTTCAAGGGAGTTGGTTGAGGGAAGATATTTATCGTTCATAACACTATGAGGGCACTGCTCTATTAACTGGGTATGGGTAGCTACATCTTAGTTACCGCTGTTTCCGAACCGATTACGAAATATTTTTTAATTAGGAAGATAGATGCAACAGTCAACTTGCGCCGCCACAGCAGCTATCTGCTTCACCTGCGGCTATCGCCTGTAGTTTAAGTACATAGGTAAAATTATTTTTATATTTTTTCAAACTGGCAATCCCGAAGAAGTTAATTTTCTAAAAGCATTATGGGATATGCATTTTCCCCCTAACTTTCCTGCACGATCGCCCCCTCATAGAAATATAAAAATTATTTTGCACAATCACTTATGAAGATATCAGAACCGATCGCCCCAGCATGGCGGACGCGGGCGGGTGCTTAAGCATGTACCAGGCCAAGTGACCACGTGACCACTAACAACTGACTCGGACAGGCGAGCGATGTCTCCTGGGTAGTGCGTAAGGCGCGAGGTATGTCGCCCTCGTTCCCACGGCTCCGCCTGGGAACGTGCGATTAGCGCTCTGTATCTCCTGGGTAGTGCGATTACGATGTCTCCGGAGTAGTGCGTAAGAGCGCTCTGGTGGAGACATCGATCTCCCAGGAGATACAGAGCCCCAGGAGACATCGAGCTGGTCCTACGAACTGACCGCAGAGCTGGTCACTGGCCACTGGTCGCTGAAATCGCGAACTCCAAAATTTTACCTTGGGAACTGCCAAACTTCAGCTTGACTCCAGATTTCAGTTCATATTCTTGATGATGGATTTTTCTCCAGCCATCCGACTCACAAATCCAGGTGCCATAGCGAGAAAAATCTCGCAGCCAGTAAGTCCCCTCCCCGTCACCATTGCCCACAGGTTCGCGGCAGATAATTTCCGCATGCCTTTGATAAACCCACTTCTCGCCAATGACGATGTCATTCTCTGGTCGCCTGCCTACTCGCATCAGTCCCCCCGTAACTTGCCATACCTGGGCCGTATCTCCTAAAGACCGGAGGCTAGCGTGAGGCTGATTTTTTTGCCGACTCGACAAACAATTTTCTGGTAGTTCAGTCACCTCTTCCTCTAGATGCATCATTAGTTCCCCATCAAAGTCCGGATGCATATACAGAACTGGCAAAGTCCAAGCAGGTTGATTGAACTTATAAAGGGTGACCAACTCGCGCTGCTGCCACCGCCCCATCGATCGGCAGGCGATTCGCCAAGGCCCCAGCAAAAGCCTGAATAAAACTGAGGGCCTCTCGATCGGCAATTTCCTCACGCATTCCCAAAACTGCTGGTACCCCATGATGTAACAGTACCTCCGCCAAGCTGCTACGGGGAATCACCCGATTTTTCGGGCCGTCCGCGGACCGATCTCCGTCAGTATCCGGTTGAGCGCCCCAGCAGGCATTAAACACGGCCAATATCACCCGAGAGCGAGTCAATACTTGAACCAGTTCCGTGCTGGACATGATAACATCCGGTTGTAAAAACAGCAACCCACCATCTGGAGCTGGGACACCGTGACCTCCATAGAAAAACACATTGTAGGCTTTTGTTTCCAGACGTGCTATCAATTCAGCTGGGGTAGGCTGAATTAGGGTATCCACATTACAGGGCACTGGCAAAATGCCAACTCCCGCCGGTTGATATTTTCCTGATTTTTGCAGAATTTCAGCCACTACAGCTGCTTCCTGCTCCAGCTGCAAGAGCGGTCGCAGAGTTTTTGCTGCCAAGGCCAGTCTGGTAATATTTTTCTCTGTCCATCCCTCTGCTGCCGGGATTGCGTACTTGTCGGTGTTGACTGACCAAAAACCAGCAGAATGTTTAATGCTTGGTCGTTGCGTCTGGGTGGCAGGGGGTCAACATCGCTAGTCGTGCGACTAAATAACAATTGCTCAGATAGGACAATCGCCAGTTTTCCCGCCTCAGGTTGCATAATTTCCCAAGGTAGGGCGATTAGATTTGGATCTCTGATTTCCAGCCGCAGCCGCAGGGGTTGATTTTGGCCAATGGCAGCCCAGACTTTGAGAGAAACTATTCTGAATCTGGCAACTATTATGCACCCACTGCCATAGTCCCATCCCTAGCTTTTGCATCCGCCGGCTACTAGAGCTTGATTTCTCACTCCCGGAGTCCGAAATTGCCTCTAGGATTGATTCCATTTCTGGCACATTTACAGGTGGCAAGTGGAGCTGGTGAGGCAATCCTTGCATCTGAAACATCTCCTGCCATTCTTCCCAGGTTCTGCTCAGCTCCTTTGGCCATATACAGTCATGATGTACGTGACCCCCTGGATAAGGAGCCTTGAGCACCCAGATGGCAAAATGGGCCGAATTTCTTTCTGTTGTCGCCATCATCCGGGCGATCGCAATACTGAGCGTAGGATACTCAAACTGAAACATTTAATACCATTTATATATATAATATTCAAGGTGTAGCAGTTTTTTTCCCAGTCTACCAAAGATTTGGATGGTGACACATCTCTATTTAGGAAAGCTACAGTTTCCATAGAGAGCTACAGTTGTCAGAGATGGTATATAAATATTATCATATCAAGTGACCACGTGGCAGGCCGTCTCCCCCTGGGCAGCGAAGCGTGTCCCCTAGGATCGCTACCCAGGGGACACGGATCGCCACTCGCACTACCCGGGGAACACGGCGCCGATTTTACTGAGGTTTGTAGTGACAAACCTCAGTAGCACCAGCCCGACGTACCGGGACGGCTTACAGGACCGATGGTAGAATCTAGTTAATATTAGACATTTGTAGCATATATAAAGAGCAAAAAGAGAACATAAAATTAGGATCCTTGAGTTGCGCAGCAATATCAAATATAAAATTAGTATGACGAACTATCCAGTTGATAAAGGATTTATAAGACTTGTGACCAGCCTTGGCGAGCAGTCACAGACGGTTGAGCTGAACAGCCGTCAGGAGGTTGCGATCGGACGAGACCCTAGCTGCCAGATTATTCTTGATTCACTTATTTATAGTGGTGTTTCTAGGCGTCATGCTGCCGTTTGTCCCCTGGCAGAGGCAGGCAGTTGGAAAATTTGTGACCTGAAGAGCGCTAATGGTACTTATGTAAATAACCAACGGATCTCAGGATGCCAAATTTTGCAGCCAGGCGATCGGATCGTGCTAGGTCAGAACATCGCCGAGTTAGTCTTCGAGGTGCAAGGGACATCCCCTCCTACTCAAGCATCAGCCCCGAGAACGACAGGTTCCGTGTCTCTCACCCAGCTTCTGCCCATTATCTCAACTGGACCTTCCTTGATCGCGAAAGCTTATCTAGTGCCTGCTATTGTCACAGTGGTATTTGTGGTGTCGATGTTTGCCACGATCGGCAACTTCGTCGCCTTCGCCCTATTATTAGCAGCTTACTTATCTGGGGCAGCTTTCTACTTTGTCTACCAACTATGCGGCAAATATAAGCCTTGGTGGCTACTACTTGCTGCCGCCCTGCTCACTATCCTGATGATAGTGAGTCCCGTTCTGCATGCTTTTATCATCGTTTTTCGTGATTTCTTACCCGGCGATGTCGCTAGCTTGCCCTCAAATGCTAATTTTTTCTCTAACTTAATCACTCACTTTTTTGGGGCGGGTTTGCTAGAGGAGTTACTTAAAGCATTGCCAGTGTTTGCTGCCTATTTCCTCGGACTTCTGTTAAGTTACCCCTGGCGACAACGGATTGGCGTTTGCGAACCCCTGGATAGCATATTGTTAGGAAGTGCTTCTGCGGTGGGCTTTACCCTGATAGAAACTTTAGGACAGTATGTCCCGGGTATTGTCATTGAAGTGACACGACAGTCAGGGAAAGGATTCGGACAATTAGCAGGTTTGCAACTTCTAATTCCTAGAGTTTTAGGTTCCGTTGCCGGACATATGGCCTACAGCGGCTATTTCGGGTATTTTATTGGGCTGAGCGTTTTGAGACCTAAGAAGCGTTGGCGCATTCTTTTAATTGGCTATCTAAGTGCCTCAATGCTGCATGCTCTCTGGAACTCTTCGAGAGTTTTGGGTTCTTGGGTTTTGGCCTTAGTCGGAGCTTTGTCCTATGCCTTCTTAGCAGCAGCTATTCTTAAGGCTAGGGAACTTTCTCCTACCCGATCGCATAATTTTGCCACTCGCATTAAATCTTAATCTGGTTATTGCCCATTGACTTGCAGTAATAGCTAAATGTAGGGCCAGCAACAAAGCGCCCACCAGACGCCACAACGGGTGCATCTCAGATTTGCTTGCTTGAGCAATTCAAAATTAAAAATTCTTTCTTCAAAATTAAAAATTCAGAAGTAAAAATTGAGAATTGCTCCATTTTCCATAGCGCCGTGGGTATACGCCATTTGCAATTAGCACGATTACATTCGCAAATACAAATGCTTGCATTGAGATGCTCTCCGCTACAACTATTAGTTTGATATGGATGGTGGTAGATTGTCTGGTGGATCTTCTGGTGGTGGATCTTCTGGTGGTGGAGTTTCATCAGGTCGATCCACTGCTGGTAATAATCTATCTTGAAGTTTCTTTTTGAGCCGATCGAACTTTGATATAATTTCATCTGACCGCTCGTGAACCAATTTCCTGAATGATGGATACTTTAAGTAAGTCCATATGATCCCTCCACTTATTATCGCTATCAAGATTAAAATACCTGCTAATCTAGCAGCCCATCTACCATATCTGGGCCCCTGAATTCTGTCCTTTACTGCTATAGAAGTCGTCGCACCAGTAAGATCCGATTTTTCGGGCCGTCCGCGGACCGTGTTTCTATATAGAGAAGCTTGCCAAATTTCTGCTTTATCCTCGAAGGGAGAGAGTTGAGCTGATGTTCCGAGCGCTGTTAAAGGCTGTACAACTCGCTCTGTTTGCTGCACTTGACAATAGACTAACCCCACCGTAACATTATCATGACCATTTTCATTGTTAGCAATATCTACTAGACGCTTAGCTACTTTCGCCAGATCGGCGTTTTCCTGTATAATTGGCAGAATATCTGACCGCCAATGTTCCTCTACCCGATCGTTATCACTCAACCCATCTGAGCAGAGCAGAAAAACACAGTCGGACTCCAATATCAACCGCCCTACTGTCGGGTGCAGCGTCTGAGAGGGACTCATACCTAATGCCTGGATCAGGGAACCGGATGTAATCTGTTGCAAGGCATCCCAATAGAAAGCATAGCCCAAACTTACCTCTCTAGATGCGATATCATCATCTAGGGTTACTTGATGGCAACCATCTTCTGTAATCCAATAGACCCGAGAATCTCCCACATGGGCGATGTAGGTTTCATAATCCTGCACTACTGTCATCACCACAGTTGTGCCCATGCGTTGCCGATCCTGCCGGTCTTCATTATCATTGCGATCGCTAATCCGATCGTTGGCATCTCGGATTGCCTGGTCTAGTGTTTGATATAGGTTTGACCGGTTCTCACCCGATCCGGCAAGCTGATTGACTCGATCCCCGATGGTGTCGATCGCCAGATTTGAGGCCACATTGCCCCCTTCATGTCCGCCAATGCCATCACAGACGATCGTCAAAGCATTGTTCCAGTCTGCTGGCTTTAGTACCTTACCACTGGATGGATAACAGGCATCTTCATTGCGTCCGCGAGTGGGGCCCTTATCGCTGAGGGTAGCAATCTGGCATTGGACAGATTGGACCGCTGAGCAATGAGCTAATGCATAATCTAACTGCGCTCTCAGTTCCTGCCATTCCAGTTGTTCTTTGCTCAGTTGACTAGATAGTTTTTTCAGAAATTCGGCAATTTCTGGTTGGGCATCGGGGGCCCATTTCGACCATAGCTTACCTAAATTTTTCAGACTGCTAAGAGATTTCTGGTCTGATTTCAACTCCAACAGACACAGTAAGGGACCTCGGCACCGCAGCAGATTTTCCTCTAGCAATGTCGGTGCTACATTCTGATTGCTGAGGGCCTTCCACAGCTGGGCTATCTGCCACAGCCAATTCAACTGGCGCATGACACTTGCCTGCTTCCAGACCTTAGTTAATTCTGGCAATAATGGGTTATCAGTTTCAGCCGACTCTAATTTCGAGATGTCGATCGGTCCTTTTTCCAGCAGCAGGATCGATTTTCCGGAGCCAGAACCTGCTGATACCAGTGCATAGGCTTGGGGGACATGCAGCCGATAGGGGAAAAGTCTCAGATAGGGTACTGCCCGTGAGGGAATCTCATCTGGGGGTGCTTCCGGCGGTTCCCCGGGTTTGGCGTCCAGAAAAATCCGATCTGCTTTGCGTATATAACGTCCGTCACTCAAAGTCGATGGGCAGCGTTCTTTGCTGACAGCCCACAGATAGCGTTTTGGTATCCTACTGCTGCATTGGGAGCAGAAATTATTTTTCTCGTCATTTGGAGTTTGACAATCTGGATTGGGGCAGTTTATGTTTGCCGCAGTTTTTTGCATGGAATTTCCTCGCGCCAATGTGCTCGGGGTTTGTGATTTTTCCGGAACGGTGGGCTAGCGACCAGTTATCAGCAACTTCAGCCCACGAGGTGACTCTTCGCCGGTCTGTACTCCCCCTTTTCTAGGTTATACTCTTTAGCGTTTGCCGTTTGTAGTAAACGCTTTAGCGTTTGCCTATTCAATTTATTATAGATCGCTATCATGACCACTATATCTGCAGACACTGCCAGTACTACTACTCATACCTGGATCTGGCGAGGTTTTCCCATCCGCTATCAAACTCAAGGAACTACCGGTCTGTGTCCCCCCCCTCGTTCCCACGGCTCTGCCTGGAAACCTGCGAGTAGCGCTCCCGGGGAATACAGACCTGCTGTGGTGATGGTGCATGGCTTTGGGGCTTCCTGCGCCCACTGGCGTAAAAACTTGCCAGTGCTGGGGACTGCTTGCCGTTGTTATGCGATCGACTTGATAGGTTTTGGCGGTTCCGCCAAACCTACTCCTGGGGTAGATATCGACTATACCTTTGCCACCTGGGGAGAGCAAATTGCTGATTTTTGTCAGGAAGTCGTGGGCGATCGGGTTTTTTTGGTAGGCAATTCCATTGGTTGTATTGCCCTGATGCAGACAGCTGTAGATTATCCAGAACTGGCTTATGGAGTGGTGCTGATCGACTGTTCCCTGCGGCTATTACACGAGCGCAGACGACACCAGCTATCATGGCATCAACGATTTGGAGCCCCCATCCTGCAAAATATGCTAGCAGTCAAATGGATTGGGCAGCTATTCTTCAATCAAATTGCCCAGCCCCAAGTTGTGCGCAAGATTCTCCTACAAGCCTACATGCGTCCAGAAGCTGTCACCGACGAACTGGTAGACTTGCTGATGGCACCCGCCAGAGATACCGGTGCTGTCGATGTGTTTGTCGCCTTCACCCGCTATTCTACTGGGCCGCTTCCCGAAGATCTCTTAGCCGAACTGAAATGTCCCGCTTTGATCCTCTGGGGAACGGAAGACCCGTGGGAACCGGTAGACCTGGGGCGTCAGTTAGCTGAATTTCCAGCAGTAGAGAAGTTTATTCCCCTGGCAGGTGTGGGACATTGCCCCCAAGATGAGGCACCGGCGCTCGTTAATCCGATTTTACTCGATTGGATCGAGAAGTTGCAGGGTAAAAATCAAAATTAAAATATTTTTTCTTGTTCGCTTGACTTTCAGTGAACTAAAACAGTTGACAGGTGTAGACGCCGATCGATGTAAAAAAGCAAGAATTAAACTGCATACCACTGGCTCCATACTGTTTGGGTATGACTTAAGGAGTTGATTTACTCTACTTGACGGACTGTATGGGATCTCTAGACAGAGATGTCCTTACGCTTCTGTACCAAGAGTAGGAGCGCTTTCATTGCTGCCATTAGAATGCCCAATATACCCCAATGTCTAACCACATTCACCCAGGGCAAGCGCAGGAAAAATTGTGCATGTGGTATGGAGCCACGAAAATTGCTCAATACTGTGCCTTCTCCGGTGCGAAGAAGGCAATCATTCTCATGAAACTTGAGAATAGATGGCCCAAGCATGATTCTTTCGCTTACCCTGGCGGTAGATCCCCCCTCGCTCCGGACAACCTATATCCTTAACCGCTCGTTAATCCGATTTTACTCGATTGGATCGAAGCCGCAAATGTCTGACTAATACCATCGTCGTGGGTGGGTCGGAAAGAATGAAACAGCCCTGGTTTTTGGATGCTCAGTTTATTTATGGTCGGGGTCGAGCTTCCAGTTGCCTCTCAACCCTCCCTTACTGAGGTTTGTAGTGAGGACTTCCGGGCTACTGGTTGGTAAGCCGTTGTCATCGGCAACCGTTGATTGGATTACTCCTTTCTGGTCTTATCTCATGAAATTTCTTCCCTTTTTGGTGGTCGAATCGACTAAATCATGCCTAACCCGGGCGGTTCGTGACGGGAGAACTGCTTAACCCTAGAGTGCCACTCTTTACTTACGTGAGCCCCTGTAAAGTGGGGATGCGCTAGTTTTTACCGTACCAAAGTTATTGGCTAATGAAACCAACCAGGCTTTCACTGGTTCTAAGCTATTGCCTGAACGAATCGCACACCCGCCTACTTACCAAGCATCGGATTGGTGGAGCAACTCGTTTTTGATCGCAAGCCAATCTCGACCCAATTGAATTGTCACATCCGAGTCCAAATGACCAATGCTCTCAACTCGCACTTCTCCAAAACCCAGTCGGCGACGAATAGCTTTCGCACTATCGATGTCTCCGTATTGAGCGATAATCCGAGTCACCTCTAATGGCTCATTCCAAGAACCACTGACATAGATATTACTATAGCCCTCATCATACATGGTGTCGATAAAATCATCAACTGCTGCCCAATCTTCCGTGCTGTCTTGAACCGCCACCCGTAGGTAAGCTGGATCAATTTCTTCTGATTCAGAAGCGCGATCGCCAAAGTCAAAATGCTGGTGCATCATCTGGTCGATGCTGTGATAATCTGGCAACCAGTAGCTCACTTTGTATTCCTTGGGGTCGCTAAATCTGCCGGGAGTCAGCAACATCTGGATTTTCGATCTGTCTGTATGGCTAGCAAAATTTCCTAGCGCCAGTAACTCTTCTATGCTCAAGTTAGTATCGATGTCAGACTCGATCACTTCCAGAATTTTGGGTAATCGGGGGATGATTTGAGGGTTAATAGTTTGATCTATTAACGCCCGCATCAGTATTTGCTGCCGCTGAATGCGACCAATATCCCCTAAATAGTTGTTTCTAAAACGCAAAAATTGCAGCGCCCGCTCTCCATTTAGGTGTTGCTCTCCGGCTTTCAGGTTAATGTACAAATGCTGGCTATCATCCTGGTACTTCATGTCGTAAGGCACGTAGACCTTCACCCCACCTAAGGCATCAATCAGTTTTTCCACTGTCTTGATATTCACGCGGATGTAGCGATCGATCTCTACACCTCCTAGCAGGTCTTTCACAGAGGTTGCTGACATGGCCGGACCGCCAAATTCATTAGCTACATTGATTTTGCGCATACCATATCCTTCTACCCAGGAACGAGTATCCCGGGGGATTGAAAGCGCTACTAGCTTCTGACTCCTGGAGTCAAACCTGAGTAATAACATGGTATCGCTTAGACCCTCGAAGCTGTTAACTAGAGCATGGTATCCTAGGTCTACTTCTGGTGGTTCGTCCAGGTCTGAGGTCAGGACTTTGATCCCTAACACCAAAATATTGACAGGACGATTCAGTTTTGGTAGCTGTAAATTATCGCCACTGGCAATGCGCTCTCCACTTTTAAAGACTTTCGCTTCTTGGGGACTCAGCTTGGCTTGCATCAGAGGCGTACTGACTAGAGACACTGCTAGCAATGCTCCTGCTGTTGCTGACAGCATGGCGGTGCCTGCTAAGCCCAAGCCGATCGATATCCACTTGATTGTACTGGCTTGAGCCAATTTTATCCCAGCACGTTCTAAATAGGTAGATACCAGATGATTCTGATTGATAATTTTTCTAGCGATCACTTGCTTCCTCACAGGCTGTTTTTACTGTAATTAGTATACTGTTTAACCCCATTATTTTTCCCTTTGATGCCAAGGTAAGCCTTGCCACTTGCCGTATATAACCTAAGTTGCCACCTATAGAACCTCAACACCAATATCGGCCTTGCATCAGCCCAAATCCCCTTGTAATTTACCTCTAAATGGCATTTTGGCGGATAGATTTGCCAAAAATAGCTGTCTGGGACGTAGAAATTTTTATAGGTCGCAACTTGAGT
>JACOMV010000110.1 GCA_014324065.1 Hormoscilla sp. SP12CHS1 | reverse complement strand
TCTGGAGCATGCCGATCGCGGCAGCGCGGCGCCAGCCGTGTCCTTCAGGACAAGAGCATGCGGAAGACGGCGGCAGAGCTGTGGGAACGAGGGGTCCGGCTACATGAACAAAGCCCACGCTCCAGGCTAGTGACGAATGATAGAATCGATTTGTTTCAGTCCCGAGGCGATCGCCCGATCTTGCTGATATCAGCCATGCCCTATATAACAAGATATGGGCATTAACTGGAGAATATCTTACAACTCTGGCTCAATTCCCGCTGCCCGTAGCTGTGCTATCAATTGTTCAACTCGCTGGCGTTCCCTGGCGACTAACTCCGAACCCCACAGCAAAAGTTCTCCTGCTTCATCCCACCAGCGCAACCAATAGCCAGTGCGGTTTTCGCGGGTGCCTTCCCAGATGCCCAGACACAAGCTCATTTCCGGAATCCAGTAACGGTTATTGCCATCGGCCTGTCGGCGTTGATAACAAAGTTCCTCAGAATTGAACCGATAGACTACGAGCGCTCCCGTTTCCGGCTCAAAAATGACGTAGTTAGGAACTCTTAAAACTTTTTCGTAAAAAAAAACTTGCCTGGAGGATAATCATCATTCATGGAATACTCGTGGTTTCCTTCCGGATCCGAAAGAAATTCCATCACAATGGCAGGTAGATCGCCTTGAATATAGGGGGTATAACTGCGCAGTATTTCTTCTCTGGCCACCCTCATAGATGGCACGTACCCCCAATCTGGCGCTTTCACCACTATTTGATTATTTACAGTGGCACAGAGCCCATAATTAGTAGTAATTAAGGCATTGGCTGGTAGCCTGCCAGCCATCACTAGGCTTTCTGTAAGAGCCGCCGCGAGCAGGGGTTGATTAATACTATCTACTGGGGCTTCGTCTAAAACAAAATCATCAGGTAACTTTTCCCAGGTTACTTCATAGTTTTCCCAGATTACTTCATAAACATCTGTTCCGGTAAACATGTTCTTACCTTCCGTGACTTTCTACTATCGATTTTAGCTTAAGCTGTCGTGCATTTAAATGCACGACGGGTGTGGTCAAAAGTAGTTGTAGCACCGAGCCCCCCCCAAACCCCCCCGTGGCAATTGGGGGGGCTGTCTTCGCCCCCCCTCCTCGTTCCCTGGCTCCGCCTGGGAACGCAAGGGGGGTTTGGGGGGATCCGGCGACTGGGAGGGTCCATGTTAGATCGACGGGTTTTGACCACACCCATGCACGACAGCTTATCAACAAGATAGGGAGCATCTCAATGCAAGTAACTAGCCCTCGATGTCTCCTGGGTAGTGCGAATAGCGCTCCCACTTGTCCTGAAGGACACGGCTGGCGCCGCGCTGCCGCGATCGGCATGCTCCAGACACCGGCCTGGGAACGGGTGAGGGCGTGGTGACTGGAGGATATCTTACAACTCTGGTTCAATTCCCGCTGCCCGTAGCTGTGCTATCAATTGTTCAACTCGCTGGCGTTCGAGTTCGGCTCGCTGGCGCTCCTGTTCGGCTCGCTGGTGTTCGAGTTCGGCTCGCTGGTGTTCGAGTTCGGCTCGCGGGCGCTCTCTTGCGACTAACTCCGAACCCCACAGCAAAAGTTCTCCTGCTTCATCCCACCAGCGCAACCAGTAGCCAGTGCGGTTTTCACGGGTTCCTTCCCATATGCCCAGAAACAAGCTCATTTCCGAAATCCAGTAACGGTTCTTGCTATTGGGCCGTCTGCGTATATAAAGTCCGCGATCGCTTAACTGATAGACCTTGAGATATCCTGTTTGCGGCTCAAAAATGGCATAGTTAGGAACTCTTAAAACTTGTTCGTAAAAAAACCACTTGCCTGGAGGATCGCTTTCCTTGCTGGAATACTCGTGTCTTTCTGTATCCGAGATAAATTCCATGACAATGGCAGGTGGTTCCCCTTGGAGGATGGGAGTATAACTGCGCATTACTTCTGCTCGGGCTACCCGAATAAATGGCACATACCCCCAATCTGGTGCTTTCACCACCATTCTGCCATTTAGAGTAGCACAGATTCCATAATTAGTGGTGGTTAAGGCATTAGCTGGCAGCCTGCCAGCTATTTCTAGGCTTTCTGTGAGAGCAGCGGCGATCGGGGGTTGATTAATATTATCCACGGGATCGTTGTCTAAAACAAAATCATCAGGTAACTTTTCCCAGGTTACTTCATAAGGATCTGTTAATGCTAACATAATCTTACCACATTTGCGCTATCTACCACTTATTTTAGCTTTGTATTCCATGTTTGTCAATATTTACAGCAGCTTTTGAGTATGATCTCCCTGAATTTCAATCGTATTTTCCTTCACTGCGCCCCCGGCGCCACACTGAGTTTTAAATTTTTTCAGCAGCTCTGCCAAGCTTTCCGGTTGCTGCTGAAAACCACTGATTATCGTCACTGTTTTGCCCTTGCGTCCCTTACGAGATGCTTGCACTCTCAGATTTTGCTGAGAAGGAGGTAGTTGCCGATCTCCCCTAGCGATCGCCTCTGAGTTATCCGTAGGACCAAATTCCCGGTAGACGATGCGATCGCTATTTTCTTGCTGAGTATTGGATGTTTTTTTTCGTGCCACGCTCTTTATATTGTTAATCTTTAATTATCCCTTGTCAACTCGATCTCCTCTTAAGGATTATCCAGGTCTACCCCGCTCATGTCAGACCGACTCATATCAGTGCCATGTAAATTGGCTCCCTGTAGGTTTGCTCCCGTCAGGGAAGTTCCCCTTAAATCCACCTCAGACAAGTTGGCTCCACTCAGATTGGCTTGTCTGAGGGTAGCTTCTCTCAGATCTGCTCCAGTGAGGTGAGCGCGAGACAGGTCTACATAAGAAAGTTCGGCTCTAATGAGCACTGCTCTAATTAACCCAGCAAGAACCAATGTCGAACCAGTCAGATCGGCTCGCACCAGATTAGCTACATTCAGGATGGCTCCGTTGAAGTTGGCATGGGTGAGATTGCAACCGCTGAGTCTGGCCACATTCAGTTTGGCGTTAGACAGGTTTGATTTACTCAGATTGGCACCACTGAGGTTGGCTACAGATAAGTTGGCACGGCTGAAATTGGCTTCGCTGAGATTGACGCCACTCAGATTCAACTCAGTCAGCTTGATTGCACCAAAGTCTCGTTCTCCAGCTGCATAGCTTTTTACTATTTCCTCTGCTTCCATCGCTGGTACCTATGATTTGTTTGGGACTAAAGGCTATCATGCCTTTAGGGCTGAGCTGATTAAAAATGATGCACCATGATGAATATTGGTATTGTAGGACTGGGGCTGATTGGCGGATCTTTGGGCTTGGATTTGCGCCAGGTGGGGTTTAAGGTTTTGGGAGTCAGCCGCCACCAACATACTTGCGAACTGGCGATCGCGCGCGGGGTTGCCGACGATGCTAGCGTTGCTTTCAGTCTGCTGGCCGCCGCCGATATCGTTTTTATTTGCACGCCGATCGCATCTATCGTCCCCACTGTCAAGATAATTATTCCTCATTTATCTCCCGCGACAATTTTAACAGACGTGGGTTCGGTCAAGACGCCAGTAGTCGAAGCAATTACCCCCATCTGGTCTAATTTTGTCGGCGGACACCCGATGGCGGGAACTACCCAGAGTGGTATAGATGCGGCACAGCGACAATTGTTTGCTGGCCGACCTTACGTGTTAACACCTGTGGCCTCAACACTACCCGCTTCCCTGCAAACCCTCTGCGAGATCGCCCGCTCGCTCCAAGCTCGAGTGTATCACTGTAGCCCCTCAGACCATGACCGGGCCGTGGCCTTAATTTCTCATTTGCCGGTGATGGTCAGTGCCAGTTTGATTGACGCCTGCATGGCCGATCCGGCGGTACTCAAGCTAGTACAACAGCTAGCTAGTTCTGGCTTCCGGGATACCAGCCGTGTGGGAGGCGGCAATCCCGAATTGGGTCTGATGATGGCACAGTATAATCGGCCCGAATTGTTGCGATCGCTCCATAATTATCGCCATTCCCTCGACAAGCTGATTTCCCATATCCAGCAGGAAGATTGGACCGCACTCGCACAGGTATTGCAGCAAACCCAGCTAGCGCGGTCTCAATTTACAGGTTTTCAATGATTAGCAATGTCAGTTGTCAGTTTTCAGTACCATTTTCTATAGGGTATTTAGGCGATTATGTCTGAGAGCAAAACAACTTATAAAATGCTCTGGACATGCTCCCTTCAGCTTCATTGTTCGCTTGATATTTACATAATATCAATCATTCCCGCTGGGAACAGAAGCAAAAACACCTTTCTTTAGTACCGTTCTTTTTATTTAATAGTTCGTGGTTCATAGTATGATAATTTTTGGTAGCCTAGTAACCATCAACTATGAACCACTTCCCGATTGCGATTACAGCATGCTAACTTTGCTGCAATTGATCCAGACGTTCCAGCACCTCT
The DNA here is from genome assembly GCA_014324065.1 of Hormoscilla sp. SP12CHS1. Classification (GTDB taxonomy): domain Bacteria; phylum Cyanobacteriota; class Cyanobacteriia; order Cyanobacteriales; family Desertifilaceae; genus Hormoscilla. The sequence continues at coordinate 8,491 of JACOMV010000110.1, read as the reverse complement.
AGAGAGTGAGTTGCCGGGTAAACATCAGTGTATATTTCCCGCAGGATGCCATCCGGGTCAATGATAAAGCTGTGGCGCAGGGAGAAAAAGAGCATCCAAGAACCATAGGCTTTACTTACTTTGCCAGTGGGATCAGCCAAAAGGGGGAATGTCAAACCTTCAGCATCAGAGAATTCGGCATGGGAGTCTACGTCATCAACGCTAATGCCCAGGATTTGAGTATTTCTCTCGATATATTTGGGCAAATATAGCTGAAATAGACGGGCTTCCAGGGTGCAACCAGAGGTAAAATCTTTGGGATAGAAGTAAACCACTACCCACTTACCGCGATAATCGGAGAGGGATATTTTCCCATTACCTGTGTTAGTGGGCAGGGTAAAGTCTGGTGCTGGTTGGTTTAGTGCCGGTAAGTTCCACAAAAGAGCAGCAGATGCTGCTGGGCTGAAGTTAAATGACGCTAGGAAAGCCAGACAGCTGGCCAGGATAAAAGTGCGACGATAGACCACGATCGGTGAAATGGGATAATTTTACTTAATTGATGTGGTATAGCTTGGGAGTACCTATTTGTCATTGCGAGGGGGGGGAAAGTAGCGATTAACTTACGATCCCATTGAGTTCCCCCCCTCAGCAATCTCCAACAGCATATTACACTAATCTGAGAAACGCTATACCAGCAAACAAGATTTGCTGGCATAATTTTCCCGAGGGGCTATTTCATGGTGACAAATTCTTCAGCTGTCGAAGGATGAATGCCAATGGTGGCGTCCAGGTCAGACTTGGTGGCACCCATTTTGAGGGCAACTGCCAACATTTGGATAATCTCGGCGGCATGTTCTCCGACCATGTGAGCACCTAGCACTCGCTCAGTTTGACTGTCAACCACTAACTTGAGCAGGGTTTTCTCATGCTGCTGAGTTAGAGTATAGTACAAGGGCTTAAATTGGCTGCGATAAATTTTCACGGCTTCCCCTAATTGCGATCGGGCTTCGGCTTCGCTCATTCCTACTGTAGCAGCTTCTGGTTGGGAAAATACCGCTGAGGGGATAAATTCATAATTAATCATCCGGGGGCGATCGCCCAACTCGGTATCGGCAAAGGCCCGACCTTCAGCAATGGCCACTGGGGTGAGATTGCGGCGATCGGTGCAGTCTCCCACGGCGAAAATATGGGGCTGACTGGTGCGACTTTCCGAATCTACGGCGATGGCGCCATTGGCAATCTTCACTCCCGCTTTTTCGCAACCCAGGTTACTCAAATTAGGAATCCGACCTGTAGCAGCCAGCACTGTATCAACTGTCATGCTATCGTCGGGTAAGGTGACTTTGAGACCTGTTGATAAGAGTTGAATTTTTTCCACTTCTTTGTTGTAGAGGATCCGAATTCCATGTTGCTGCATACCTGCTTGTACGCCAGTGCGAAGATCCTCATCGAACCCCTTCAAAATCAGATCCTGACGAATGATTAGCGTTACCTGGGAACCCAGACCATGCATGATACAAGCAAATTCCGTACCGATATAGCCACCGCCCACAATCGCAATCCGCTGGGGTTGCTGGGCCAGGTGAAAGATTTCGTTAGAGGTGATGGCCTGTTCTATCCCAGGAATTTCCGGTTTTTGGGGTTTAGCCCCCACCGCAATCAAGATTTTGGCTGCGGTAATCTTTCGTTCCCCAACTGACAGGGTATGTTCGTCTATGAAAGTAACATGACCCCTAAACAGTGAGACCCCTGCTGCTGCTAGAGAATTGCCATATACCTCGTTGAGACGCTGGATTTCCTGATTTTTCTGGGCGATGAACTCCGACCAGTTAAAGCTGCTTGACACTGGACTCCAGCCATAGTCAGCCGCTGTCTTAAATTTATGGGAAAACTCCGAGGCGTAGACCATCAGTTTTTTGGGAACGCAACCGCGATTCACGCAGGTGCCCCCCAGGTCGGCGGACTCTTCGGCGATCGCCACCTTAGCACCATAGGATGCGGCCCGTTTAGCAGCCGCCAGTCCCCCCGAACCCGCACCAATTACAAACAGGTCGTAATCAAATGCCACGATCTCTTCTCCTATTTACTACGATAACATTATTTTCAGTCATTCTTCATGGGAAGGATAAAAAATGATCTGATATTCGATCAAGGATATCAGGTCATCCTCGTGCCACCCATAACCCGCTGATACCGACGTTCTAACTCAGCTTTCAACAAAGGAAAACTGTTAAGGGTTTCATCCTGAAGCATAGTCTTTTCTGCCGCATCTCTTGCCAATACCAACACGTCCTCGTCTTCTACCAAACTCGCCAAGGCAAAATCCGGTAGCCCTGATTGACGAGTTCCCAAAACTTGCCCCGGTCCCCGCAACCGCATATCCATTTCTGCAATAAAAAAGCCATCTTGGGATTTTTCCAAAACATTTAACCGCTGACGGGCATCATCTGTTTGGGAACCAGCGATCAGCAAGCAATAGGATTTACAATCGCCTCGACCCACACGACCCCTCAGTTGGTGTAGCTGGGATAATCCAAAACGTTCGGCATTTTCGATCATCATCACCGTGGCATTGGGCACGTCTACTCCCACTTCGATCACGGTTGTGCTAACAATAATTTGATTTTTTTTATCCCGAAAATTATTAATTGCTTCTTCTTTTTCCGCCGAACTCATGCGACCGTGTAACAGACAGACATTGTATTCGGGAAATACTGTTTTCGACAGTCGCTTATGTTCTTCTACTGCAGAACGCAAATCGAGTTTTTCCGATTCCTCAATTAAAGGTAAAACTATATAAACTTGGCGGCCTTGAGCTATTTCCTGGCGCATCAAGTTATAAGCTTTTTTCCGTTGTCTGCTACTTAACACTGTTGTCTGAATGGGTTTTCTTCCTGGGGGAAGTTCGTCAATTTGACTCACGTCTAAATCCCCATGAATGGTCAGGGCCATGGTACGAGGAATTGGGGTTGCGGTCATGGTTAGGACATGGGGGGTCTCACCTTTTTGCAGCAACAATGCCCTTTGTCTGACTCCAAAACGGTGCTGTTCGTCTATTACCACTAAACCTAAGCGGTGAAAGTTGACTGTGTCTTGAATTAAGGCATGAGTGCCAACTAATAGCGGCAGTTCTCCTGTCTCCAATTGAGCGTGAATTTCTCTACGTTTAGCTGTTTTTGTCGAACCTGTCAGCAATTCTACTGGTAATTTCAGGAGCTTAAACCAGCCTAATAATTTGCGGTAATGCTGTTCTGCTAGCACTTCTGTGGGTGCCATTAATGCTGCTTGATAGCCTGATTGAATCGCGGCTAGGATTGCTACTACTGCTACTACCGTTTTACCAGCCCCCACATCTCCTTGCACTAAGCGATTCATGGGTGTGGTTGATTTTAAGTCCTTCAGGATTTCGTCAATTACCCGATTTTGCGCCCCCGTTAGCTGAAAAGGCAGCAGTTTGTAAAACTTGTCGATCAATTTTCCTTTGGCTGTCTTTTTAATTTTTATCCCCGTTCGATCCTGTTTTTGCTGATAGCGACGCTGGAGAAATCCTAGTTGCAGGTATAAGAATTCATCGAAGATTAATCGCCGCCGGGCTGTTCTCAGGACTTCCTCATCATCCGGAAAGTGGATCGAGGCGATCGCTTCTTGCAATTCCAGCAAATCATACTGTTTTCGCAGAGGATCCGGCAGGGGGTCTTCCAGGTTTTGGGCAGCTGGTAAGGCTATCATAACCGCCCTTCTGACCACAGCAGCTGTCACCCCTTCTGTTAAGGCATAAACTGGCAGCAACCGCCCCACATTCAAAGATTCGATCCCATTGTTGTTTTCCTCTTCTAAAACTTCCAGTTCTGGCTTGTCTAGGGTCAGGCCATATTTTTTTTTCTTCACCAAACCAGAAGCAGCTACCAAAGCCCCGACTGGATAGGAACGCTTATTTTTTTCTTGCCAGGATTTATTGCTAAAGTAATTACCTGCAAAAAACCGGGACACTTTAATTTGCCCCGTGCTGTCTTTCATCAACAAATCCAGAATCGTTAATTTTTTGTTGCGGGGCGAACTAAAGCAGCTGACTCGCTTTACTTCTCCCACTATGGTTACTGTTTCCCCTGGTTGCAACTCGTCGATCGGCACCTGACGAGCATAATTAATATAGTCACGGGGGTAGTAGAAAAGCAAGTCCCGGACCGTCAACAAATCCAGCAGTTCCAGCAGCCGACCATTTCTGAATCCCACCCCTTTTAGCTTGACTAGAGGTTGGTCTATACTCACGCTTTTAGCAGATTCCTCCCTACTAATGGAACCCAGTTCAATTTTACTCTGTTGTCCGCACTGGGCTTTTCCCCCTGCTCCATTTCCCCAGGCTTGCTGACAGCTATGGATATACTGACGCGCTTGCGTTACTAATTGCTGTCGGAGAGCAAAATTGAGGTCAGGATAACTGGCAAATTCCTGCTCAAATTTCTGCCACTGACATCGCTCATCTGGCGTCAGGTCCGCAGGTGGCTGGCTAAACTGGTCTTGGAGAAACTCGCTAAAGGGTTGCTTACCGACGATGTTGCTAAAGCCATGTTTTGCTTCTACAGCCAAGGCTTTCTTTAATCTCTCCCAATCTGATGCTTCTATCATTTCTCAAAACTCACTCTTGAAATCTTGTCTGCGTGCATACCTATCTTACTGCTTGAAGGGAAAAATGGCAATTGAAAATTTGCCATTTTTCCTCTAATTATGCTCGACCATTTCCTGCATCACAATTTTTATTCATATATAATCTATACATCTTCTCTATCTGCTACTAATTACGCCATTGCTAATTACTAATTTTCCTGAAAGTTTCTGCTGACATGATATCATTCATCGAACCAGCTGGAACGCCATGCGGCTTCTGCCAGGGCAACAGCACGTTCTCGTTGTTTCTTCTGATACTTGCGCCCTAGGGTTTGTAATTGGGTCTTGAGGTTACGGATTTTCTGACGCCAAGAACTCGCTGTCGAGTCGGCAAATTCTAGTTCCGATAGCCGCAAATGAATTTCCACGATCCCGATGGGCATGCGCCGCTTCCCCGTCGAGGTCGAGGCGGGGTTTTCACCCGATCCTTCCTCTTTCTTTTTCTTGCCAGGACCTTCTGCTTCAATTAACATGTTAATAATGTTGGGCGATCCAGCGGGGAGAGTTTCCGAGGAACTAGCAGCTGATTTAGCTGCTTCTACAATTGATTCTGGTAACTGATGGTTGGGGAGGATGTTTCCTTGCTTGAGTAAGAGATTAGTCTGACAAGAGACTGTATCTAATGTAGAGGCGATCGCTTTTTCCAATTTATCCTGCCATTGGGCCAAGTCCATTGGTGTTATTTTTTCCTGTGGCTTCTCCTCCTGGGGCAATACCCTATTGGTGCCCCCTAAGATATTTTCCGAGGGTTGATTTAGTAAGCCGGGCAAAAACGCTTCCACGTTGGTTTCCTTTGGCTTCTCCTGTGCTGGTTGCCCTGGAGGATGTAACTGGGCCAGCAACTGTGGCTGGGCCTGGGAAGCCACCTGTCTGATCCCTTGCTGCAATTTTTGTTTGTTGTTCAAACTCAAACGCAGAAACTGATCTGGATACCCCTGAGTGCAGAGATGATAGCTCGCCAGAATTAGCCCCTGTCGCACCACCTGTCCCAGTGATTTCAGATATTCTGAGTAAGTTTGGTGGAATTCTGCTGCTAATGCTTCGATCTCTTTTTCCAATGCTTCTAGTTCCCGAGCTATCTGCTCCGCTCTATCCATAATCTCATGTCAATATTTACTATCACAACTGCTCAACCTTTAAGTAATTCCAAGTTCCCAATTGGAAAAATATAACATGGAGCTATTTTTTTCTCCTCATGCAAATTAACTGCTCGACTGCTTTTTCTCGCTCCTTGTTACTCTGATTCATTCTATCACTAATCTACCTTCATGACCAACAACATGTATGTTTTTTTTACTTTTTTCCCCAACTCGATCTACCTTAACAGCAGCTAGAGGTTGGGTTTCCCCATGAAACCCAACCTAAAACTGATTTCATTGCACTGACATTTTTACCCTCAGCATTCATATTTAATCCCATTTGCCAACATCTCCGCCGTCACCACTTTTTCTCCCAATCATATCATATCTTCCTAGGTTTGCTTGACGTTAGTTACCCAACGAACGAGGTTAATAGCAGTTAGAGGTTGGGTTTCCGCACGAAACCCAACCGACAATTCATTATTGGCCCATCTGGGCTGCTACTTCGGACGCAAAATCCTGCACTTCCTTTTCTATTCCTTCACCCAGCACAAACCGAGTAAAGCGACGCACCTTGATGTTTTCTCCCAACTGGGCTATGCTTTGCTTGATCAATTCCGACACCGTGATATTTTGATCTTTAATGTAGGGCTGATCCAGCAAACACATCTCTTTCAACCGCTTCTCTACCCGACCTTGGACAATCTTTTCTTTGATGTTGTCCGGCTTTTTCGCCAGGTCTTCTCGTCCCATTTCTATTTCCTTTTCTTTGGCTCCGATTTCCTCAGGGATCTCCTCGACACCTATGTATTCCACGTTAGGACAAGCTGCTATTTGCATGGCGACGTTCCGCACTAGGGTTTGGAACTCTTCGCGACGGGCGACAAAATCTGTTTCGCAGTTTACTTCCACCAGGACGCCTATTCTTCCTCCTGTGTGGATGTAGCTATCCACTAGCCCTTCTGCTGCTACCCGCCCTGCTTTTTTCCCAGCAGAGGCGAGTCCTTTTTGCCTCAGCCATTCTATGGCTTTTTCCTGATCCCCATCGCTTTCTTTGAGCGCCTTTTTGCAATCCATCATGCCAGCGCCCGTTCTTTCTCGTAACTCTTTTACGAGTTTTGCTGATATTTCCGCCATTTTGCTTTTGTACCCTTGCTATTATTCTGTTTCTTCCTCATCCGAGTGTTCTGACATATCGACATCGTCGTAGTCGTACTCTTCTTCTACCTCTACGAACTCTTCGTAATCCTCTTCCACATACACTTGACCGTGACGCCCTTCATAGATGGCGTCTGCTAATTTACCTACGATTAGTTTAATCGATCGGATGGCATCGTCATTGGCGGGGATGGGAATATCCACCGTGTTGGGGTCGCAGTTCGTGTCTAGCAGGGCGACGATCGGGATTTTCAGTTTTTCGCATTCCCGAACGGCATTGTACTCCCGTCGCTGGTCTACTATCACCACGATGTCAGGAACTTTCCGCATCATTTTAATGCCGCCCAGGTATTTCTGGAGCCTTTCCATTTCCCGGCGCAGCATGGAGCCTTCTTTTTTGGGGCGCAGGGCGAGTCCGCCACTTTCCTCTAGCCGCTCTAATTCTTTGAGCCGCTCTACCCGGTTTTTTATTGTCGTCCAATTGGTCAGCATTCCCCCCAACCAGCGCTGGTTTATGTAATAAGCCCCACAACGGGTGGCTTCTTGGGCGATAATTCCAGCTGCTTGACGCTTGGTGCCGACGAATAGCACTTTTTTTCCCTGTTCTGAGGCAGATCGCATGTATTCATAGGCTTGCTCCATGAGCTGGGCTGTCTGCACCAAGTCTATGATGTGGACCCCGTTGCGGGCCGTAAAGATGTATCGATCCATCCGGGGGTTCCACCGACGGGTTTGGTGTCCGAAGTGGACTCCCGACTCTAGTAATTCTGCTAATGAGACTACTGGCATTGATTTCGATCTCTCCTTTCGGGTTTAGCCTCCATCCAGGTGCATTTCCAGTGGAAACACCCGAAATCCTGGATGTGTGAGTTTGACAACTTCCCTAGATTAGCACAGAGATCGCTCTTTTGCTTAACTAGATGAAATTTATTTTTTGCCATTATACCATATTTTATCTCTCTGTCAACCTGGTGATGGGCGATCGCCTGTTTTTTTTGCCCGCCTTGGTTCATTGGTTCCGTTTTTTGAATTATGCTTGTACTACATTAGTAGAGATGAAGACATTTACTCCCAAGGGGATAGTCCCAGGAGATGGATGTTACGTTTGTTGCCAGCCCAAACTGGCCCTTATGCTCGAACAAGGAGATGCAAATCGCTAATGCGATCGGCTTGCATTTCTGGCAGGATAAGCTATATTGGAATTGCCTGACTTCGCACTTCAAACCCCCTGGCGTTACCAGGCGGGAGCCAGGTTTCGAGGCGCCAATTCGGTTGAAACTGAGATATTGCATCATTCTCAATTGGTCTCCTGGCCCGCCGTGGGTTCAAACCCACGGCTAATAGCTAAAGTGGGTTAAAACCCACTGAAAATATTGTGGATAAAGTGTTTTTTACCCTCGTTCCTAGGCTCCGCCTGGGAACGAGTTCTGGAGGCTCCGCCTCTAGTTGAAAATGGTGCAAGATATGAGTTGAAACCGACTAATACCATAATACCATAATGCTTAAAAAAATTATAGCATTGTTTTGACAAAATATTAAACTAAGCCAGTCCGTCACCGGACCGACTCGTCTTCAAAACCGGACGTGAGACTTTCACCTCATCCGGCTCC
>JACOMV010000109.1:3772-19234 GCA_014324065.1 Hormoscilla sp. SP12CHS1 | reverse complement strand
TGATGGGAACAAATACGTTTAAGAACTGGTTTACTAAATGCTGTTATTGTACTAATTAAATAGCGAACAAGCTGTAAAATATAATAACCAATAACTGATTAAGCCTAAGATATGTCAAAAGATACATTTCACACAGCGGTCAAAAATGCGTATAGGAGCGTCAATATGTCAATATACCTGGGCGATCGAACTTTAATTGCTGCGGAAAATGGCCAGGGAAAAATATCGGTGTAAAATTAAAAATTTTTTGCCGCAAGCATCAGCTATATCTGAATTTAATACAGCCTTGGGACAGTACATAAATTATAGATTTGCCCTGAAAACTGAAGAACCGGAAAGAACCCTTTATCTTGCGGTGCCTGTAGTAGTATATAAGACATTTTTTCAACTATAGTTACCGAAAATAATGAGCGAATAAAATTAAATTAAGCTAATTATATGACCCTGAAGAAGAGGCGATCGTCCAATATAAAAATATCGTCATTGCATTCAAGAATTGCTTAAGAATTGCAGTCAACACAAGCCGGCACACGGAGAAATAGAAGTTCAAAGGATTTTCGATGTCGCGGGTACATCATTACTAAATTGTTTACCTGGGTTGGAAGCGGCAAACATGGATACATAGTTGTATAATTCATCTGGATATCAGAGATGAAAAAATCTGGATTCAGTGGAATGCAACGGAACGAGACTTGGCGGCTGAATTAGTAGCTAGTGGCGACAACAAAGACATTGCGATCGGGTTTCATACTCCGTTTATGCGGAAGTTTACCCCCTATGCTGTTGGTTAATAAATCGGTAAAGAAACCGGGCTTCTATGATTATAGCATGGATAGATCGTCTGGCATCACAAGAAACCCGGTTTCTGAGAAGGCCTTAACTAGGGCGATCGGGTGTGGGAGGCGATCACCCAAAAATTGCGGTTCCCCGTAGGGCGATCGCCCCAACTTCCAGCCTAAAACTCATCATCTTCATCCTCGACTTCAATTTCCATTGCCACAATCTCTCGCCATAATGACACCACAGATGCATCCACATCTGCGGCTACTAACCCATCCAATACTGCACCAGACTCCACCTTTAACTCCGGAAATGTTAACAGCAACATCGCCAAATCTCGCCAATCCGTACCCGCCTTTGGCTTCCCACGGCGCTGATGGTATGAAATTATCTTACTTACCACCAACTCTGTTGGAGCCATCACCAATACCTGTTCAATACAGCGATTTGCGGGTAACTTCTCCACCTGTCGAATATCCATCAAATGGCGATTTCCCTGTTTTTCGACTTGATATAACCGATAACCCAGTCCTCCCTTTACCATTCGTACCCGCACCGCAATGTAAAATCTTTCGCTCAAATAACTCCGCAATTCCTCTGCTAAATCTGCCGCTTGTAGGGACAACACATCAATATCCTGGGTCATACGCGGTTCTCCAACATAGGCATTTACCGCCTGGGCTCCAAAGACAACAAGATCTTCGCGATCGCGCAAAAACTCAAACACTGCACCATGCAAAGTCGCCAAGGGCAAAGATTCGCGAGTCATAAATTCTTGAAAACTTAACGTATCTGCAATTAACACTGTCATAACTGTCCCTAAACTTCAACGATCGCGATCGCACAACTTCAAATGCACCCGCCGTGTCCGAGAGCGCCCACCCTATGGGTGGGCGTCTCTGGACACGGCTACCCCACAGCCCAGAAACCCGGTTTTTCAGAAAAACCAGGTTTCTTATACCTGGGCGAGCGCCCGCGCTCAAGCTATTTTCTTCAGTCCATCCCAGACTGTAGGGGTTGCTTAAACAAGGGTTGACCAGAAGGGGAGAGCAATATTTTCCTTTCTTATTCCGTTCCACCTCGCAGAACAGGACATTGCCTTGCTTATCCTGCTTTAAGTAAAGTTTCCCAGAGACAGTTTTATAAGCAATAGGATGAAACTAAGGGATACCATTGTACTCAAACACCCGGCGATCTTCGTCCAGCAAGACAGGACAGACAACCAACTGATATCGCCGTGGGCAAGCGCGTCATACTGCTGCTTATCTCGCAGCAACAGCTGATAATTCCCCTTAGCCGCTTCTAAAAATCTCTGCATATCTAGGCAAGCCGCCATAAGCCATGCTTTGGGCTGGGGTCGAACTGGGAGTCGCCTCCCAATCCTCCCTTTCAAAACCGGACTTGCGACTTTCACCGCAGGAGGCTACTGGGTAATAGGTCCGTGTCATGGATAGCTTATATCAGGGTTATCCCTGTTTAGCCTCTTAACCTGTTCTTTCGTCCCTAATCTGGTTAGTGAGTGGCGCTGCCGGCAAACCTTTAGTGTCACCAATTTACAAGACCGTTTTACCAGAAATCCATAACCTAGTTCCTTTTGGGAAGCTGGTCGCCGTGGCGTAATCAAGACTACTAGTTCCGGTTATTTCCTATTATCACCGTACTACGTTAGCATATCCCGGACATTACTCCAGGCTTTAGCTTCTTAGTACATCCTTCCCTCAATAGCTTGTGCTTATCATCTAACTTGTCTACCCGAAAGACATTCCAGGCGGACAGCATATTGAAGATTATTTGGTTCCATGGTATCATTATGATGCTTTTAGGCCCCTACTCATCCCCGGGAGTTCTTTGAGTACGATATTAGCCATTGGATAAGACTAATACTAACTACCATTTCCCTTTTGGGCCAGCGTAAATAGCCTTATTCCGCTGGTTCGTGGTCACGAGGTTTACATAGGTTCGCTTATTCTAGCCATGAGCATCTTCCCTAGCGGCGTTGCTGGCTTTAGGCTGCCAGCTTGCCTACATTTAAGTCCTTGCTTCACACCACGGTGATGTCACTCCGCAGCATTAAGGACCGGATCGTGTCCAGAGACGCCCACCCTATGGGTGGGCGCTCTCGGACACGAGTCTCTCCCGTACCTGGAGGGGGGGATTTGGACCCCCATGAGTACCACAGTTGTTGGCTAATAAAACCAACCAGGATTTCACTGATTTACAGCTTATACCTGAACAAATCGCACACCCAAGTCCACGGTGTAACTTCGCTTAACTAGAAGTGCGCTTGCGCTTGGTCTGGCTTCTCCCGCAAGCAGGAGCCACCATTCCCTTGACCTCTAGTCCCCAGTTAGAGACACTATAGAAAGAATGTCGATTCTTCCATCTATTGCAAGACTTTAGTAATTTATTCAGTTGATACCAGAGGCTCCATACATGCTTTCCGGACTTCACGTCAAGATAGGCGGTTATGGAGCTTGGGATTAATTCCTTTAATTTCATTCCTCGTCGAGCTATAACAAGAGCCGCAGCCTCATCGCTAGCTAATCCATATTGGCGAACATATTTTACTAAGCCAATCAAGCTGGTGTAAGCATGATTTACTTTTAGTAAATCAATTCCTCTGTTGCTGAGAATACTTTCAAGTAATTCATAAAAACGAGCATAAGCCCAACCAGACAACATTCGAGCATATTTTCTTCCACATTCTTTAAGATGTTCCTTTTTCCAAGAAAAGTCCAGATCCTCACAGACGATTGGACATTCCATTAAATTAGCAAGAGTTGCCAACTGCAAACAAGCATCAGCAATCTGAGCATCCTGCTGACCCTTGGGTATTCCCATTTGCATCGATATCTGACCTTTAGCTTTCAAATTACCATCCGGATCGACATACGCCCATCCGATTGAGCCTGGGTTCATGTCAATCCCGATGCAGCCCTCAGCGGAATGCCTTGATCCTCGCGAGGGCTGCGTTGGCGTAAATTGTACAGCTATATTCCACTTGCCATTCTTCAGGTAAAAATGCCAACTTTTTGCTCCNNNNGCGTAAATTGTACAGCTATATTCCACTTGCCATTCTTCAGGTAAAAATGCCAACTTTTTGCTCCTATTGAGGGTAGTCTATTTATCTTACGATCGTATCCGCCCAGTCTAGTTGTCACGTACTCGCCGAACCGGTCTTCTAAACAGGCAGGAACCCTAAATTTAATGGTTACGCCGTCCCATTGACAAACCTGATTCTCCCATTTTTCAGCCTTGCTGCCAACCACGAAACACTGACGTGGCGGTACTTTAACTCTAATAGGCTTTAATTTTAGATAGCTTATTTTTCACTCGTAGAGACATGCTTTCCGCTTCTTTTGGTGAATTTGAAAACGTAAGTGCTGCCAATTAGTATCGCGGTACTGCACCGAACTGGCGAATGCGCTGCGCGCACGCTTCGCGATCGGGAATATACAACCAGCTTGAGAATGCTGCCATGTTTTCTGACTGTAGAACTTTCTGGCTAATTTAAATTTACTCTCAGCTTTGCGAATCCATTCTTGAGTTTATTTCAGCTTACCTTGCAGTTGTTTTATATGATTCTGTCTGCTTTCCTTTGCTGAAGAAACTTTACCGAGAGCGTCTGCAATGACACCATTAGCGTGACGCTTATTAATTCGATATATCTGCTGCAAATGTGTATTACACTGAGATTTATTAAAGGTTTCTCCAGACAGCAAATGATTTACAGTCTCGCATACAGCTTGACGATAAATAGGAGCATAAGCATTCAGTAACATCTCGAACTGAGTAAATCCGAGTTCGTTTAGTTCCTCTGCTGGAGTAGGTAAACCTTTAGTATAGGTCACTGTACTCATCTTATTTCACGCTCTCCCAGGCAGTCAAATACCTTACCATTCTCATTATACCCATTAAAAGCTGAAAAATTACATTTATTTCTGGGGTGTGTTCTGGGGTGTAGTCATGCATTTATCGATCGCGAACGACTCCAAAAGAAACCCAGTTTCAAGGAGTTATCGGGTTTCTGGTCCCACGCGAGGAGCCCCGTCTACCAACTGGTGCAAGACTACATCCATATTTCTGGGCAAAAACCTAAGATTTGCCCAGAAATATTAATAATTTTGGTAACTGTTACCAGCCCCGATCGGCTCGATCTTCGATTGGCAGTTGCTGTCATAATTACAATAGTTCATAAAACTTGACAATATTCGCCGTGACGACAGAACTGACGATCGCAAGCATTACCGAATTCACCTGGAACTGGCAAGGTCACCAGATTCGATATACGGTCATGGGCACCGGACGCCCCTTGATGCTGCTTCATGGCTTTGGAGCCTCGATCGGCCATTGGCGCAAAAATATCCCGGTGCTGGCCGCTGGCGGCTACCGGGTGTTTGCCCTAGATTTGCTGGGGTTCGGGGGCTCTTCTAAGCCACCCCTGAATTACAGTATGGAGTTGTGGCACCAGTTGCTCCAGGATTTCTGGAATGCCTGCGTACAAGCACCAGCGGTGTGGATCGGAAACTCGATCGGGGCTCTTCTGGGTCTGATGGTGGCGGCAGATACTCCGGAAATAGCCTCTGGTGCGGTACTGATTAACTGTGCTGGGGGATTGAATCATCGTCCCGATGAGCTGAATTTCCCCCTGCGGCTGGTGATGGGTGGCTTTACTAAACTGGTAAGTTCTCCCCTGACGGGACCATTCCTGTTTAACCGCATCCGTCAGAAACATCGCATCAAGAAGACCCTACACCAAGTCTATCGGAATCGGGAAGCTATCACAAATGAACTGGTGGATTTGCTCTACGCCCCGGCCTGCGATCGGGGTGCCCAGCAGGTGTTTGCCTCCATTCTCACAGCGCCTCCCGGTCCCAAACCAGCTGAGTTGTTACCCCAGGTGAAAGTTCCGTTACTGGTGCTGTGGGGGGAAGATGACCCTTGGACGCCCATTGCTGGTGCTAAGATTTATCAGCAGTTAGCTAACAGCCGTGAGGATGTTAAATTTGTACCCATTGCTAATGCAGGTCACTGTCCCCATGACGAATACCCGGATTTGGTCAATCAGTCGATCTTGGATTGGCTGAAATAGGCGATCCATGACCCTGGATGAGAAAATGAGACGATCTAGATCTGCAACAACTGCAAACGCTAATATGAATGCCAATGAACTTCTGACACGTTATGCTGCGGGAGAAAGGAATTTTCGCGATACCGACCTATTTCGTGCCAACTTGTTTCGTGCCAACCTGGCTGGTGCTAGCCTGTTTCGTGCCAACTTGTTCCGTGCTAACCTGTTTAGTGCCAACTTAATTGGTGTTAACTTGTTTCGTTCCTGCCTGATTGGTGCGAACCTCAGCGGTGCGAACCTCAGCGGTGCGAACCTGAGTGGTGCTGATTTGATTCGTGCTGACCTGAGTGGCGCGAACCTGAGTGGCGCTGACCTAAGTGGCGCTGACCTGAGTGGTGCCAACCTGTCTCATGCTAATCTTAGTTATACTGACCTGACTAAGGCTAACCTACTTCGTGCTGACTTGATTGATGCTAATCTGGTACAAGCTAACTTGGATGGGGCTAACTTGAAGGAAACAATTATGCCCCCTACGCTGCCCACAAAGCATAGATAATTTGGCTGCGGCCATAGTAGCCCAGCAAACGTGCCCAGAAACCAGGTTTTTTGTCAAAACCTGGTTTCTTAATTCTGGCTAAGATTTGAGAAATTATGCTACTGCTAAAAATTGGTGAATCATCCTCCTTAGGGATGAGTTACGTGACGGCTGCGGATTGGTTCCATAATTGAGATACGGGGCATAATTGACAATAGTAGTTAGACCTTGTCATTAACCGATATGCCGCCGATTAAAAACAAGCCGCTGTTCGATCTATCCCTAGAAGCTGCCATCGATCGCCATCCCTTGGTTGTTTCCCCAGAAACTCCCCTAGGGTCGGTCATTGCTCTGATGAGTCGAGCCATTTGCAGTTGCAGGCTGTCCAATATAGCAAGTCTTGCAGAAGTTGTGCAACTGGCTTTTTTGCTGAAACCATTGCAGGGCAAACTTTCAGTCACTATCTGACCCCCAGAAAATTTGCACAAATGATTTAGACTCACTAGATGAGATGCACCCATGAATACCTCCTTATGTTAGTGGCAGGTGAATAATTCGATCTTGATATTCCCGCTCGAAAGAACATTCAGCAATCACAATTAATTCCTCAATGTTTTTACCGATACTCTGATTATGGTTGAGGATAAAGATTCCAGGTACGTGACGATCTTGGTTGATATGGTCGATTAAATGTACGGGCATTGATTTGCGATTATTTGTCACTAACACAAAATCATACTCCTCGCACCAAAGCAAAATTTCCGGGTCTAATGTACTGAGAGCAGGAGTATCAATTTCCCCAACTTTACGAATAACTAAATCCGGTCGTTTGCTGCGGATTTGAGTTGAATAAACTGGATCGACGTTTTCATCCATCAGATATTTCAGAGCCATTTGCTTGCGCTTGTCTTTCCGCCTTAATTTTTCGCAGTCTAGCAGCAGCAGGATGTGGATTTAAAGCTTGAGCTTTACGCTGCTGATGTCCCCACTCTAACCAGTCAGCAATGTATTTACTAACTGCTTCTTTGTTATGGAGGTAATAGAGAATTGTGGCATATACTTCTTCCAGAGTTAATGTGGTGTAAATTTTGGCTATTTCCTCTGGAGTACGCTCCCGATATAGATACTCGTACAGCACTGTTTCAATGCCAATCCGATGGCCTTTAATTCTAATGTCATCCGCAGCTAGGAAGTTGAAATAATATTCCCATAATCCCTTGCAATCTGCTTGTAATCTCGAACTTTGATTTCGATCGGATAGCAAATTATTGACGAATTGTAAAACTTCTGGCAGTCGTGTATCGGACAATTTGTCAATAGCCCCGAGCAACTCTTGTTTGCTCATGTCTATAGCTGTCATATATTCTCCTGCGATCGGGCTAATACAGTTCCCTGATTTAAGATTACGAACATATCATAACACAATTTTCCTGAGATCGTTAAGCAGGTGGACAAAAATATTTACACATTCACTCCTAGTTGGCTTAACTACTCAATGGTGGGCGGGGCCCTACGAACATATCGTAACACAACTTACGATTTTTCCGGAACGGTGCGATCGGGCGTTATCCAGTACCCCGATCGTCAGGTGGGCGGTTTCCGCCCGACTTTGTAAAATAAATCTAAAGTTTTCAGTCGCGAGGGCCTTGAGGATAGGAGAATGATAACAGTGTATGGCGAAGGTTAAAAGAGATGTCAGCGACATTAAGTACAGAGTTTACTTATGTATACGGACCGGTGAAGTCTTGGCGCTATGGGCGATCGCTCGGGATCGACCCCATAGGTGCGGTGTCTACTTGCTCCTTTAACTGCGTATATTGTCAGCTGGGGGAAATAGAACAGATAACGCGCGTTCGGGCGCTGTTCGTCCCCACGGAGGAAATCATCCAAGAGTTGCAAGAGTTTGCCCCTTGGGATGTAGATGTAATCACCCTCAGCGGTAGTGGGGAACCGACTTTAGCGTCTAATTTAGGTGAAATTATCACATCGATCGCACAACTCACCTCACGACCAACATTAGTATTGACTAATGCTACCTTGCTGAAAGACAAAACTGTGCGTCAGGAGTTGGCAATAGCTGACAAGGTATCTGTGAAAATAGATGCAGTTTCGCCCAGACGGTGGCAGGGGGTTGACCGACCGGCAACAGGAGTGAATTTTGCCGATGTTTGGGAGGGAATTTCCGAATTTAGAGCAGAATATAGCGGTGAGTTGGGCATCCAAACGATGATGTTATCGAACTGGGATGCAGAAGATATCGCAGAATATATTCGCCGAGTGCGGGCGATCGGCCCTACAGAAATACAACTCAACAGTCCCACGCGCCCCAAACCCTTAAAACGCCAGTTAGACGGACGGGGAAATCACAGCAGTACCGAGGAACGACCCTATCCAGTGCAGCAACTCAAGTGCGTCAGCGCGGAGATTTTGCAGAAGTTTGCGTCTGAGATTCAGAACGCTACTGGCATTCCCGTGCGTTTTCCACCTCATTAGATTGCGAGGCTACAGATATGTTAACAGAGTTCGTTCCAGATCGCTTGTGGACTGCCCAGGTGCCCCTGCGCTTTTATGGGATTGAAATGGGCACTCGCATGACTGTCTGCCGTCTGCATAGCGGCGAACTTTGGGTGCATTCTCCGATCGCACCAACTAAGGAGTTGCAGCAGGAACTAGATGCACTGGGAAAAGTTAGTTTCATCGTCGCCCCCAACAAACTCCATCATCTATTCGTGCTGGACTTTTTGACTGCTTATCCCGATGCCAAGCTGTTTGGTTCCCCCGACTTGCCTCAAAAGCGATCCGACATTCCCTTTCACGGCATCCTCGGCGATCGGTCGGAACCGGGTTGGGCATCGGAAATTGACCAGGTTCTGGTTCGCGGCAATATCTGTCTGGATGAGGTGGTTTTCTTTCACCAAAACAGCCGCACCCTGATTCTGACAGATCTTTGCGAGTCCGCCCACGCCGACTCCCCTCTCAGTTTTCGCATTATGGGTCGCTTAACGGGTATATACGATCGCCCGGGACCGCCCCATCGATATGAAACTCGCGTTTCGCGACAAGCAGACTACGAAAGATTCCCTGGAAAAAGTTATGTCTTGGGACTTCGATCGCATAATTCTTGCTCACGGGCATTTAATCCATTCACGAGGAAAAGAGTTGTTCGACCAAGCTTACAGATTTGTTTTGTCAGATCGAAGTCAGGAGGAAAAAGATGACAAATCAAACAGTTAATCGATCGACAACAGAAATTCACCCTGGATATCTCAATATTATGGGTTACCTTGAATCCACCGTTCCGGAAAAATCGGAAGTGAATGGTCCTGGCAGTCGCGCGGTGGTGTGGGTGCAAGGATGCGATTTGTCTGCGAAGACGCTACGCGAACGGGAATGTCCCGGATGTTTTAATGTTAAGTCTTGGTCTTTTGCAGCTAATCAGTTAATTGCTATTGACGAACTGGCAGATAAAATCATCAGCAACCCTCATAATACCGGGGTGACTCTGGTGGGGAACCCTTCTGGCAAGCAGCTTCCTTGGCACAATTGGCTAAAAAACTCAAGGCCAAGGGACTGAACGTGATGTCCTTTTCGGGATTTACTTTGTCCGAACTGCGATCGCCTAAAGCCCCCCCAGGTTCCGAAGCATTATTAGCAGAGTTGGACATCCTGATTGACGGACCCTATGTGGAATCTCAGGCGATTAATTCCCCTGACTCGCCGGTGTCTTCGCGCAATCAGCAGGTGCGCATTTTAAATCCGGAATTCCAAGATAAAATTACTTGGGCAAGCGACCAAGTTAAAATTCACATCCTCAAGGACGGAACCCGCATTATTACAGGTTTTCGGGGTCACATGGGCATTGGAGATTGAGCAGCAGATCTGGCAGGGGCGATCGCCGCTGTCAGATTCTGTATATTATAGGGTAAGATCGGATCGGATGTAACGATCGAGAGTACCAGAAGATTAGGCGGTGGTGAAACCTATGCAAATAGCAGAGACCGAACCAGTGTTGGCATCATTAGAAGAGGCGGAAGCTCTCAAACGGCTAGTTCAAATCCTCAACCCGGAGAATTTACCAGCGCAGGTAGTGGGAAGAGATGGAAAAGCGGTGGAGATGACGGCATCAGTCTACCGGATAATGGGTCAAGTTATTCAACTAATGGCAAAAGGTCGGGCAGTGTCGGTCATGTCTTTTAACCAAAATCTGACTCCCCAGGAGGCGGCTTATTTGCTGAATCTGTCCTACTCGGCTATGATTGAATTAATAGAGTCGGGAGAAATTAAGGCTCGCAAAGAAATCGATTGGCGAATCAAGTTGGCGGATTTAATGGCGTACAAACAGCAGCAGGATATTCAGCGTGAAGAAGTTTTGACCTCACTAGCTCAGATGACCCAAAATTGGGGATTATATGAGTTGGAATCTGAACTGTACAATAAGGAGAGCTTCGACTTATAACATGGATATCTTGAGTGTTGTCTTGGACTCGTGTGTGATCTTTCCCCTACATTTGCGAGATACGCTGCTGCGTGCTGTTCAAGCTAGTTTGTATGAGCTGCACTGGTCACAGGAGATTCTTGATGGTGCTACGCGCAATTTGGTACTTAGGGGTAAGATGACCGATTCTCAGGCTGCAAACCTTCAGGTCGCGATGAAGAGAGCTTTTTCAAAGGCAATGGTTGAAGTGCCAGATGAATTGGTTGAAGAAATGACCAACGATCCGGGCGATCGCCATGTGGTTGCTGCTGCTGTAGTTGCTAAAGCTCAAGCGATCGTCACTTTTAATCTGAGACATTTTCCAGAAGAGTCTCTAAGGTCTTGGGGTATTAAAGATCAGCACCCAGATGTCTTCCTGACTAACCTTTACGATCGGTTTCCCGATCGGATGGCTGAGGTAATCTTGCTTCAAGCTCAGTCTCTGCGGCAACCTCCAATGACTGCGATCGAATTACTGGAAATTCTCAGTCGGCAAGTGCCTGAATTCGTAAATAGAGTTAGACTTGATTTAGAACATTCTTAAAGGGCGATATACTCTAAGCTATTCCTTGTCACTCTAGGTAAAAGAAGGATATAACTGCGCGTAGACGGTAATGAGTATCGGGCGATCGCTTTGGACAAGAAACTCGAATAAACCCGGTTTATCCGGTTTATCCTATACGCAGTGCGCGACGAAGTCGCGCTATTTTTCGGGAATGGGAATTGGAGATTGAGCGGAAGAACTGGCAGGGGCGATCGCCCCCCTTGCCACCAGACAAGAAACCGGGTTTCTTTGATAATTTTCGCATCTACACCGAGATTTTACGCTCAGAAACCCGGTTTCTCAACTCCTAGGCGATCACCCCCCGCTGCGGCGTATTTCCTCAATTATCGGATCTCGTATCATCTTCAAGCTCCATCAATGATTATATCGGCTACTCCTCAAGGGTGATCGGGGGCATAGTTAAGGTATCTAGGTAAAGTTCAACAGCTTCTTTGATGTTAGCTTTTACCTCTTCCCAGGAATCACCTTCACTTTGACAGCCCGGAAGTTCTGGACAATAAGCATAATATCCATATTTATCTTTTTCGATAATGATGCTGAGTTTGGATCTCATGGAAATTGTCTCCTTTGCAGATTTAATGGAGTACAAACAGCAGCAAGATTCAGGGTGAAGAAGCTTCTCACTAGCTCAGATGACCCCAAATTGGGTATTATGAGAAGAAAGTTTAATTTATAACCAAAAAGTGGAGAAAATGACAGAGAATAAATTTGTTGGCACTTGGCAACTGGTCTCTTTTGAACTCAGAGATGACGATGGTCATGTAACCTACCTATACGGGAAAGATACGATCGGGTATATAATGTATGCAGAGGAGGGATATGTCTGTGGTAATTATGACTGCCAACCGGCCCAAGTTTGCCACGGGAAATATTCTCAGAGGCAGCACGGAGGAGAAAGCTGCCGCCGCCGAGACATACATATCCTATTGCGGTAAGTATGAAATTATTGATGGCAAAGTGATTCATCATGTAGAAGCTAGCCTATTTCCTAACTGGGTTGGTGTTGACCAAGAACGCTTCTTTGAATTTCAGGGAGATCGGCTGTCATTGAGTACCCCTCCCATTATGTATGATGGCAAACAACTGACTGCTCATGTACTTTGGGAGCGGGTCTCGTCTAACAGTAACTAACGGTCAAGTAGATTTTCGTTTGCCTCAGTCAAGGGGGTTAAATTGTGGTAAGGTGGGCATTGCCCACCCTACTCTTAGTCCCGGTACATGACGATCGAAGCAATTTTACTTGACCTGGATGGCACAATAGTTAACACTGATCATCTCCATTACCAGGTTTGGCAGGATATCCTCCAAGACTATGGCATAGAAATGGATAAAACATTCTACAGACGTCACATCAGCGGACGGCAAAATTCAGCTATAGTGGAGGATATCCTCCCCCAGCTATCAAAAACAGCAGGAGAGCAACTCGCTGAGGACAAAGAAGCTCGGTTTCGGGAATTAGCTTTGAATCTTAAACCCCTAGCAGGACTGCCGGATCTGTTATCCTGGATTGATACTCATAAGTTGCAAACTGCTGTGATCACTAATGCTCCCCGTGCCAATGCTAAGTTTATGTTAGAGGTGCTCAAACTGACAGATACCTTTGATACAGTTGTCCTGGGAGAAGAGGCGATCGCAGCTAAACCAGATCCAGCCCCCTATCAGCTGGCCCTCAGTCGGTTGGGAGTTTCCTCACAAGAGGCGATCGCCTTTGAAGACTCTCCTTCTGGCATGACTGCCGCTGTGGCCGCAGGTATCTATAGCATTGGCATTACCTCTACCCACTCCCGGGAAGTTCTTTTAGCAGTGGGAGCAAAAATGGCGATCGCTGACTTTACCGCACCTCAGTTGTGGCAACTGCTGGACTCTACTGTGCGCGATCGGGTACGCATGGCGATCGGCGGATCTTCGGTTCGGTGAGTAATGGCACGGCCTGGCGCTTCTTGCAATTGCAAGACAAAACCATGACAATAGATCTGATAGATTATCCGCTGTTGCCTGTGGGGCAAATTCTGGCCTTTCTCAAGTGGATGATTGAAAATACTACATAAAGGATGGGGAAGCGAAGAAAAGCAATGAAGATTATCAATGAGATAATTTACATAGAGACAGAAACAGGGATCTGCATCTACAACATTACCCCTCAGATCCAGAAAGTAATTGACAGTAACTCCGTCATCAGCGGTCAGGTAACCGTGTTTTCGCGACACACAACCACTGCCTTGGCGATCAATGAAAATGAAGAAAGATTGCTAGAAGATGTAAAAGTGCATCTGTTAAAGTTAGTGCCTGACACGGAAAAATATCTGCATAACGACCTGCATTTGCGAGATGTTCCCGATGACGAACCCATAAATGTCCATTCGCACTTGATGGCAATGATGTTAAGCACTTCGGAAGTGATTCCTATTATTGATGGCAAGTTAGCTTTGGGCACCTGGCAATCAGTGTTATTTTTTGAGTTAGACGGTCCTCGAAACAGGACTTTTCTCGTACAGGTTTGGGGCGAATGAAGCGTTAAGTGCGATAAGATAACCATGCAGAACCCAACTCGAAAACCACCAACCTCCTATAGCCAATTTTTCACAGTTATAGAGGTCAAAGAGTTTTTGCACCTCTCGACTGTTGAAGGCGTTTGCTTCTTACTCGATGTTCCTCCTGTGGAACCTTCTCTGGCGCTGCGAGAATACCTGACAGAAACTATTCCTATTGCAGTAGCATCGGGGAGTGAAAAAGCAAAATCAGAGCTAATTGTAACTCCGGTTTTAGTTGAAGTCAGACGGTTTCTAGAACGACAAGTAAGTTTTTTTTCAGGGGAAGATTTCACGGTAGACGAAAGTCTGGGATTAAAAGGACGTTGCGATTTCCTGCTGAGTCGATCGCCCGAAATGCTGGCGATCGAAGCTCCAGTTGTAATAATTGTAGAGGCAAAGCAAGCCGATTTGAAAACAGGATTAGGACAATGCCTAGCAGAAATGGTAGCAGCACAGCGCTTTAACCAGGAACATAACCAACAGATTTCCACGATATACGGCAGTGTCAGCAATGGCACTCAATGGCAATTCCTGAAGCTAGAAGGTCAAACTGCTACCATCGACCTATCGGTTTATTCATTACCGCCCGTAGAACAAATTCTGGGCTTTTTAGTCTGGATGGTGCAGCAAAATTTATAGCTTCGCTGTCGGCCCGCCGGGGGTTCAAACCCCGCGTTACCAGGCTCCGCCAGGTGCTGCTGGCGCCGAGCGTCAGAAAATTGTAACACCCAATTGGTCTACAATAGCTTATTGTAAGCCAACAATAGCTTATTGTAAGCCTGCAATAGCTTATTGTAAGCCTGCGAATATAATTGTAAGCCTGCAACAGCTTATTGTAAGCCTGCAACAATTTATTGTAAGCCTGCAATTATCTATTGTAATCAAACAATAGATAATTGTAAAGCTGCAACAAAGTAAAGCTTTTAAATAGCTAATGAAAAAAACCTCTGTAGGGGCAAAGCATTTCTAATTATGACCTTACGAGGGGTATGATGGCATTACTCAATGGCATCTGGCTTTTATGTTCTTGGGCAAGACTTTGGATGAATGCGCTGCTAAGTACCGAGAATTTTGTCAAAAACATCGCCCGCAACCCAAGTCGGAAAAGAAAAATCATTGGGGAATTCGTGTCCGAGAGTCGTGTCCAGAGATACTACTCTGTGGTACTCTCGGACACGAGTCTGCTGTTGGCAGGTCTGAAGGGGAAGGGGAATCGGAGTGAAAGTTAAGAAACAGAGTAAGAGAGGAGTTACCCGGTTTCTGGCAGGCAAGGAGTTATACAATTGTAGGGTGGGCACCGCCCACCAGACCGCAAGGAGTGATACAATTGTAGAATGTAGGGTGTGTACTTGATGGTGGCTGACCGGTGCAGGGCGATCGGGCAATCATCGAAAAAGCTAAAAAACAGGGTTGATGGCAGGCAGAGAGTGATATAATTGTAGAATGTAGGGTGTGTACTTGATGGTGGCTGACCGGTGCAGGGCGATCGGGCAATCCTCGAAAAAG
>JACOMV010000109.1:0-3589 GCA_014324065.1 Hormoscilla sp. SP12CHS1 | reverse complement strand
AGCCCGCCTGCGCGGGCTATATACATGTCTCTGAGATGCACCCGGCTATCAACTACTGATGACTACACCCGACTAGCCCGAACCCTAAAGGGTCCAGCTACATGAACAAAGCCCGCCTGCGCGGGTGCGGTCACAAGTAGTTGATAGTCAAGTGTATCTGGTGATGCATTCTGTCGTATACCCCTGTAGGGGCGACTAGCATTCTTGCGCAAATTATGACATAAATTTACAGATGTCCTGTCCGAATGCTTCGCCCTGCACCCCGCGAGAACTCCGGTGTACCAACTGTTTGTGACCACACCCCCGGTGCAGGGCGATCGGGCAATCCTCGAAAAAGCTAAGAAACAGGGTTGATGGCAGACAGGGAGTGATACAATTGTAGAATGTAGGGTGTGTACCGCCCACCAGACCGAAATTCATGAAGCAAGTTGTGCGCGAAAAGGAGTAGAACATTGCTGCGAGAGTACCAACTGACCAATTTCAAAGCATTTGCCGGACCGGAGAAACTTCCGATTCGACCCATCACGCTGATCTACGGTCCCAACTCTTCTGGCAAGAGTTCGGTGCTGCAATCACTCCTGCTGCTCAAACAGACTCTCCAGGAAGCTGAAGACCCCGATACGGTATTGTTACCCAAGGGCAATCTCGTCAACCTGGGCAGTTATCGGGAATTCATCCACCAACACGATGTCAGTCAGTCTTTCTCGTTCAAGGTAAAGCTGAAACTGGACGAACAAGAACTCCAAGAGGATTTTTGGAAGATCGTTCCCGAAAATTTTGAGTTGGCTTCAATTTTAGAATTGCAGGTTACTTTTGCCTATGATGAGGAGACATCGAATGTAGTGCTATCCAGTATCGAGCTGTTTTTGGGCGAGGATTCATCTTCATTGATATGCTATAGACCTTTAGAGCAAAATAGCAGGCCAGATGAGAGTGAGAGCTTTCATAATACAGCTTTAAAAAAAGATATAATTAACGATCAACATATAATTTGGTTAAAATGGTATGAACAAGTGAAGGAAGTGATATCTAAGAGGAGAGAGGAAGAGGTAAAGAAAATATTTATAAAGTTAAAATTACAAGAAAAACGTCGTAAAGGATGGACAAAGAGATTGCCAGAAGAACTATACGATTGTAAAAAAGAGTTGGAAGATAATTTGGTAGAAATTAATCGAGATGAGATTGAAAGAAAAGAGGTAGAAAAAGTATTGTTTTAGATTGAATCCTTGATAAGATTGTGGGAGCATTTTGAAGATTATAGTTGGGATAAGGCAAAGGAAGACTTATTACAGTTAAGTACGGATCCATATCTGTACTGCCGAGAATTTTTACCCGTCCGAGCAGATGAGCAGGATTTAGAAGAATCGAAGCCTTCAGAAGAAGTATGGAAATTATCTAATGTTTACAAACCCAAAAATCTCCCTAATATTTCCGATCTGACTATACTAGCTAGCGACGCATGCCGATCACTCTTTGAAGAAATAACATACATCGGACCATTGCGGGAGTACCCAGAAAGGATTTACACTTTTAGCGGTAACACAGGCAAGCAGGTGGGCAAGTCGGGAAAAATGTTGCCAGACATTTTGTTCAAAAATCCCGAACTCCTCCAGCAGGTAAACGATCAACTCGGGCGCTTCGACTTAAAATACAAATTTAAGGTGGCCAAATTCACCAACGCGGAAACCAGTGAAATCAGCGATATCTTTGCCTTGCAGTTAGTCGATGAGTATACAAAAGTCACAAAAGTCAATGTCAGCCTGCAAGATGTCGGTTTTGGCATCAGTCAAGTTTTGCCAATTATCGTCCAGAGTATGCTCTCTCGCAACACAACTCTGCTATTCGAGCAACCAGAAATTCACATCCACCCCCGCTTGCAAGCGGAACTGGGTTCCCTGCTGGCAGAATGTATTAAGCCACCTATCAATAATCAGTTTATCATAGAAACCCACAGCGAACACCTCATGCTCAGGCTTCAGAAGTTAATTAGAAAAGGAGAACTAAAACCGGAAGATATCTCTGTCATATATGTCGATCGAGGGGCGGAAGGCTCCAAATGCTTGTCATTGAGACTTGACGAAGACGGCGACTTTATCGATGAGTGGACGGATGGATTTTTTGAAGAAGACTTTAACGAGATTTTTGGCTGATATGTTAGTCCCGACTATACTCTTACCCTCTGTTCTAACGGCAAATCCTGACAACCGAGATAGTTTTTACCAATTGCTAGAACTGTTGAAAAATCTAGAAAGAACTGTAATTGGTGTTATTTTGGTAGATGATGGTAACCGCATTAATAACTACATCAACGAAGGAGTCAAAGAATGGCAGCAAGAAGATAAAAAGAAGCTGCAAAAAATATTTAAACAACTCCGCAAAAATAAGCGTTTTGTTTCAGTAACATTAGATGATAAAATTGAATCAAATTGCTCTCAGAATAAGCTATGCAATTCCGGCATTTGCATAGCCAAGCAGCATTTAACAAAGGCAGTAGTAGCACGTCAGGATTGCCATCCCTGTGCCATAACACAGCTAGCAGGAATTTCCGCCCTCGAAGTAGTCAATTTGGATGACGAAAAGAGCACAGAAGATTTTTACGGCATTCTGGAAAAATTTGATCGCGTTTTTCCGAATAGAGTCAAATTGGAGCAGTTCGAGGAGGAAATTATTCTCCCGATATTTAGATATTCAAAGAACATCAAAATCTACGATCGTTATGTAGGAAGGTCTATTTTGCAAGCAAATGCTAAAAAATATAAGTCTATGCTAGAATGGCTACTGAAGGTATTTGCGGATAACTCACGCCAAGGCATTTTTGAAGTTTACTGTGGGTTCAAGCCGCAAAATTAATCAGAACTATCTGAGGCGAAAACAAAACTAGAGCAGTTGGAAGCAGATTTACAAAAAATTTACTCTGACTTTAATTTAATTGTCAAGAAGGAAAGGCAAGGCAAAGAATTTATACACGATCGCTATATAATCACAGATAAGTTGGCAATATCTATGGGTCGCGGAGTCGGTTTGCTGTCAAAAGAAATATCATCCCCAGAGGATTTGCTGTTAGATTTCAATATCGCATGCTGTTCGGAACATGGTAAAATAGAGGCGGCTGTACGTAGTTTACCAGATTTGTGAACAGGATCCTCCACAAACGGGGCGATTGAATTTTATTCAAATGCCTTTATGTTAAAGCCTAGGGCTAAGCAAAATTGGAAATATGCGCTGATTTTCAATACAATAGCCCGCGCAGGCGGGCTTTGTTTGTGTAGCCCCAGTCTTTATGCTGGGGGCTGGGGGCTGGGGGCTGGGGGGCTGGGGGCTGGGGGCGATCGCCACAAAAGAAATAAATATTCTAGAATATACATTGCTACTCCAGCTAGATTCTCGGCAATTCGCCGAACAATTGCCGATATCTCGCCAGCAGTTCATCGGGAGTAGCATATCGCTGCCCCCGATCGTCGTACCAATAAAGCCACTCCCGGGATATACCTTGATAAGTTCCCCTTTCTGTAAGTAGTTGGACAAAATTAATTGCACAAAGTCTGCAAAACTTGTTATACTAGATATAGCTACTCGTAGATGTAGCAGA
>JACOMV010000108.1 GCA_014324065.1 Hormoscilla sp. SP12CHS1 | reverse complement strand
GCTGATGGGAACAAATACGTTTAAGAACTGGTTTACTACATGCTGTTATTGTACTAATTAAATAGCGAACAAGCTGTAAAATGATGTCAAACTCAACCGCTGCTGAAAGTCCGCTGTTGCTGTTAATAGATGGTCACTCGTTAGCCTTCCGTTCTTACTATGCTTTTGCCAAAAGTAGGAACGGCAGACTGAAAACTTCAACGGGAATTCCTACTAGCGTTTGCTTTGGCTTTATGAATAGCATGCTAGAGGCGATCGCATCTCACAAACCCCAGGCGATCGCAGTAGCATTTGACCGGGCGGAACCAACATTCCGCCACGAGGCAGATGCTAACTATAAGGCAGGGCGGGCAGAAACGCCAGCATATTTTATCCCAGACATGGAAAATCTCCACTCACTGCTGCAAGCGTTAAATCTGGCCCTGGTAACCAGTGCAGGATATGAAGCAGATGATGTATTGGCAACATTAGCGCAAGTGGGGAGTGCAGCGGGTTATCGGGTAAAGGTGCTGACGGGCGATCGGGACTTATTCGGGATAGTTGACGAAGAAAAAAACATCAGTGTATTGTATCTGAGTGGCGATCATTTCAAGCGGGATAGCCGGGCCAAGGAGTTCGGAACGTCAGAAGTGATAGAGAAACTAGGCATCTCCCCCGCACAGGTAGTAGACTATAAAGCCCTCAGCGGGGACAGTTCCGATAACATTTCCGGAGTCAGAGGGATAGGGGAAAAGACTGCGGTCAAGCTGCTGAAGGAATACGGTAGTCTCGATAATATATATGCTGCCTTAGAAAATCTTAAAGGAGCCGCGAAGAAAAAGCTAGCAGAGGGAAAAGAGGCCGCCTATCATTCCCAGTATCTGGCCCAGTTGAGGTTGGACGTACCGATAGAGATTAGCCTAGAAGACTGCCAGTTGACAGGTTTTGACATTCGCCGCTTAGAACCGGTGCTGTTAAAATTAGAATTCAAGAAGTTTTTGGAAAAAATTGAGCAGCTACAAGAGAAGTTGGGCGGGACCGTAACGGAACTGAGAACATCCGATTTTTCGGGCCGTCCGCGGACCGTAAGCCAGAACCGTTCCGGAAAAATCGGCATCCAGCAGCAATTAGAAATCGATCTCTACAAAGATTTAGGGCCTCGCATCATTGATACCGAGGTTAAACTAACCGCATTGGTAAAGCAACTGCAAGGTTGCAGGGATGTCCCGGTAGCTTGGGACACGGAAACTACAGACTTAAAACCGCGATCGGTCCGCGGACGGCCCGAAAAATCGGCGCAACTGTTAGGAATAGGTTGCTGTTGGGGAACGGGTGCCAATGATGTTGCTTATATCCCCATTCATCACGCAACGGGGAATAATTTGGATCTAGACATGGTTCGAGAGGCTTTGCGTCCCATTCTGGAAAGTGGAGATTATCCCAAAGCGTTTCAGAATGCAAGGTTCGATCGCCTAGTCCTGCGATGTCAGGGGATAGAACTGCAAGGGGTACGGTTTGACACCATGCTAGCAAGTTACGTGCTAGATCCAGAAAAGCCTCATAACCTCAAAGACTTGTCAGTGAGGAATAATCTGGTGCTGGAACTGAAAAGCTACTCCAAAGTAGTGCCAAAGGGTAAAACCATTGCGGACGTAGATATCCCGACAGTAGCATATTACTGTGGCCAGCGGGTGCAGGCAACCTTCCAATTAGTAGAGAAGTTGAGTGCTAAACTCCAGCAAGTACCAGCTTTGCAGAAGCTGCTGCTAGAGGTAGAACAGCCTTTAGAACCAATTCTAGCAGAAATGGAATATAGGGGGATAAGAATTGATAGCAAATACCTGGAGGAACTCTCGCAACAACTGCAAAAATATTTAGCCGAGATTGAAGCACAAGCATATCAGGAAGCAGGAGATAAATTAAACCTGGGTTCCCCCAAGCAGGTGAGTCAGTTGCTGTTCGATAAACTGGGTTTAGATAGCAAAAAATCTCGCAAAATTAAGACAGGTTATTCTACTGATGCCGCGACATTAGAAAAACTGCAAGGAGAACACCCGGTTGTCGATCGCATTTTGCAATATCGCACCCTGGACAAGTTAAAATCAACTTATGTGGATGCGTTACCGCAGCTAGTGCGTGCAGATACCCAGCGGGTGCATACAGATTTTAATCAGACGATGACGGGAACGGGAAGGCTTTCCTCTTCTAATCCGAATTTACAGAATATTCCCATTAGAACGGAATTTTCGCGGCAAATTAGAAAGGCGTTTTTGCCAGAAGAAGACTGGTTGTTGGTATCGGCTGATTATTCCCAAATAGAGTTACGGATCTTGGCACATCTGAGTCAGGAACCGGTGTTAGTTGAGGCTTACCGGCAGAATGAAGATATTCATACTGTCACGGCGCGACTGCTATTTGAAAAGGAAACAGTTACGCCAGAGGAACGAGGTTTGGGTAAAACGATCAACTTTGGGGTGATTTACGGAATGGGGGCGCAAAAATTTGCCCGATCGGCGGGAGTGACAAGCGCGGAAGGGAAAAAATTTATTCAGCGGTTTTATCGACGCTATCCAGGGGTGTTTGCCTATTTGGAGAGAGTCAAGAAAGAGGCGATAGGGCGGGTATATGTGGAAACAATATTGGGGCGGCGTCGCTACTTCGAGTTTGAAAATAGAAGCTTGCAGAAGATGAAAGGAAGGGCTCCCGAAGAGATCGACTTAAACAAACTCAATCTCGGTAGGAACGATGCGGGAATATTACGGGCCGCAGCAAATGCGCCCATTCAGGGTTCGAGTGCGGATATCATCAAAATCGCGATGGTAAAGCTGCATGAAGTATTACAGAATTA
Source organism: Hormoscilla sp. SP12CHS1 (assembly GCA_014324065.1). GTDB lineage: Bacteria > Cyanobacteriota > Cyanobacteriia > Cyanobacteriales > Desertifilaceae > Hormoscilla. Next base: position 8,880 of record JACOMV010000108.1, on the reverse strand, counting down.
CCAAGGGAGATTGTTATTGCAAGTGCATGATGAATTAGTATTTGAAGTTCCCTCAGAGGAGTGGGAAATATTACAATCGGAAATTAAGACGACGATGGAATCAGCTATAGAGTTAACTGTGCCATTAGTAGTTGATATCCATGCCGGGAAAAATTGGATGGAGGCTAAGTAAAACCGTTCGTAGTAAGCACGAAGAGTGCTTTCCGGACAGTTCATAGTAAGCACGAAGAGTGCTTTCCAGGCGCGAAAGCGCCTAGAACATTATTTAGAAGGGGATGAAACAGTCCAATAACCCCCTTAATCGGTCTTATTGAGGATGATACAAGATATCAAATATATAGATGCCGAAGAGGAAATATTCGTGATTTACAACAGAAAACTATGTGCTGCGGAGCAAGTGATGGAAATATTAAATCGCCGCCGTGCGAACTCATTCCATGTAGTGACGATCTGGCGGAAATATGACAGAAAAATGACAAGCAGATATAAAATGTGGTCACATTCATGTCACTTTCTTTTTTTATGGTGAAACCATCACGTTCGACGAGTCTTAAATATGATTGACCCAAATCCATTTCCCACAGTGGGAGTTCGACCAGGAGCCATCATCACGGGAATCGTCGGTGGTTTCACGGACGATGGAGAGGATTTTGTCCTCAATTTTATTGGTGGCGGCAGTGCCATTGTAGATCCTTCACCTATTCATGCCTCAAGGTTGGATTTAACAGTCGGCGAATCTATCAATGTGTTGGTAGATGAATTTGACGACTGGGAAATCGATACCCGGTCCATCGCCAGACCGGACGGTTCGATGATTTTAGGCGATCGCAGGGTCTTGGCATCATCAACAAGAAAGTTAGATCCGGTGACAGGGGAGAGTCTAACAGGCGAGATAAATCAGACAAGCGATCCTTTAACTTCTCCAGGAAGCATGACTATTTCTGGGGGGATTATCCGTTTATTTGATAACGATGAGTTTTTGCTTCAGACAGATAATGGCCCCATTCGGGTGGATGCGGATTTACCAGATTCCCAATCTCTCAACCTGCAACCAGGAGAACGGGTGAATGTAGTGGGAGAATTTGACGATGGCGAATTCGATGCTTCTGCCATTACTCGCCCCGACGGTTCTCCCATAGTTCCGACAGATGCACCGGGAACTACCATCTCCGGTCGGGTTATTCGGATGGTGGATAACGATGAGTTTTTGCGGCGGACTAGCAATGGTCGAGTTCGCGTTGATGCCGATTTACCCGATAATCAATCCTTCAATTTGAGACGCGGAGAACGGGTGAATGTAGTGGGAGAATTTGACGATGGCGAATTCGATGCTTTTGCCGTTACTCGCCTCGACGGTTCTCCCATAGTTCCGACAGATGCACCGGGAACTACCATCTCCGGTCGGGTTATTCGGATGGTGGGATAACGATGAGTTTTTGCTGCAGACTAGCAATGGTCGAATTCGCGTTGATGCCGATTTACCCGATAATCAATCCCTCAATTTGAGACGCGGACAAAGGGTGAATGTAGTGGGGGAATTTGATGATGGAGAATTCGATGCTTTTGCCATTACTCGCCCCAACTGTTCCCCCATCCTTGGAAACGATTAATCATCAAGCATGGCCCTTATTTGACTAATCTATGATTATGCAAGTAGTTGCTAGTTGCTTGGGGGTTTTACTTTTGCTGTCAACGGGAAAGAGATAGTAAAAGTTGACCCCTGATCCAAGACGCTTTCCACTGTCAGGAGACCGTCGTGGAGGTTGACAATTTGCTGGGCGATCGCCAATCCCAAACCAAAACCGCTGCGCGATCGCCTTTCCAACCGATAAAAGCGCTCAAAAATATGAGGTAAATCTGCCTCGGGAATTCCCACTCCCGTATCTCTGACAAATATGTCAATTTTCCGCTCGTCGGTCCCCATTTTTATCTCAACTGTACCCTCATCCGGGGTATATTTGCAAGCATTTTGCAGCAAATTGACTACAGCTTGCTGTAGTAGATTCGGTTTCACTTTAGCCATAACTGGAGTAGCAGGTAAATTTACTATCCAATTAAGGTTTTTTTCTGCTGCTACCAATTGACATTCATTGATAATTTTTTGTAGGAAAGATTTTAACTCAATTTCTACCACAGTTTCTGGCAAGCTTTCGCACCTAGCTAAAAATAGTAAATTTTCCACCAATGTCTTCATTGAATTGGCAAGTTCGACAATTTTTTCCAAACGCTGTCGGGCTTGAAGATTATCGCTATCGGGTGCTAATAATACTACCTGAGCGTTACTTAAAATAGCAGCCAAAGGAGAACGCAATTCGTGGGAAGCATTAGCGGTAAAGCGCTGTAATTGTTCGCAAGCATTTTGAAGTTTTTTATTTGCCAGTTCTACCTCAGATCGAGATAACTCCAACCTCCCATTAGTTTCGCGCAAGCAGGTTCTCTCCTGGGACAATTCTCGCTCCAAATTACCGAAAAGATATAGGGCAAAAACACCTCCACCCAGCCCCAAAATACTAGCAACGAACAAAACACCAAAACTTAGCAGTCGATCGAATTCTAAATGCTGTTTGCGTTCCTCTAACAAGCGTTCTTCTTCGGCGGCAAAACTGTCAATTTTGATTCTAGTTGCATCCAGAAGAGTTTTACACTGTTCTAGCCAATCATAAAGTTCGCTAGGAGAAAATTTCCCTTGTAGCGGCGATTGATAATAGGAACTGTCTGGCGGGGATTGTTCGCTTTCGCGTTTTTTCCAGCCTCCCGGTAGCACCAAGGCATTCATCTTCGCCAATTTCTTCTCCATAAGGGCAAGATTTTGTTCTGTTAATTGTCGAATTTCTGTGAGTCTCGCAATTTGTTGGGGGTTGTCGGAAATTAGCCGCCGCAATTGGGTGAGAGATTCGGGAATTTCTGCGATAGCCAGGCTATAGGGCGCGAGAAAATCCGGTCGTCCGGTCATGGCATAACCTCGAACTCCCGCTTCGGCATCAATTAAGGCCGCGAATAAATGCTTAGTTTCTAAACGCACTTGTTGAGTGTGCTGTACCCAAGTTTCATCCTCTACCAAATCTAGTTTCAACCAAGACACTGCTGCCAGGGTAGTAATGAAACAAATCACGGGAATGGCAATGCCCTCACCCTTGCCAGCAATTCCAGCAAGTCCACTGGCTTGACTAAGTAATCATCTGCACCAGCATCTAAGCCTGTAATTTTATCTATGGTGGCATCCTTGGCAGTCAGCATTAATACAGGAGCCGTTTTGCCCGTTTGTCGGTAATAGCTACAAAGTTCTAGGCCGCTGACCAAGGGCAACATCCAGTCAAGGATTAGCAAATCGTAGTCTTTTTCCGATAGCAACCATTTAGCCGTTTCTCCCTCCTCCACCCCATCGACGATATGTCCCACTTGGGATAATGCCGCCTGCAAAGGTTCTAGTTGTTCTGGATCGTCTTCTACCAGCAATATTCTCATAACCAATTTCCAGAACGCCTTTCCCACCGGAAGATTACTATGATGATTCTAAACCTTTTTTCGCTGCTGTCGCAACTTGTTCGACAACATCAAGTGCTAAACTTTCTAGAATAGAACGAGCTTCTGTGCCACCCAAGCGGTTCAGCGCTAGTACGACGCGGTAACGGACTTGCCAATCTGAATTGGTAGCAAAAGGAATCAACAGAGGAACCCCACGGGAATCTCCTAATTCTCCTAAGGAACTAATAGCCGTAGTTTGGACAATGTCTGTTTCTGAGTTGAGAGCATCAGCGAGGAGATCGAAAGCACGGGCGTCTCCCATTTCCCCTAAAGTGGCGACGATACTGAGTTTCAGCAGCCACTCGGAGGTAGTTTGGTATACTTGTTGTAGGTCGCTGAAAGCTTCAGTTAAGCTGAGAGCACCCAAACCGTCAGCAGCGGCGGCTTTCACATCAGTTTCCGGATCGTTGAAGAGCCGATCGCGCAATATCTGCAAAGACTTCTGTAAATCTTGCTGTCCCAGAATCGCCATCTGGCTCACGGCTGCATAGCGGATTCTCACATTATTGTCAACAATTAAAGGTTGAACCATCTCAAAAGCGATCGCCTCTTCCACTTGGCGCAGTTGATTCAGTCCCTTTAGGCGATCGCCGTAATCTTCAGAACTCAGTAATTTGGCCACCGACTCAGGAGTTATTGTCATTTGTTAATTGCTAATTGTTAATTGTTAATTGCCATGAACCACGAACTATTCTTGACTTGCCGCCATTGAGCCAATAATATCTCCACGGGTGAGGATGCCAATCAACTTACCAGCATCGTCCAGTACGGGCAAGCGATGGATCTGGTGTTTTTGCATCAACTGGGCCGCTGCACGCAGGGGTTTATCCGGTTTAACAGAAATAGGGCGATCGCTCATCACCTCCTTAACCGTCAGTCCCATGGCCTTCCGCAAATCCTTTTCATAGGTAGCGGGATTTTCCAGATAAATTATGCTATCCAACAGCATGATATAGGGAGGAGGTTCTACCCCTGTTTCCTGCCACAATAGATCGCTATCAGAGATCACCCCCACCAATTTTCCTTCCCCATCTACAACCGGCAGACCGCTAATATGTCTGTCTGCCAGAATTTGAATAGCCTGCTTCAGAGAAGTTTCAGGCTGTACCACGATCGGATCGCGGGTCATAACATCAGCAACAGTTTTGGGCATATTTGAAGCGCGTTAATTGTTAATCGTTAGCCTGACAGGCGAGAGCCGCCTGTCCTACGCATGCCTGACAGCAGGTCTACTCTTTACTGCGAGCAATATCGATCGCCTCCCCAGCAGATATTCCTTCACCTTGATAGCCAAAATACCATAGAGTCGCAGCCGCCTCAACACTACTAACAGTCTTAGTGGGCTGGAACAAATTCGTATAACCTAAAGACCGGCGGATATTTGCCTTTTCCCCATTCTGAAAATCTGCTAAAACTGCCCGTAAGGATTTTGGGTCAATCTTAGCAGCATCTTGGAAGCCCCAGGTTTCCTTCACCGTATCGATCGTAGCAATAGGTAAAGCTCTACGGATATCCATTGGCACTTTCCAGAGAATCATTTCGGCGCGGGTAAGGGGTGTATCTGGGCGAAACAAAACTACTGTCGCATCACCAGTTAACCTGCTCGGCAGTATACCCGCCTCTGCTAAACCTTGAATTAGAGGGAAATCCGGGTCAGTACGCGGCACATCCTGAAAAACTGGTTTAGCAGATTTTGACGTTGGCGGACGAATTTGTTTACCTGGGTTGTGAGCATACATTTTATTATTAGCTACAACCAGCCAACGGACGTACTCCCGGCGCGTCACTGTTCGATCCGGTTCAAAATCAGGTGAAGTTAAAACCTCCAGTTCCATCAAGTCGGCCACGTACTGACGCAATGGCTCCGGAATTTCCTTCTCCGACCAGGTGCTTGAGACCGTTTCAGTAGTCTCCCCTAGTTGATTAGGACTCTCTTCTGGCTGTTTCGGGGCATTTAACTGGCTGTTCCTAGCAATAGGATCGGGCTCTATTGTGGAATTATTCTGGTCGGACGTCTGGGTTATTGAAGTCGCTGCTGGCGGAGTCCCAGTCGAGGGATTGGCAGAGGGTCCGGGGTCTGCTGCCAAGGATTGTTCAACCGCCTTACCAATTTCACTATTGGCACAGGCAGTCAATGAAGTAGTCAGCAGGCAAGCAGCAATAACAGCAAGAACTGGTTTCATCCTGGCAACACAGCTGGACATCATTTTCTATGATATACTGCAAACGGTCATAAACTGCGCGATCTCCGGCAGTAATGTCATTGCGAGGGGGGGATAATTGGGCCCGTGCCGTAGGAGTAACTCCCCCCCCGTAGCGCTACGCGCACTTCGTAAAAGCGCAGCGGCGCGACGTTAGGAGCGCTCTTCATCTCCGCTTGCGGTGAGCGAAGTCGCCCTTTAGGAGATTGCTTCGGGGGGATCCCAGACCTGTTCCAGAGCTTCGGTCAGGGATTCCCCCTCGCAATGACAGATTCCGGGTGTTCTTAGGGCCATATCTTGCTAGCAAAAGCGCAAGTCGAGCCCTTTGGGAGTATAGCAAGCTCCCTTCCCATTCACCAATAGGCCAAGATCAGCTAGGATTGAGCAAAATATAGAGGATGGGCCTATGGGTATTAGAGTCAAGAAAGTAATTACTGCATGGATGCTTGGTATTGCTGGTGCTGCAACGATCGCCAGTGCGGCCCAAGCCCAATCAGCCAATACTCAGCCTGTAATCATCTCACCAGCACAGGCTTTCAATCGAGCTATGTTCTCGAACTCCGGCACCTACTTTAAGAACCGTTCCCTGTGGTGACAAGCCAACTCCATCTTGGGCATTGGAGGTTTCCCGGAAAATCGCCTCACCCGCGACGCCAAGCTAGTTAACCTGGTGTATCGGGACGTACTCAGGCAGCAGGTTTCTAGCACCCCACTCATTCGCATACGGGATCTGAGAAATCCCTTCGACAGCACTGTGGGGAACCCTGTGAACCAGGGTCGAATGCGCTGCGCGCACGCTACGCGAACGGGCAACGCAGTAGTGTTTGAGCAACCAGCGCTACGATAAGGAACACCGGTAAGGTAAGTGCGCCCTACTGGAATCGAACCAGTCTGAAGGCGAATTATGAGTTCGCTGCCTCCCCAATCGGCCAAGGGCGCATACTAGATATGATTCTAGCAAATCTCTCACTAGATAGCAAGGGATCTGTAAAATTCCATCATGGGATCTGGCGGGCCTCCGGTGCAAGATGGATCGGAACTGTAGGCTTATTACAATTAAAGCATAGATCTGCTAAAATTACAAACATTACCATGTCAATTAATTTAACTGTGGTCCTGACATTTATTCTGCTATCCCTGATGTGCGCAGCCAGTGGAGTGAGCTTCTCTGGAGGATATCTTGTGGGTAGGGAAGCCCTCAAAGGAATTACTCAGCCGTCTTCGAGTCTTACCAGTACTCTAGCCAAGTCAAAAAAAAAATGAATTGGACCACAAAATTTTGTCCGAGGCCGAGATCCTGGCTAAGGTCAAGGCTAAAATGTCAGGCAAATAACCTCTTAGAACTCGTAGGACGGGCGAGAGGGTGTGGTCATAAGTAGTTGATAGCCGGGTGCATCTGGTGATACATGTATATAGCCCGCGGAGAAAGGTTGCCACGTGGTCCCTGAGCTGCGTCGAAGGGCTGCGCGAAAAATCGCTCCGGACATTGCTTTGTTCATGTAGCCGGACCCCTCGTTCCCACGGCTGCTCTCCTCTCCGCGTGCGCCTCAGCGCGCCAGCTCCCCGGGTAACGATGCCGGCTCCCCGGGTAACGACCCCTCCGCTGCCCGTGGGAACGGGTTCGGGCGGCGAGGCCTCCTACCAACTGTTTTTGACCACACCCCGGGCGAGACGCCCATCCGGGGGTGGGTTGTCAATGCAAGAATTTTAAATTTTGATGCTATTGTTGTCGGTGGTGCTGCTGATCGCGATTAACGCTTTTTTTGTCACAGCCGAGTTTTCTATAGTGTCGGTGCGGAGATCGCGCATTAACCAGCTGGTATCAGAGGGAGATACTCAGGCGCGAACTGTGCAAAATCTGCAACTGCGGATTGACCGGCTGCTGTCAACGACTCAGCTGGGCATCACCCTCTCTAGTCTGGCCCTGGGTTGGATTGCAGAAGATACGATGGCAGTGGCGATCGCGCAGTTGATGGCGTCCCTGCCAGTGTCGGAGGGAACGACCCAAGTGCTGATCCATTCAGTAGCGGTGCCAGTGGCCTTTTTAACGATCGCCTATTTGCAAATAGTGTTGGGGGAGCTATGTCCGAAGTCGGTGGCCCTGCTACATTCAGAACAACTGGCGAGGTTTTTAGCACCGCCAACTCTTAATATCGCGCGTTTGTTCAACCCATTCATATGGATACTCAATCAATCGACTCGCCTGCTATTGCGCCTCGCGGGCATTCAGTACGCAGGTCGTGGCTGGTATAACCAGGTAACGCCAGAAGAATTGCAGCTGATTATCTCTACTTCCACTGAGACTACAGGGTTGGAAGCGGAAGAAAGAGAACTGCTCAACAATGTATTTGAATTTGCCGAAGTATTAGCAGAAGAAGTAATGGTACCCCGCACTAGCATTACTGCAATTGGTCATGATGCCACATTCGGTACGCTGCTACAGGAAGTTGCCAATTCAGGTCACTCCCGCTATCCCGTGATGGGGGAATCTTTAGACGACATTCGCGGTATTATTTACTTCAAGAAACTGGCTTCCTCACTGGCTAACGGTGACTTGTCTCTGAATACAGCAATAGCACCTTGGATTCGTCCCGCCAGGTTTGTCTCAGAACAAAAACCCCTGAGTGAACTTCTGCCCCTGATGCAGCGATCGCATAGAGAGATGGTGATTGTCGTCGATGAATTTGGGGGTACTGCTGGGTTAGTCACTCTCTCAGATATCGTTGCCGAAATTATTGGTGAGGTTTCAGAACCTGCCGAAGACTTAACTCTGCAAATGCTCGACGAACAGACCTATTTAGTGCAGGCGCAGCTAGATATCGAAGAAGTTAATGAACTGTTGAATCTAGAATTGCCCCTGATAGATGAATACCAAACTCTCGGAGGATTCTTGATCTATCAGATGCAAAAAATTCCCAGCGTGGGCGAAACCTTCTCATACAATAATCTGGAAATGACTGTAGAGTCAGCATCAGGACCCCGCTTGCACCAAATTCGCATCCACCGTCTGGAATCAACAGTGAATCGGGAAACTGCTGCTGAAGATATTGTCCCCGATAATTCTGAAGTCTGAAGGATACAGCTTGTTCGCTATTTAATTAGTACAATAACAGCATGTAGTAAACCAGTTCTTAAACGTATTTGTTCCCATCAG
>JACOMV010000107.1 GCA_014324065.1 Hormoscilla sp. SP12CHS1 | reverse complement strand
GATGGGAACAAATACGTTTAAGAACTGGTTTACTAAATGCTGTTATTGTACTAATTAAATAGCGAACAAGCTGTATGTTGAGATTATGATCCCCTCTAAATCGCTTATAATAATGAGTATTTTAGGATCTTAATAGACAATCTAGCAAACGTGGTTGGGTAGAGTTGAACGAGGAAAACTCCTGGAGAGTAAGAGCACTGTTAGATGAACTGTTTGAGCGTAATGAGGAAGAAAATATTCGGCTCAAAGATGATTATGAAGAATATTATGTTGAGATTAGGATCCTATTGAAAATCAACTCTGATTGAGAGGCGAGGGTGGAGCGAAACGCCAAGGAAAAACTATTCGCGAGTCAGTCATCGCGCTTCTGGAGAGGAGGTATCCTCGGTATCGCAAAACCTGATTGACAGCCTCAATAATGTAGAAGATATGGAATTACTCAAACGGCTTCAGACTGTCCAGGGTCAGAAAGCCCTAAAAATGCTTGTAACTTTCTCCAAATCTCGCCCATTACTCACTCTTCCTGTATTTACTTAAGTTCGTAGTAAGCACTTTAGTGCTTCCCGATCGCCGATCGCCTGCCTTGACACCACCGGTTCTCAGACAAGGTTACCATGCAGAACAGCTGAAAATCCCACATTTCTCAGAAATCACATGTCGTTACCGGTGTATTAATCCTGGCTTTGTGCCCGAATGGGGGGTAGGGAATGTTAAGGATTGTTTCTTTGTCGATCGCAAAGGAGACAGGCCGAATAGATATAGTCTATCCTAGACGCGCGACAAGGGGTACGGCGAGTAGCGCGACCGCCCGACTGTGGCATCGAAAGCGAGAGTTAAGGCAAAGCGAGCGACCATTATGTACAGACCATTCCTGGAATACTTAGAAACAGAGCTATTTCGGCGGTTCGATTTACAAAGCCAGCCCATACCCCCAGGGTTGGAACGTCAGGTAAGCGATCGGGGCCAAACAGGAGCGACCATTCAGAGTTGGTGTTACCAATGCCCCGAACTACGGAAAATCCGCTATACCTATATAGATGGGGGGGCAGCAGCGCAAGTATTTAACAGCGTGATCTATCCCGCTCACTGTTACGATATCCCTTTGTTAGGGATAGATTTATTGTCTTTCGGCAAAAAGAAAATCCTGGTGGTACTGGACTTTCAGCCCTTGTTTAGGGATGCAGAGTATCACCGAAAATATATAGAGCCGATGAAAGCAGTGCGCGATCGCTACAACGACTTAGCGCAGAACTTAGAAATGAAGTTTTACGATGCCAATCAGTATTTTTCCAAATATTTGCTATTTGCCAAAACTGATGCGGAGACGGTAAAAAATCGGCTAATGCTAGCTTACCAAGAATACTTAGATATATATTGGCAAATGCTGGAGCAAACCGAACCGCTGACGGACACCGCAGACATAGATCGGATCGTCAAAGCACAGAAAGACTACGACCAATATAGTGCAGAAAGGGATCCAGCATCAGGTCTATTCAGCAGCTACTTCGGTCACGAGTGGTCGGAACGATTCCTGTATGAGTTCTTGTTTGCAGATGCCAAGCCATTAGCAGTCAGCAGCAAAAAATGACCGTATTGGTGAATGGTGAATTGAGCAATTGAACAATAGTGAATTGAGCAATTTTCAATTCTCAATTAACGGTAATTGGTAAGCATTAATCAGCAATGTCAAAATGACTCTATATCAGAAATTCCTAGATTACGCGATCGCATACCTGGAAGATCGACTCTCCCTTAAACCCTATCCTATCCCGGAAGGGTTCGAGAGCAAGCAGGCGACAGTCGGAAAGGGGAAGAAGCAATCGGAGGTGCTCACCACCAGTCACGCCTTTGCCACGGAGAAGCTCCGGCAAATCCGAGCAGCCCACGTCCAGGGAGGAGAGGCGCTACAGGTATTGAACTTTGTAATTTTCCCCCAGCTCAAATATGACCTCCCATTTTTCGGGGCGGACCTAGTCACCTTACCGGGGGGACACCTAATCGCCCTAGATATGCAACCGCTGTTTCGGGACGATCTGGCATACCAGGAAAATTATACCCAGCCGATCCTACCAATTTTCCAAGCCCATCAACAACACCTGCCCTGGGGAGGCGACTTTCCAGCAGAAGCTCAACCCTTCTTCTCTCCTGCGTTTCTCTGGACCCGCCCTACAGAAACATCCGTAGTGGAAACGCGGGTATTTGCCGCCTTCTGTGACTATCTCCAGGCTTACCTAGATTTTGTGGACCAGGTAGAACCGGTCACTGACGAGCAGCATCTAGAAGAGATTAAGCAAGCGCAACTGCGCTACCTGCGCTATCGAGCCGAGAAGGATCCAGCACGGGGGATGTTTACCCGCTTCTATGGCACCGAATGGACCGAAGAATACATCCACGGCTTCCTGTTTGACTTAGAGAGAAAACTGGCAGAGGTGGGTTAAGGTCGGTTTGTGGCTGGGGCGACGCTGCTAGTCAACCGGTAGCGTAAGGATTACAGAAGTTCAACTTATTTTAAGATTTGTAATAAAAGTTAAGACTTATATGAACTCGATCGCTTAATCTTTAAGGAAGAACCAAATAAGTAAATGTACAGAAGGAGGTGAACGATTGGCAATTCCATTACTCAGCTATCCGGCATCAAGCCAAAACCAGCGGGTAGCGGGATATGAAATACCAGGAGATGAGCAGCCCAGAATTTACACAGCGGAAAACATGCTGGCAGGTACGGAAATGGATGAGTTGATCTGGGCAGGCTATCGCCAGATATTTAACGAACAACAGTTGCTGACCAGCAACCGGCAAACATTCTTAGAATCTCAGATGAGATTTGGTCAGATCACGGTGCGGGAATTCATTCGGGGTCTGGCGACTTCCGATCCATTCCGCCGGCGCAATTATGAGTGCAACAACAACTACCGGTTTGTCCAGATGTGCGTACAGCGCATCCTGGGGCGAGAACTGTATAACGATCGGGAAAAGCGAGCCTGGTCAATTGTGCTGGCAACCAAAGGGCTGCCAGGGTTCATCGATGCCTTGCTAGATAGCGAGGAATACCAGCAAAACTTTGGGGACGAGACGGTGCCATATCAGCGGCGGCGGATATTACCCCAGCGCGGGATAGGAGAGTTGCCCTTTGCTCGGATGCCACGCTATGGAGAGGACTATCGCCAGCAACTGGATCAACTGGGATACTTCCAAGCCAAAGTCAAAACATACATTTGGGAGTGGCAGAAGCCCCCTTATCCAAAAGCGGCTCGTCTGGCTGGAAAGGTGATTACAATAACAGGTGCCGTGCTGTTGGCGGGAGGAACGATCGCGGTAGCGTTAGCGGCCTGGGGCCTGATCAGCCTTTAGATCTTGTGGCCCAGGAGGTAGAGGGAGCGTAAAGTACCTGTATCTGCCGTGTGACAAGTTTTTGTATGAGTTTGTGCGGTGCTCGAAAACCCAAACTTTAAAATCTTAACAATATGTAATAAATAAGGGCACGACATCATTGTATAAGAGAAAAGTGGAGGGTAATGAGGACAGGCAAAGGCATAGCAAAACAAGCTCTAGACAAGCAGTAAGTGCTATCTGACGAAAATCAGGAAGTAGTCTGAGAATTCTTAACAAACCATTTGATAGTCCGGTAGTGGGTATCAAGGGGGAGGTGAGAAAAACAACGGTTGGAGTCGATTGTTTGTCTATGGCGGCACAAGCTTCGCTCAGCTACACGGCTACGCGCGAAGGTCAGGTTGCACCGATCAGCACTGAACTCGCGCTCAATGAAACACCCTTGAAAATAAAAACCAAGTAAAGTAGGAGTATAAATCAATGTACGATGCATTCACAAAGGTGATTTCTCAGGCTGATGCCCGGGGTGAAATGCTGAGCACAGCCCAGCTGGACGCTCTGGGAGCTATGGTGGCAGACAGCAACAAGCGGATGGATGCGGTAAACCGGATTACCAGCAACGCTTCTACTATCGTTGCTAATGCGGCTCGTTCTCTGTTTGCCGAACAGCCCCAGTTGATTGCTCCTGGTGGGAACGCATACACGAGCCGGCGGATGGCAGCTTGCCTGCGGGATATGGAAATCATCCTCCGCTATGTAACCTACGCAATTTTTGCAGGTGATGCTAGCGTACTGGAAGACCGGTGCCTGAATGGTCTGCGGGAAACATACTTGGCACTGGGTACACCAGGTGCTTCAGTGGCAGTAGGGGTAGAAAAGATGAAGGAAGCGGCGATCGCGCTCGCAAATGACCGGAACGGAATTACCCCTGGCGATTGCAGCGCCCTGATGGCGGAAATTGCTACCTACTTCGATCGCGCCGCAGGTGCGGTTGCCTAAACAACAGAATTCCGTATTTTCACCAGGCGCAATTCCATTCTTGACTAAGCATTGAAGAAGTTGTAAAACTAAGGGAAAAACTCAACAATGAAGACACCTCTGACAGAAGCAGTATCTGCCGCCGATTCACAAGGTCGGTTTCTGAGCAACACAGAAATCCAAAGCGCTTTTGGTCGATTCCAGCGGGCGTCGGCTAGCTTAGAAGCAGCAAAAAGCTTGACCTCCAATGCAGACCGGTTGATTAATGGGGCAGCCCAAGCGGTGTATACCAAATTCCCCTACACCACGACCATGCCAGGACCAACCTATGCTTCTACCTCGGTAGGTAAGCAGAAATGCGCTCGCGACATTGGCTACTACCTGCGGATGGTGACCTACTGCTTGGTGGCTGGAGGCACAGGACCGATGGATGAGTACCTGCTTGCTGGTATCGATGAAATCAACCAGACGTTCGAGTTGTCTCCCAGCTGGTACATCGAAGCGCTGAAGTACATCAAGTCAAACCACGGTATAAGTGGTCAGCCCGGTACTGAGGCGAATAACTATCTCGACTACGCGATCAACGCCCTGAGCTAGAAAAGTAGCGGGTGTAGCCCGGAAAGGCAAACAGCTGCCAGCTGAGAGTTAGCAGTTGTTGACTTTTCCGGGCAATTTTATGTTTACGTCTACTGATGTGAGAACAGATGCTGTACGAACATGCGCAGTCGGTCGGCTCATTACTGCCTTCTCCAGAAGATGGCGAGTCTTTAACGGAGGAAAAGACGATCGCTAATCTCAAAACAGGATATAGGGGCGATCGCTATTATGCTGCATGGTGGCTGGGGAAATTCCGAGTCAAGGCACCGGAGGCAATAGAGGCGCTAATTGCGGCTTTAGAAGATGAAGAGGACCGGACAGAGTCGGGAGGATATCCCCTGCGCAGAAATGCAGCAACGGCGCTGGGAAAACTGGGAGATAGAACCGCAGTGCCTGCACTGATTGAGTGTTTGGACTGCGAGGATTTTTACGTGCGGGAAAAAGCCGCCCAGTCCTTGGGAATGTTGGGAGATATCAGCTGTGTTCCGAAGCTGATGCAACTGCTAGAAGGCGGGTTAGCTTCGGCAATGCCGATACCGGGATGTCCTCACTTAGCTCAACCCTACAATGCCGCGATCGAGGCTTTGGGTAAGTTGGGTGCGACTCAAGCAATACCGCTAATTGAACCATTTCTAGCACATCCTCTAGAACTGGAACAGTACGGCGCGGCCAGGGCAATGTATCAACTGACGGGTGAGGTGAAATATGGCGATCGCCTGGTGGCAGCTTTGGCAGGCTCCCAGTTGCAACTGCGACGGGCGGCTCTTTCTGACTTGGGGGCGATCGGGTATTTGCCCGCAGCAGAGGCGATCGCCGAAACATTAGCAGAAAACAGTCTCAAGCTAATTTCTCTTAAAGGACTTTTAGAGCATCATGTCAAAAACAAAGAATCTGACACCCTATCTGAGACAGCCATCCATCTGATGAACCTGATGGATAACCTATTATAATTGCAATTATGGTGACAGATATAAATAAAGTGATGATATTTGATACCACCATGCGGGATGGAGAACTACCGCCCCTGCGGTGCAAATGAATCTTCCCGATAAAATTAGCATCGCTCAACTGCTAGAAAAAATGGGAGTGGATGCGACTGATAGCAATGATTTTTAATCGCGTTCCCAATATCAACGATGCGATAATATCAGTACATTGTCATGACGATCGAGGGTATGCAGTCGATAATGCGATCGCAGCATTAGATTTGGGAGTCCGACAAATAGAATGTGTGATTAACGGTTTGGGAGCCAGAAAAGGGAATGCAAAGCTAGAAACGGTCGTAGAGAAAATATTAGAGCAGCATAAGTATAAAATAGAAATAGACAGCTCGTTAATGAGTGCAGCTTCAGACTTGGTCGCGAGAATTAGCGGCCGGTGTCTGGAGCATGCCGATCGCGGCAGCGCGGCGCTAGCCGTGTCCTTCAGGACAAGAGCATGCGGAAGACGCCGGCAGAGAAAAGTAAATACATATGTAAAACATAAGAAACCAGGTTTATTAAATAATCTGGTTTCTGGGTAGAGGATAATATCATTTTATTAAAGATATGAGAGACTTGAATCGGCAGAGGAATTACTCATGTGAATTGCCTTTTTAAGGAATTGATATTCGTCGGTTAAAACCGACTTCAGCTCTTAGCCGGGGGTTGGATAACAGCGAAGAGAAGGATTGGTATAATAGCTAATAGTTATTCTCAATTTTCAATTTTCAATTTTCCAGATGAATCAGAGTACCCTAGCTAGCGAATTAATCCAAGCAGTCGAGCAAGCAGATTCTTCCGATAGTTTAATCGATGCAGTAGAATCTTTAGCAGATGCGCGTTTAGAGTCAGCAGCACCGACCTTAATAGCCGTCCTGAGCTACAATAACCCAGGTGCAGCAGTAGCAGCAGTAGAGGGGTTAGTGCAATTAGGAGAGGTAGCAGTGATGCCATTGCTAAACTTGCTTGACGACTATAATTATGGCGGGAGAGCTTGGGCAATTAGAGCATTAGCAGAAATTGGCGACCCCAGAGCGCTAGAAACATTGCTAGAAGCAGCAGAAACTGATTTTTCTATGAGCGTTCGTCGTGCTGCGGCTAAAGGTTTAGGAAATTTACTCTGGTCGAAAATCCCAGCAGCACAGGTGAGACAAACTCAAGCACGAGTCGGAAAAACTCTGCTGCTCACTTCCCAAGACCCTGAATGGGTAGTACGTTATGCTTCTGTTGCGGGGTTGCAAGCGCTGGCCAATGCTGTGGCGAACGAGCAGTCAGATATATACTCGCTTCTCAAATCTCATTTTCAGCAAATGTTGGCAGAAGAGCAAGATTTAGCTGTTAGAACCTGCGTGCGACGGGCTATGCAGGAACTGGGAAGATGAGATCAAAATTTTGCCAGCGAGCAGTTACCAGTTACCAGTGCTTTTGCATCAGATGGAGATTTTGCGAGGGATTACAAGTGATTTTCCCTTATGTCTGGCTCAAGAATTAACCTCGGAATATCCAGATGTCAATTTGGCGCTGATGATCCATCCCACAGGACTGAATAAAAACCCTGATTTTGAAAAAATTAAACAATCCGGGATTTCTTTATTGAGGTTTGTTTATTTACCGAATTGGTGGGAGCAGTTAGAAAAACACATTCCAGCAGCCAGAGCAGCCGGTCTATCTATTTCAATCAATCTTGTTTGTTCCTCAAGATATAGCCAAGATGAACTTGAGGCAAACTGTGACAAACTGGTTAAAAAACTATCTCCAAACCTCATTTACTTAGCCGATACTTGTTCAGCTTTCTATCCTAGCCAACTGAAAGCTATTTATAGTCATCTCAGGTCAATCATTGAGGTTCCCCTAGGATTTCATGCCCATGATTTTCTTTCACTAGCATTTGCTAACTCCTTAGCAGCTGCTGATTCAGGAGCAACATATCATATATAGACTCTTCCATTTTAGGACTGGGACGGAGTGCAGGCAATCTCCGTTCAGAATTGTGGTGTCTTTCTGCTATAGCCCAAGGGTATCAAAACTATCATTTAGAACCATTACTAACGGCAATTGCAGAGATAGGTAAATACAAGAGCATTCCTCAAGAAGAGGATCTGCTATCTAAAACTGTTGGGGCTTATAATTTAATTCCCCCTGAAGATGAACTCTTAAATGAAATTGCCCAAGATCGAGGGTTGACAAAGAGTTTAGCTGCTTCGAGGTTTACTCAAAATTGGAGTAAAATTCAAAAAAACTTTCAGTCGCTCCATCAATTACTATAAATGGCAGGATGGAAATTAAACAAGTTGGCATCATTGGTGCAGGAGTAACTGGCTTGGTCACGGCAAAAACCTTCTTAGAAGAGGGTTACCAAGTTACAGTATTTGAGAAGCAAAAGGGACTTGGTGGGGTTTGGGAAAAGTCACGGACTTACCCAGAACTGGCTACTCAAACCCCCGGTAATATCTACTCTTTTTCCGAAATATTACCCGCTGCGACCAACGGCGGAACATATCAGGGATTACTTAAAATCCTACGCTCAGCACTCTGGTGTTTTAGATAGAATTAAGTATGGGGCTAATATAATTAAAGTTGAAAAACGAACTGACAATCAACCAGGATGGGAAGTTAACGTCAGGTTTCAGGATGAAAATGAGGGACAAATCAAAGTATATTTTAGGTTTGTTCCACGTCCAGTATATTGTGCTATCCCGTTTTTCTCAATTTGTTCATGGGGCTGAAAGTCCACTGTATCAGATCCCAAAGCCTTTATCGTGAGCTTTTTGGCGGCTATTAGAAATTTGTCTCCGCCTCCAATTCCGTATTGATAGTTGTGGAATGCGTCACGAACAAGCCATTGATAAATTAGTGAACTGTCGTTTGTATATCAGGCTATCTAGTGTAGACTTCTACAAACACATCCGCTCTGGCAAACTCAAAACTCAGAAGACGGAAATTGCACGATTCGTTCCGGGTGGTGTCAAACTGGCAAATGGCGAAAGTTTGCAGGCAGATGTGGTGATTTTCGGGACTGGATTTCGTAAAGACATTCCTTTTCTTTCACCGGAGTACCGCCAAAAGATACTTGATGACCGGGAACTTGTTTTAATCTACCGCAACATGATACATCCTGACATTCCTCGGATGGGTTTTAATGGCTACAACGGCGGAATATTTGGTTCTTTAATGTCAGAGGTGAGTGCTCGTTGGTTAACGGAGTATCTCAAAGGGAATCTGAAAGTACCTTCGCGTCAACAGATGCTAGAGGTGATTGAAAGTACCTATGATTCCATAGATCCTAACAAATGCATAGCTCAGTCGATGTTTAAACCGATCGATCAACTGATGACTGACTTGGGGGCTAATCCTCATAGATATGGCTGGAATCTAATTGCCGAATATCTATTACCGATTAACCCTTCTGGTTACCATAATCTCCAACAGTAATTGTTAACTAAAAATTATCAAAGGGAACACAAATAATGACTCAGCATTTGTTAGATATCGATAAGAATATACGCTATTTTGAGGCTCACCAACAAGCGTTTAAAATCCCAGATATTTATCCTCTGGAACTCTTCAAGCATTTGGTGGAGAAAGCAGGGGGTTACACAATTGAGTGTTCTTGCAAAATTGCCGGAGATCGGCTTGATCCTGCTCGCTTTAACCTCTGGTTTCGAGATCGGCAATATTTTCCTAAGGAAATCAACGGGGTGTTGGAGTTCTTCCGGGCAGTGGAAGCAATGGATAGGGCGAAGTTAGATTATAGTCTCTTCCAGAAATTTTATAGCGATCGCTTTGACTGGAGCAAAAAGATTGCTGCTGGAGTCGATTTGCGCCCAGAAAAAGCAAATTCTCGGTTAAAAATCTGGTTTATTATTGAGGACTATCCAGAAAAGCTGGAAGCAGCAATATCTCTGCATGGAGAAAGGGAAGATGTGCGAACATTGATTGTAAATAACAAGCTGCTCATCGGTTTTGATTTTTTCTTAGATGGTCATAGCACCATCTAAGTTTATCCTGAAATTGACTCTAAAGAATGGCAGCAGGTAGATGTGCAACAGAGGCTGAGGAAAGTTTTGTCACCCCAGGCTCTGCAACTATTAAATGCTTGTGATGAACTGACAGTTGCCTTTAGTAAAGGTTATCAAGATAAAACCTTGCATTTGGATTTACTTGATGCTAACAACTTGATCAATAAGTTAGGGCATGAAATGGCAAGTAAAGTCCATGCTCATTATCAGGATAAACACGTGGAACGTATTCATGTATCCTTGAGCGAACGGGAATTACTCGCTGGGTCAATTGAGAACCTGAATATGTATTACCTGATGCCATAGTACTGATAGTTTATATTACCCAGGCGTGTAGCGATCGCTCTTTTGTTATGAATCAATATATCGATAGCATTCTCACCAGTTTTCAAACCAATTTCAAGGGTTATCCCACATCTGTGGCAACAGACATTTCTCGAACAGACCTCGTAGATTTGTCTATTGGGGAGATTCAGCTTGACCAGCCTAACTGGATTAAAGAGCTAATTTTCACTAGTATGAAAGAAGCACAGTTAGGTTATGTTGATTCCCAAGGGATGAAAAGCTTACGCTCTGCATACGCCAGTTACCTCTTCAAAGCAGGCAATAGCATTAATGAAGAGCAAATATTGATTACATCTGGAGCAAAAGAAGCTTTGTGGATGGCTTTTTTGATTAGCTTGCAGCCAAAAGATACAATCCTTTTGCCAAACCTGGCTGGTCTCCTTATTATATGTGGGCGCAAGCTTTAGGAGCAGTAATTCGCACCTACGATCCCAGAGATAAAAACGTCGCCGATGTGATTATTAATGAAATTTCAAGTTACCAACCTTCTGTTTTAGTTGTGAATTTTCCTAACAATCCCACGGGTGCAGAACTATCTCAGATGGAACTTAATCGAATAGTAGACAGCGCTCAAGACTATCAGGTTAAAGTGATATCGGATGAGGTATATCGGGTTTTTGCTAGCACAAAGGAATCAGCAGCTACTATTTTAGGGAGAATTAATTCATCTCAAACTTGATCCATGTTGATTCCATGACCAAGATGTTAGGTTTGGTTTTTTTGTTTCTGATGAAAGCACTATAGAAAAAATACGAAATTTTCGCGCCAGTTATGCTTCTTGCGTTAGTTCACTTGCCCAGTGCGCTTCAGCTTCAATTCTTGAGGATGAGCGTTTAATTAATCATATCCAATCTTTAGTTAGGGTGACGAAACAAAATCTTCAATATACAGTTGACCAACTATTGAAGCATCAGTATCCTGTTGAAAGTTCTGGTGCTGTTTATGTTTGGGCTAAGTATCAAGACTCAGAAGCTAAAGCGGCTCCTAGCAAACACATTATTATAAATGGCCGCCATGTAAAAGCCGCCCTTGGTAGTATATTTGGAGCGCCAGAATATTTCCGTTTGTGTCCTGTAAGACCGCAATATCTGCTCAACTCTATTTTAAATACTAGGGTCTCCTGGGGTTTTAGTGATAAGTAAAACTTATATGTACGGGTTCAGCCTTTTTTATTCGTTAAAATTGTATTGCTCGATACAATTTACACTAAAAACCCAGGAGAGTCAAATACTAGGACAAGCAGGGAATGCCAGCACGATATCGATATAACACGGCTTCAACGAATAATCTATTGTTCTTGGCTGTAGCGCCTGGTCACCCTCTTTACCAGGTCAAAGGTGTTCGATCCGTTCCCACTGGTCGTCTCGCAAGCCATAGCGTCTCATATCATGCCCTCTTGATTGTTATTGCTGGATAAGGACTCCATACCGTATCCATCTACTTCTGTCAAGCAATTTGATTGATGACACACCCTA
>JACOMV010000106.1:7901-19637 GCA_014324065.1 Hormoscilla sp. SP12CHS1 | reverse complement strand
GCTGATTGGAACAACTGCGTTTAAGAACTGGTTTACAAAATGCTGCTCCTGTACTAGCTAACTTGTGAACAAGCTGTAAGTAGTTCGTAGTTCGTAGTAAGTAGTTCGTAGTTATTTTCAGATCCTCCGATCTCCAGCTAACGAACGGGTTTCAACCTGTATGACGATATTGACAGGAATTGCAGCTTTATTTGCGCGACAAGTTAACAAGGGCTCAGAAACCGGGTTTCTCCTGAGTGCCTCATCTACCTGCCAGACATAGTGGAAGAAACCCGGTTTCTCAATCTTAAACTGCCGGGGCGGAAGGAGGCGATCGCATATCTGTCGGATGCACAGCCGTCACTTCAGCATACCGAGCAAAATCCCTGTTATTAAAAGTCAGGATGTGCGTCAACCCATGCACCTGCATTGCCGCCACTAACCTGGCATCGTGGACATTGACTCCCCTGACCCCATAAGTCAGCACCAACCGTTCCCGATTCACTTCCACTGCTGCTTCCTCTGGGGTATGTCCCAACCCATTTTTATCTGCAGGCCGGGTGTAAACATTCCAAAACTCAATTAAATTTTGCGGAATAATACAAACTTCTTCATCCCGTTTGAGCAGAATATTTGTCGCATTGACAGCATCTGCGTACATGGGATGGTTAGGGTCAGCACTCCGCAATAGAATATTGGTATCAATCAAAAATGGCATTAACCCCTTTCTCCGTAAATACTTTCTCGACTAATGGCTTCATCGGACAAATAGGGCATGTTGCGCGGATGACTCTCCGCCCACTCCCGAAATGCTTTGGCCCTTTCTTCTGGAGTGGCCGTTTCATAAAAAGGGCGCTCTTGCTCTTCTGCTGAGGTAATATCGGGCGTCGCTTTCAGTTTTTCCTCTAGCAGCGATCGCTCTCCGGTCGAGAGAGATTGGACGATTTGCGCTAATGATTCAACTAATTTAACGTTCATAAAGCCTCCTGGGATTATCATTAGGTCATGGCTATCACCTGTCGGGAAGTTTGGCAACATCAGTATATCATAACTTCAAGCATCATTCAAAATTCATGCAGGGTGAAAGCCATTATCGACCCCGGGCAGGCGATCCAAGCCCTACGCTTCTTCCCCGGGCGGTTTATTGGCTCGATCGCCCCGACTCGGGACCTCCGTTCTCTAGCAAAGCCCGCAGAAACAAAGCTGGAGTCAGGATCTGAGTGCCGTGGTAGTATTTTAACCACAGCAAATCCTTATCGACTGACACCAAATAATCCGCTTTAGCTTCGTAGGCTGCTGCTAAAAACTTATTATCATCTGGGTCGATGTCATCAAGGCGAGTGGCTTCATACGCACCAGGTATATGTAGGGTGATCGATCTGATATCCACCAGCAAATCTTCGATATCAGCTGGATCTACTTTCCGCCTCGCTAGCCTGGTGAATAACTCCTCAAGCAAAGGAGGGGCGGTTACTAAGAT
Source organism: Hormoscilla sp. SP12CHS1 (assembly GCA_014324065.1). GTDB lineage: Bacteria > Cyanobacteriota > Cyanobacteriia > Cyanobacteriales > Desertifilaceae > Hormoscilla. Next base: position 18,178 of record JACOMV010000106.1, on the reverse strand, counting down.
AAAACGCCTCTCACGCCACAACCTTAAAATTTGGCGGAGACTGCTGTTGCTTGTTGGACGGAGGAGTGCTGCAATAAATACAGAAGTATCAATGACAACTTTAAGCATCAACATTCGTCCCATTTACAGAGGATCCAGAGTTTTCCATCTGAGGCGCGATCCGATCGATAGTCGCTTCAAAACTTCTCCATATTTCTTCTGGTGGACGAGGTGGCATCGCCTCAGCCCGGGCAAAGGCCTTTTTAATCATCTCGCGATTTTTTTCGCGTTTTTCGCTTGCGCGGGCGAGTTCCTCTGCAGTGGCAGGACTGGTATCTATTTCCCCTTCAGACCAGTCCAGTGCGAACAAATCGTTGGGGGTGCATTGGAAAAAGGCACAGAGTTTCCCCAGAGTCGTCAAGGCGATCGCGTTAGCTTCACCGATTTCCAGTTCCCTTAACTGCTGGCTGTCTATTCCCGTAGATGCGGCAATCTTTTCGTAACTGACATTCCCGCGCGAGGCTCGCAGCTGCGCGAGTTGAGTTTTGACTTTCATCTTTGAACTAACCTATCTGTTAAATTGCTAATTGCTAATTGCTAATTGCTAATTGTTTATACCAATAGTTGTGCTGCGCAGCAGCTAGTGCCCGTAACGCCTTATGAGCTACAAGTGCCCGATCTAAATTTTATCACCTGAAATACTAGCCCGATCTCGCAGCGGAGGGGGCCCGGAGCGTATGGTACGGGTATAGAAAAATTTGGGGCTGATATAGCACCCCACCGCGCTCTGAAACCTCATCCAGGTTCCAAGTCCCAGCGAGTGCCGATAGTAACTAGTGCTGCCTCCAAATTATAAATAGTCACCTCTGCCAATGTCTCGATCCAAACGGTCGCCCCGCAATCGTGAGGCTTATTAGGTCTATAGACGACGCGACAAGGGCCATGAATCTCCGCTTCGTGACCTTTACCCAAATTCTGATTTCCCCGCTTCACCGACACTACTGGTTTTTCCGTCGTCTCGTGCTTCTGGTTGTAACCGATGCTCTGGCGGTTGATGTGAACTGTATTGGAAGCACAGTGCTGGCGCGGTTGCCAGTCGGGCTTAGGGCCCCGTTTTCCCCTCGCTATTCGCGGCATGCCTTGATATAGAGGAATCACCCAAACCCGGGCGATTTTCTGGGCTCCCTGAATGCGACCTTCCTTTAATAGCACCCTGACTCTTTGCATGGAAATACCTAAAAGAGTCGCTGCTGCGGTGGTTCCGACAAACATAATCAAACTATTGCGCTAATAGCAACAGTTTATCGTAAAAGAGGCGATCGCGATCATCCCATTTATCCGGAGGTGAACTAAAATAAAATTAGACTGGCCCCAAGCAGCGGCATCGTTAGCCAGACGCAACCTTGACAGTTGAGTGTTGTTGACGGTGATGGCCTGCCCGGTCTGGAAGTGTTCTCATGTTACCCTGATGGAAGGAGTTAGTGGCAATGAGTTTAATTGTATTTGGATTGCTAGTAGTTTATATCGGCGGGGCCTGGAAGTTCTGGAAAGGATATAATCGGACTCAATTTAACCGCACAATGTCAGACAAAATCCGTTTATCCCTGTTGTGGCCAGCTTTGTTGGTTGCCAATCAGTCTTACCGCAAGAACTTTAGAAAGGCTCTCAAGGGTTGATTCATCTCCTTAATAGCTTGAATCTTCTCATTCTTTTAATCTTCAGTTTCTCGTTTGCTGTCAAAAGTGCTATAATAGAGTGATGACAAAATATATATCTCTACTATCCCCGGACAGAGATGATTGAAGCATTCGATTTTTCGGGCCGTTCGCGGACCGATCACCTCTGTCCGGGGACAAGATACGAGCAATCACGAGCAATTGTTAAGTCAGGTTGTCAAAGCGGATGTCAAAACAAGGTAAGAGCGCGAGGGATGATCAATGGTTCGGTGGGGCTAATGAATCAGATGCCTGGCAAGGGCAGCTAGCAGGGGTGGCCTATCGTTTTAACCAGCAATACCGGGGAGATACTTTCGATCTGCCGTCAGAAGTGCAGGTCATGCCGATTTTTCAGGACTGGACTTCAGGGTCACTGACGGCAAAAGTGGCTTCTCCCTTCTGGGAAGTGGGAAAGCCTCAAAAGGGCCAGCTCTGTCTAGATCTGGGCTGTGGGGTGAGTTTCTTGATCTATCCCTGGCACGAGTGGGGGGCTTTCTTTTACGGTCTCGAAATTAGCACTGTGGCGCGGGAGGGTCTGAATAGTCGCGGGCCACAGCTGAATTCTAAGCTGTTTAAAGGAGTAGAGTTGGGAGCGGCCCACCAGCTGAATTATCAGCCCTCTCAGTTCGATCTGGCGATCGCGACTGGTTGGAGCTGCTATTACTCCTTAGAATACTGGGAGATAGTGATGTCGGAAGTGAAGCGGGTACTCAAACCCACGGAGATGTTTGTGTTCGATATCCTAGATCCAGAAAATCCCGAGGCGGAAAATTGGGCGATCTTGGAAACTTATCTGGGGGCGGAGGTATTTTTGTCATCTCTAGGAAATTGGGAGAAAATGATTTTATCAACGGGTGCCAAAATCCTCCAACGCCGACCCAGAGAGTTATTTACCCTGTACAAGGTGAAATTTTGAGTGGTCAGTGGTCAGACGGTTAAAGCCAGAGGCTAAAACCTCAAGTCCACGCAATACTAAACTAAATTCTCCATAAGATTTTCAGTCGGTTACCAATGCGCGATCTTGCACCATTGGAGATTAGCCTCCTGGCCCGCCGTGGGTTAAAACCTAGCTCAAGTGGGTTAAAACCCACTAAAAGCATTATCAGAGTTTTACCCTCGTTTGGCCCGCCATGGGTTAAAACCTAGCTAGCTCAAGTGGGTTAAAACCCACTAAAAGCATTATCAGAGTTTTATCCTCGTTTAATGTCGTTTCCAGAGATGCCCACCCATGTCGCGCGCGGGAGCGACGCGACAGGGTGGGCACTCTCGGAAACGAGTCGCGCATTTAAATTGCATAGGCCAAAAAGCTGAGAGCCTTGTCCTCAAGGGCTTTCCCAATTTTGAATTTTGAATTTTGAATTTTGAATTGCTTACCCTCTTTCCTAGGCTCCGCCTGGGAAAGAGTGACCCGAGGCTCCGCCTCTAGTTGCAAATGGTGCAAGATATGAGTTTCAACCGACTTTAGCTTTTAGGCGGGGTAACGGCAAAGATACAAGATGTCAGATACAACCCAATCTTCAAGGGGACGAATTTGGTTGATTGGCGGGACGACTGAAAGTGCTCAACTGGCACAGAAACTCTGCCAATCGCAAATTTTCTGTACCGTGACGGTGACTACTACAGCGGCCCGATCGCTCTATCCCCTGTCCCCTTACCTGCGGGTAGAGGTGAGGCAGATAGATGCTACTCGGATAGGCCACTTCTTGGAGCGAGAGCAAATACTGGGGATTTTGGATGCTACCCATCCTTATGCGGTGGCAATTTCCCAGATGGCGATCGCCGCTGCCGCCCAACATCACCTCCCCTATCTTCGCTACGAACGTCCGGAATTAAAGAATCACCCACGGGAGGCGATCGCCTGCTTAGAAAGTTTCGAGCAACTGCTAGCAGGAGATTACCTGAAAGGACAAAGAGTGCTGCTAACGGTGGGTTATAAACCTTTACCACTGTTCTGTTCCTGGCATGAAAAGGCTACTCTCTTTGCCCGCATCCTTCCCTCAGTCACATCCCTAGAAACGGCATTAGGGGCTGGCTTTACCTCCGATCGCATTATTACCATCCGTCCTCCGGTCCCCGCTAATCTAGAAAGGGAACTCTGGCGTCATTGGCAAATTTCCCTAGTTGTTACTAAAGCTTCTGGTAAAGCGGGAGGAGAAGATATTAAACACACTGTAGCAGCTGAGTTGGGTATTCCTTTAATTGCGATCGCGCGTCCCCGGGTTAACTATCCCCAACAAACCAGCGACTTATCCGTTGCCATAGCATTTTGCTTGGCTAATTGTTAATTGCTAATTTTTAGCATTTCCCGTTACGCAGTACGCGCAGCGTTGCAGCAGTATCTTGAGAAATTATCTTGCCCTGGCGATCGAACAAAATCGTGCCCACCTTGAGAGACACATCTGCATATTTTTGTACGTAATCCTGGGATTTTTGACTAATTTTTTCTGCCAGGTATCCGAACACAGTTTCAGCAAGTCCCAGCATGAGAAGTTCCCGATAAGCAGCATCAGCAGTTTTAGCATTTAACACCCCTTGCACTGCTAGCATACTGCCCCCCATTTGAACTACAGCAGCGCTGATAATTTCTAATTTAGCATCAGCTAGATGACTGGAAGTATTAAAAATGCCTCCAGCTAGTTTAATTAACTTACCCTGATATCCAATCAAAAGTACAGATTTAGCACCGCGCCACCCAGCTTCTACTAATAAACTACCTATCCAGTTTCCGGTTTGCACGACAGTTGTTTCCGGTATTGCTAACCGCCGGGCAACTTGCAGACCATTGCTACCCAGACAAAATACTAAATGGGACTCTTCTTTAACTTTCTGCTGCAAGTCTTGGCGAAAGGTTTCTAGATGATCGGCAGCAGAAAGCGGTTGCGAAATGCCGCTGGTTCCTAATAAACTTAATCCTTCTATTATACCAAAAGCTTCATTAGAGGTACGTTGAGCTAGCTGACGACCCTCTGGCAGGATAATACAAACAGTTGCGGTTCGATCTGGGGGAATGAGGGGCAATAAATTAGTCTGAAACAGCAAGCGGGCATAGCTATAAATGGCCGGTTCTCCAGAGGTGGTTTTCCCCAACCCTTCTCCCGCTTCTAAGACTAAACTTTCCCCGCCTCGAGAGGACAATTTTACCCAGGCCCAGATCTGAGTATTGCGGGTCAAGTCTAAATTATCTCCCGGGTCGCTGATCGCGATCGCCAATGCGGAACTAGCATCCAAACTTGCCACTTGGTAGATAGGAATATCTGCTGTTCCCGGCAGCAAGTCCAGGGATATTGCCTGTTTAGCGTCTGTGGGTTCTATCAAATGAACCAGGGCCGCCTTAGCAGCAGTAACAGCGAATACTGGTAACGTGTAGCCTGTGCGAGCCATTTATAAATCCTAGGACGATGCCTGAACTGGTAACGTGTAGCCTGTGCGAGCCATTTATAAATCCTAGGACGATGCCTGAGGGGTTTTTGCCATGCATCCCGATTTTTCCGGAACGGTAGGCATCGTAGGGCAACATGAACTTTCCCTTGTCAGAATAGAGGACGGGTAATTTTTGCTATAACTCATATCTTGGACAAGAGGCGGAGCCTCTAAAATATCGTGCCAGTCTGAGACTCCGCAGGGTAATATACTGCGGGACAAATAGCTAAAGGTAGTGGTCAAGATGTAGTGATTTAACTACGGTCCTGTGTTCCCCCCCCTCGTTCCCACGGCTCCGCCTGAGAATGTGCTTAACCGAGAAGTATTGCGAGATGTCCCGCCACTGAGGTTTGTCACGACAAACCTCAGAAAAATCCCCAAGAGGAGAGCACTAGTGAAGCCCCCCAGGGCTTCACTACGGCGTTAACTAAATAAAATCGGAAGGATCCATAGACGAAGGATAAGTAAACCACAAAGTTGCCAAATGTTCCCTAGAAGCCGTGACCTTAATTTCAGTATGCACGAAGCCATCAATGTTACTATCCGCGCTATCAAAGGTTAAATCGGAAAAACTTAAACCTCCTTTTAACATGATATAGTCCGTATCATCCGTATCATCGGAAAAGTTCATGATGCTATCGGAAAAGTCCATGATGGTTATGAAACCCCCTCGGGTCAAGACAAAAGTGTCGCTTCCAGGGCCCCCGAAGATGTCATTGTTTCCAGCACCCCCGATGAGGGTATCGTTTCCCTCGTTCCCGTGGATGTCATCGTTTCCAGCACCCCCGATGAGGGTATCGTTTCCCTGGAACCCGTGGATGTCATCGTTTCCATCACCCCCGAAGATGAGATTGTTTCGATGATCGCCAAAGACTATCCCGTTGCTTTCGATGACTACCTCAATCCCAAATTTATCTTTTACGGAACTTCTCGTCTCATCCGATACCGTTACCGTCACGTCAAAACTGCCAACAGTAGTAGGGGTGCCGCTGATCACCCCACTACTGGAGTTAATGGTTAGACCCTCTGGCAAACCACTGGCGTTGTAGCGACTAATGTTGTTGTCGCGATCGCCGAAGTTATTGCTTACATCGAGGTTGAATTCCTTACCGACAAGGGCAAAATTGTCGGAAATTTTAGTCTCCAGATAGGGATTGGGATTGTGTTCCCTGCGTAAATTGATCGATCTGTCCAGGATATTGAACATGGTTTTGAACCTGTTGTTGTACGGAGATAGTAAAAAACTGTACTCCGAGGTCGTATTCGTAATATTTAACATTTCTTGTCTCCTTAAAAGTTAACTTTTCATCTGGGGTCTCGCCGGATCTTATAGCCAGCAATCAAGATACTTACCCGCTGACATAATCTTAATACTAATACATGAAACTCACATCCGGAACAGCAAGGCGTAGATTGATACTGGCTAGCCCTCCCGGCGTCGGGCCGCTACGCTAACGGGATGAGAGCAGGTACCGTTAAGTGTTTGGGGCCAAGGTGCGGAACCAGCGCCCTATCCTATTCAGCGGAACCAGTGCCCACTAGCGCGATCGGTTGCCTGGCATCCGTGTTCAAAGGCCACGCGATCAAATGGCGAATTGAAAATGGCTAATTGCGAATGGTGAATTGAAAATGGAGCAATTTGCAATTTTCAATTTGCTAATTTTCAATCTACCATCTTTTGACAACCCGAATTGTTAAGAAATTCTGGAGATGTTTGCCATGACCAATGACTAACTTCTGAGGCTGACGCGGAATTTGGAGACTAGGGCATCTCGGACATTTTGATGGACCAGTTCCACCTCAGACTCGGTGAGAGTGCGATCGCCCGCCCGATAGATCAACCGAAACGCCAAACTCCGCTGTCCCGCTGGTACATTGTCACCGCGATATTCATCAAACAACTCCGCCGACGCCAGTAAACTGCCGCCAGCTTTACTTATCTCCCTGGAGATATCTGCCACCGATACCTCTAGTGGGATGAACAAAGCAATATCGCGATCGCTTGCGGGGTAGGTGGAATAGCTGGAAAACATCGGTGTGATATGAGAATCACGAGAAAGGTAATCTACCATGAGGTCGAAATCCAACTCAAAGCCGTAGACTGCATCGGGTAACTCCAGCAGGAAGCGCAGTTGGGGATGCAGTTGGCCAAACACGCCCAGGCGTTCGCCTTGTAACCATAATGAAGCAGTACGTCCCGGGTGCAGGCGATCGTCAGACCGGTCCGGTTGATACTCTACCGGACAACCCAACCTTTCAAATACAGTTTCCAAGACCCCCTTGGCCTCGTACCAAGTCATCGGTTGTTCCCGTCCGCCCCTGGTCCACTTGCCAAAAGTCCGATCGCCCCCCATAATACCCGCGATCGACTCAGCTTCCATTAACCCATCTTCCGATTTTTCGGGCCGTCCGCGGACCGATCGCCAGAATATCCGACCAATTTCAAAGCCATTGAGCAGGCCATTTCCCTGTTCCAGGTTATACTGGCAGCTTTTAATCAGACCTGACAGCAGTTCTGTCCGCAGGCTGGAGTATTCTATAAATAGGGGATTGGCAATATTTACCTGGCGATCGTCGGACGACAGATTCGCCGAGTAAGAGTAATGCATTAACTCTGTCAGACCAGCAGCCCGAAAAGCGGCACGAGACCGCCTGATGACCATTTCTTCAATAGGAAGAAAACCCAGTTCCACCTGAGTCGGCAAAGTAGAACAGAAGTTATCGTAGCCGTAGACCCGAGCTATTTCCTCAATCAAATCAATTTCCCGTTCCAAGTCCCGGTAACGATAGGGTGGCACCGTCACCGTCCAGACTCCCTCCGTGTTTGGAGTCAGCTGACATCCCAGCACCTGCAGGATCCGCTCGATTTCCCCTGGCGGAATTTCCCCGATTGTTTCTTCATCAAGTTCTACACCTCCTAAAACCTGGTATACTCTCGACTGGCGCAACTCAATTTTCCGAGACCAGGTTGATTTTTCCGGGCGGCTGTCAGCCACTGCTTGGGCTACCAGTTTTGCCGATGCCAACTCTGTCAACAACTGCACCGCACGGCTACAAGCTACTTCCAACTCCGCCTGGTTCACCCCTCGCTCATATCGGGCCGATGCTTCCGTCCGTAACCCTTGAGTCCGGGCCGAAGAACGGATCGCCGCTGGGTCAAACAGCGCTGCTTCTAATACTATCGACCTAGTTTCGGAATCGACCTCTGTTTCGGAACCACCCATTATCCCAGCCAGGGCAACCGGCTTGTCATTAGCAGTAATCAGTAGATTTTGCGCTTGCAGGGTCCGCTTTTCGGAATCTAAGGTTTGCAGCGCTGAGTCCTTATGAGCATAACGAACCCCAATTGTCAAGTAATCTCCCCCCGCTACTGCTTGCAGGCGGTCGAGATCGAAGGCATGGAGAGGCTGACCCCATTCCAACATAATGTAATTGGTGACATCCACCACATTGTTAATCGGTCGCACCCCGGCGTTCAGCAGGCGCTGCTGCAACCACCTAGGCGCAGAGCCAATTTTAATCCCGGAGAGCACCGTTCCTATGTAGGCCAGGCATGGGTGGGTTTGGGATATTTCGATCTGTAAACTAGATATCTCCTCTGGGATAGAAATATCTACAGTCGTGTCGTCTGGAGTAGTGCGAATAGCGGAGGGTTCCCTGAGCGTGCTCTCCAGAGACATCGCAGCCGGTAACTTCAAGGTGCCTCCGGTCAGGGCGGCTACTTCCCGGGCCACGCCTACCATACTCAGGGCATCAGCCCGGTTTGCGGTTGAAGTCAGGTCTAGAACTACATCATCCAAGCCCAGCAGCGGTCGCGCATCACTACCCACCTGAAGATGAGGGCGATCGAAAATATGAATTCCAGCTGATTTCTTCTCCAACCCCAGTTCCGCCAAGGAGCAAATCATCCCCTCTGAAGCCACGCCACGCAGTTTAGCGCGTTTAATCTTCAAATCTATTTTCGGCAGATAGGTGCCCACAGTTGCCACTGGTACATAGATATCTGCCTTGGCATTAGCGGCTCCACAGACGATCTGCAACGGTTGGGCCGCCCCTATGTCCACCTGACAGACCTGTAGCTTGTCAGCGTTGGGGTGTCGAATGGCGTCAATTATCTTTCCTACCACCACCCCATCAGCCCAACTGCGGCGATCTTCGATCTCTTCGACCTCAAACCCTGCCATTGTCAGGGTTTCGGCCAAGGATTCTGGCTCGCGCGTCAGTTCTACCAGTTCTCGCAGCCAGTTCAGTGATATCCGCATGTTTTTGCCTCTGTCAGTTGTCAGTTGTCAGTATTTTAATGGGCGTTGCGCAAGGTCAGGATGATTTCATACCATGCCGATCGCGCTCCTGCCGAACCTTTGTTTTTTCGCGGTCCCTATACGAACTTCTGGTCTGGCTCCGGGATGCGCTCCTTTTTTGCGATGCGCTCCTGCCGAACCTTTGTTTTTTCGCGGTCCCTATACGAACTTCTGGTCTAGCTCCGGGATGCGCTGCTGAGGCGCGCAGGCTCCGGGATGCGCCGTGAAGCGGGAAGGACTGGCAGCCTAAACTGGTCATCGCTAAGCAAGTAGCTATGATGAGCATAACGCTCCGATTTGCAACGTCGTTACATGAAACCAGCAGAATAAGGCTAAACACGCTGGCCCAAAAGGGAAAGGATACAGGTCATTGGCGGATTAAGGAGCGTGTATACTAAGTAATAGGACAAAATTAATTGCATGAGATTGCGGGAGCAGTCCCTGCGTTACAAGCGTTTCCAGCGTTTTGGCGCCCATGCGATGTGTAATTAATTTTGTCTAACTACTTAACAAAAAAAAGTAAATTTAACAACTCCTTAAAAAAAGATACCGCAATCCCGGCAATGGGATAGAGTGTGAGAGCAAAGAGCGTAAATCTAGGGTGGCAATATACTGGCGATGTTGAAGCGAGTGATGCATGAGCTACTGCGTAAATCCTGATTGTCCAAATCCAGAAAATCCTCCGAAGAGCACAGTCTGCGCTGCTTGTGGCTCAAAACTGCGGTTGCGCGATCGCTATCGCGTAGTCCAAGCTTTAGGGCAAGGGGGGTTTGGAGCGATCTTTTTGGTCGGGGTCGAGCTGAGAGTCGCCTCTCAACCCTCCCTTTCGGAACCGGACTTGCGACTTTCACCGCAGGAGGCT
>JACOMV010000106.1:0-7818 GCA_014324065.1 Hormoscilla sp. SP12CHS1 | reverse complement strand
GCAACCTATCCCGAGCATTACCACGGGCATTAGCTTCTTAGGACATCCCTCCCCCTAGTGGCTTGCGCTTATCATCTAAGCGGATTTTTCTGAAGCGATTTTCCGCGAGTCGAAGTTCGTGAAAACTGATTTGCGAGGAGCTAATCTATTTCGGACTGACTTTGGTAAGGCGCGGTTAAAGCAGACTAACCTGCGGGATGCTAATTTAAGTCGTGCTTTTTTTTACTATGCCAATTTGGAAGGGGCGGACCTGCGAGGGGCGGATCTGAGCTACGCCTATCTGAGTAATGCTAATCTGCGGGGAGCTAATCTCTGTGGAGCTAATCTCACTGGTGCTAAAATCTCTGAGCAACAGTTGAAGATGGCCCGGACTAATTGGGCGACGGTGCTACCTAACGGTAAGCGAGGATTTTGGTAAGTTGTTAGTTGTAAGTTGTTAGTTGTTAGTATTTGCATTGGAAGTTGTGCCGTAGCGCTCCTGCTTACGCACGATGGAGCTGTTTCGCGAACTCTCCAGACCTGAAAATGACATTCCCAGGATCTGCCTGGGAACGAGGCTATAGCAATCCTATTTGATTTGTGAACTAAAAGATGCCCAGAAACCCGGTTTCTTAATTTTCACAAAGGGAAATTGCTGACAATGAACAATTTCCCTTTAGCTATTAGCGTGATAGGATTAAACTAAGCCAGTACGTCACCGTACCGAACAGTATTCTAGACATCGTAAGGCTGCTTGCCGCTGAACTTGAGGGTGGCTGGTTCTGGGTTGCTGCCGATATTCCGATCGATCTTGCCGTTATATTCACGCCCTTTGTTCACCTTTTCGGGGAAGACGCCGTCTGCTGGATGCAGGAATTGGGTTTCACCGTTGGGAAAAACGCGGTAAATCTTGTAGTCGTTGATTTTGAATTTGGGGCGCAGCTGCCGGTAGGCGAGGGCGAGGCATTGTTCCTTGCGGGCCAGATACAGCAGATTGTCCCCTTCCCGCATGATCGCAGCGCCACCTGTGGGCATCTCGAATACTTGCTCTTTGGAGCTGTTCCAGGTGATGGCGTACTTTTCTTCAACAAGAGCTTTGGTTAGCAAGCCGCCGGTGCTGCCGCCGAAGATGGGGGGTTGTCCAGTCAGTGTCTCACTCATTAATCTTTAAATGTAAGGGTTTTAGGCATAATATCATTGCGATGACCTTTGGCTAAAGTTTTTGTAACAGTTCTTTAAATTAACGCGCTTGTGTCCGCCGCCCAGAACTGCTTCGATGTACTCTGCGCGCGCTAGGAGCACTGCGCACGCTCCGAGCCCCCTCCGCTGCACGATTGAGTCTTGCTTTGACGAGGCTTATTACTCTTTTGGGTCGGAGTGTTGGAGTTGCGAGTGTGTGTGCCCAAAAACTTACACATCTCTCATATTTGGTCAAATTATCAGTACGAGCGGGCGATTATCGGTATAAAAACATAAAATTTTTCCTGATTATTAAGTATAGCAGGCGCTCGTCTTACTTCTGACAATACCTGCTAAGTTCGCCCGATCGTGTCCAGAGACGCCCACCCTGTCGTTCGCCTGCCCTGGATGTGCTCTGCCGCGCGCTAATCGCACTGCGCATCGCACATCGCAGCGACATGGGTGGGCGCTCTCGGACACGATAGCCTCATAGCAAGGGTTTGGGGACTTATGCTATTTCTGTTTTCAGAGCGTCAAAATTTTCTTGCAAAAAGATAACGGGAAAAGTCAGGTCTTACTTGAAAGCGGCGCAGGAAAAGAAGTCCACTTGCTTCAAGTGATGCAAGTCCCAGTGGATGGCGGTCGGTGAGCGAAGCAGAACCGCCTGGCTGCTAACTATAAGCGCATGGCTGGCGCCACGCTGCGCGAATGCGCTGCGCGCACGCTACGCGAACGCCGGCATTACACGCTCCGGGCCCCCTCCGCTACGAGACGGCGCTGGCTGCGACAGCCTGATCTGTCTCCTTATGCGGATGTTATACTTGCACCTATCTAGTTGTTAGATTTGTGAGGGTTAAACGCAGCACAATTGGTGACAGAAGTGAGTACGCAAAGGGAGCAGTCAATGGACCGTCAGAGTATTAGAGACAAGATTAGGGCGATCGCCAGCAAACGGGAAGCCTTGGTGCGGCTACTAGAGAAACCAGACCTGGAAACGATGAGGATTGATGTCAATCAGGCATTGGAGGAAATTGACGAGCTGATTGACGAATTTAAGAGTACGTTTCCCTCAGAAGCAAGCTAAGCACTAGACTCAGCATTAGCCATCGCCATGAAGATGACTTGGCAACTCTGGTACCTGGCATTGTCCTCTGCATGGCGCTGGATGTAAGTGCCGTCTGGCTGTAGGTCCCAGGCTTGGCGGTTATCAGCTAGCATAATCCCGAGTATCTCTTGCAGGTCTTTGACAAGAGCTGGATCTTCTACTAGGGTGACGGCTTCTACTCGCCGGTCTAAATTGCGGGGCATCCAGTCAGCACTACCAAGATAAACTTCGTCCTGACCTTGGTTATGGAAGTAAAAAATCCGCGAGTGTTCTAAAAAGCGACCGACAATGCTGACGACGCTGATATTTTCGCTAACGCCTTCCACCCCAGGTCGCAAACAGCAAATTCCCCGCAGGATTAAGTCGATTTGGACGCCAGCAAGGGAGGCTTCGTAGAGGGCGGCAATCATTTCTTGGTCTACTAGGGAGTTCATTTTGGCGACAATACGACCATGAGAACCGTTGCGGCAATGTTCGATCTCCCGGCGAATTAGCTCTAGCATGCGCGATCGCAATCTGACTGGGGCAACCAATAGCTTGCGGTAAGACCGCAGCCGCGAGTAACCGGTTAAATAGTTAAACAAATCGGTTAAATCGGCTCCCAACTCTGGACGACAAGTCAACAAGCCCAAATCCGTATAAAGCTTTGCCGTTTTGGGATTGTAGTTACCCGTGCCAATGTGAACGTAGCGACGAATGCCATCTGACTCCCGGCGCACCACCATGGCAATTTTGGTGTGAGTCTTCAAGCCCACCAGACCATAGACGACATGCACCCCTGAGTTTTCTAACTTCCGGGCCCAGTTAATATTGTTTTCTTCATCAAAGCGGGCCTTGAGTTCCACCAAAACTGCTACCTGCTTATCATTTTCGGCTGCGGCAATCAAGGCATTAATAATAAGTGAATCCCCAGAGGTGCGGTAGAGGGTCATTTTGATTGCCAGTACCTGGGGGTCGTGAGCCGCCTGAGTGATCAAGCGCTCGACAGTAGCGGCAAAGGAATGATAGGGATGGTGAACTAGCAGATCCTGCTTGCGGATGGTGGCGAAAAATTCTTCTGCGTCTTCCGTCTCTATGGGGAAAGACTCTGTCTCTGGGTTAGAAAGGCGTTGCAGGCGAGCAGGCACGACGGGAGTCCACAGGAGGTCTTTCAATTCTGGCAGTGGCAGTGCCATAAAGCTGAATAAATCCCCTAAACCCAGCAAGCCTTCAACTTCGTAGACATCAATCTCTGCCAAGCGCATCTCCCGCATCAGCATTTCACGCACCAGATCCGATGTATTAACTTGCATTTCCATCCGGACGACTTCCCCACCAATGCGGCGTTTGCGTAATTCCTGCTCAATGGCCAGCAGCAGATCGTCGGCTTCATCTTCTTGTACGGACAGGTCAGCATCTCTAGTAATCCGAAAAGGATAATACTCCTGAATTTTCATCCCTGGAAATAAAGGTTCCAGATTATGGGCAATCACCTGTTCCAAGGCAACGCCAGTCCAGAAAGCGGGGCTGTTTTCGGACTCGAACTGTAACTCTTCTGATAGAGGCACAAATCGAGGCAAGACTTTGGGGACTTTGATCCGGGCGAAATGTTCTGCACCAGTTTCCGGGTCAACCACTACTACGGCCAGATTCAGACTGCAGTTAGAAATGTAGGGAAAGGGATGACTGGGGTCAACGGCTAGAGGGGTGAGCACGGGAAAGATTTGTTGCTCAAAATAATTTTGCAGATAAATTCGTTGCTCTTGGTTGAGGTCTATATAGTCCAGAAGATGGATTCCTTCTCCCGCTAACAGGGGTCTGAGAATTTGCTGGAAGTGCTGGTGCTGTTGCCTAACTAGCGGGTGCAGCCGCTGGTTAATCTGGTCTAGCTGTTCGGTGGGCGTGCGTCCATCGGGGGTCAGCTTATTCACTTTTGCTTCTACCTGTTTCTTCAAACCGGCCACGCGCACCATGAAGAATTCATCTAGGTTGTTGCTGAATATGGCCAGAAACTTGAGACGCTCTAGCAGTGGTGTCCGCTCATCCAGGGCTTCGTGCAATACTCGGTTGTTAAACTCTAGCCAGCTGAGTTCTCGGTTGAAGTAATATTGCGCATCGTCCAGATTTATTTTGTCTTTGGTTTGAGTTTTTGTCTTGGTTTTAGGCATGGTTGGTGGGCAGCGGTATTTTTGAAAGCAACAGCTTACACTGAAACTTTATCAGGATTTTGGTGAGTGGTCAGTACTCAGAGGACAGTAGTCAGTGGTCAATTTTTAATTTTTAATTTTTACGCTTAGCTTACTCAAGCAGTCCCGCCTTTTCCCTCTCTCTACTCTCTCGGCTTCTCCTCTGTATATATACTTAGCAAACAAATATTGAAAAATAGATTATTTATGAACCATCACGAAAATCTCCCTCAATCTCAAATGTTGTTGTCCGAAAGGGCGATCACTCTTTAACTGAGAGATATTTTCACAATTATATCGAGGCGATAGCATCTGATTTTATTATCATTTTTTACAGTTATTTTGCCAATAATTAAAACACTCTATCTTCTATTCCTTTCCACCATTCTCCCAACTTCATTAAGTCTTCATGAATATCTTTTAACTCCCTCATATATTCTTGTATGTTAATTTTATGGCGACGCTGTGTCTCCCCTCGTTCCCACGGCGAAGCCTGGGAACGTGCGAGTACGATGTCTCCGCCGTGTCTCCCCTTTTGTGCTCCTAGGGGTCGGGAGACACGGCCTGGGTAGTGCTCCTAGGGGTCGGAAGACATCTCCCGACCGGGAGACACAGTTATTGCAGTTTTTTTAAGCGCCGATGGACTAATAACCAGGGCAATAAGCATCTGTCAGGCAATACTCCAGACAGTTTTGGGAACGTCAGCGTTTGGGAGATCGAGCCATTTTTTACAAGTTAGCCCTGGGGCTGACCTTGAAAAAAATGATGCCAGTATGCCGTAACCCTTGCTAGATCGTGGTTATGGGGTCTAAAAACTATCCGGACTATTGTCAGGAGGAGATATAATTTGCTATAATTTGCGCATTATGGTAATAAATTATGGGAGATAATATATCTGCCTGCCCCGGAGGATAGATTGGCGTAGATCTGGATCGAAGGAATCGGTATGTTGGCAGAGCGGTGTCTCCTGGGTCGGGCGCAGCCGGGGCCTTTCGGTGTCTCCCGGGAGCGCTAGGAGCACAAAAGGGTCTGGCTACCAACTTAAGCCGGGACAGCCCATGATGCAAGGCTTCCAGCCCACATTTAGCCCGCTCGCACAACCCCAAATTTGTCCCGCTTTACGTTGGTAGCCCAAAAAGGGAGACACCGAACTCGCACGTTCCCAGGCAGAGCCGTGGGAACGAGGGGAAACACCGCTGAATGATATAATACCACATATCCAATCGCAATAGTGCCCGGAGTTAGAGCAGTCCGTCCGATGTGATGACTCTTGGGTAATGGTCAATGGTGATTGGGCAATGGTGATTGGGAAATGAACAATTAGCAATGAATAATTAGCAAAAAGATGGATATACAACAGTTAAAGGAAGAACAGGAGTTGATATTGTCTCAAGTGGATAATGCGATCGCCCTGTTTGATAGGTCGCAGCACTTGGGGTTGTTCAATCATAAATTAGCACAGATGTCTTTCGATTTTAGAGCTGAGAGAAAAACCTCATTTTATGGAAGTGTTTGCCTCTGTGGTAGAACAGGGATACTGGTCGAGAGCGCAGTATAAGCAGTTAGAGTAAATCCTGGAAACAGCTATCTTAAAATATTTAGCTGATGAGGCTTTCAGAGATTGGCTAGCATAATATCCCGGACTGACAGAAGAGCGTTAGCGGATGAAGGAAGCAGGTGAAGATGACACCGCTGGCGTGTTAGTGGCAAAAGGAAGGAGGTGAAAATGACAAAGACACGCAAAGAAACGGATAGTATGGGGGAAATAGAAGTCCCCGCAGAACGCTATTGGGGGGCCCAAACCCAGCGATCGCTAATATATTTCTCGATCGGGCAAGACTTGATACCGGCGGAAGTAATCGCGGCCTTCGGGATTCTGAAAAAAGCGGCAGCCCTCAGCAATGCAGAATTGGGTAAACTACGAGAAGAGAAAGCTAAACTGATCGTGCAGGCAGCATCGGAAGTAATTGAGGGCTTGCTGGATGGTAATTTCCCCCTGCATGTCTGGATGACGGGTAGCGGCACCCAATGTAATATGAATGTGAATGAAGTGATCTCTAATCGGGCGATCGAACTGGCGGGGGGGGTAATGGGAAGTAAAAACCCCATTCACCCCAACGATCACGTGAATATGTCTCAGTCTTCCAACGATACTTTCCCGACTGCCATGCATATTGCTGCCGCAGTAGCATGCAATCAGCGATTGATTCCGAAGGTGAAAAAGATGCGGGACGCCCTACAACAAAAGTCGGAAGAATTTGCCGAGATTGTCAAAATCGGTCGCACCCATCTCCAGGATGCCGTACCTCTGACTTTGGGACAGGAATTCTCCGGTTATGTAGCCCAACTGGATGCGGCTTTGCAGCGGATCGATCGGCTATTGCCGGAACTCTACGAACTGGCGATCGGGGGAACGGCGGTGGGCACGGGATTGAATGCTACCAAGGGGTTCGCTGCAACTGCTGTCAAGCACATTAGCAATCTTACGGGATTACCATTTACCGAAGCCCCCAATAAGTTTGCTGCGATCGCGGCCCATGATGCGATCGTGATGGCCAGCGCGGCCTTGCGGACTTTAGCTGGTTCTCTGATGAAAATTGCCTCCGACATTCGTTTTTTAGCAAGTGGTCCTCGTTGCGGTTTAGGGGAACTGATCTTACCAGAAAACGAACCCGGTTCTTCGATCATGCCGGGGAAAGTCAACCCCACCCAATGCGAAGCGATGACAATGGTAGCAGCACAAGTCATGGGCTATGATACGGCAGTGGCGATCGCGGGTTCGTCAGGACATTTCGAGTTAAACACCTATAAACCAATGATGGTGTTTAACCTCATGCAATCCATCAATCTGATCGCGGACAGTTGCAACAACTTCACAGATTTTCTACTGGCGGGACTAAAGCCGAACCGGAAGAAAATCCAGTATTATTTAGAAAAGTCATTGATGGTAGTGACGGCATTAAGTCCGACCATTGGCTACGACAAAGCGGCCCAAGTTGCGCACTTCGCCCTGGAAAAAGACATGACCTTGAAGCAAGCTTGTCTGGAATTGGGGTACGTGTCGGAAACGGAGTTCGATCGGATTGTCGTTCCCAGCAAAATGGCTCATCCAGAAATGTAAAGCGTTCGTAGTAAGCACTTTAGTGCTTCCCAGGTTCGTAGTAAGCACTTTAGTGCTTCCCAGGCGCGAAAGCGCCTATTTGCCTGGTTTTCTCGCGCTCAATTCTGTTTTCTAAATTTCTTAATTTGTTCTTCCACCCACTCCAATTTCTTCTGAAGATTTTCCAAGCTTGTTTGGTTGTTATATTCACCTGTACAGCTTGTTCGCTATTTAATTAGTACAATAACAGCATTTAGTAAACCAGTTCTTAAACGTATTTGTTCCCATCA
>JACOMV010000105.1 GCA_014324065.1 Hormoscilla sp. SP12CHS1 | reverse complement strand
AGTATCACAGTTAGCTGGTTTATGATTCCAGGCGTGGCGTTCCGTATTTCTACGTTAGACCACAACAAATCGCACGACTATGGCATACTTGGTCTGAGGGCGATCGGGGGGCGCTCTCGCGGGAGTAGAGAAACCGGGTTTCTTTTACCAATTGTAGGTTGATACTCATATTTTGCACCATTTTCAACTAGAGGCTCTGCCTCTAGAACTCGTTCCCAGGCGGAGCCTAGGAACGAGGGTGACAGAGAGGTAAAATACCTTTTATATAAGGCTTTCAGTGGGTTAAAACCCACTTCAGCTCTTAGCCGTGGGTTTTAACCCACTGCGGGCCATGAAGCCCATCGAACCCACGGCGGGCCATGAAGCCAATGGAAAGCACCTCTGTCCCCCCAATGGACTGTGGCGCCCTTCCTATCTTGAGAGACAAAACAAAAAGGCCATTTTGCGTCAACAACCGATTTTTACGATCTCATACACCTCCCCCTGTGGGGTTGAACAAAACTGGCCCTGAAGGGAAGATGGCCAGGTGACCCACACAATTTCGGCATCACATCCACACGCAAGCTATAATATTTCACGATGCCAGGCTTTCAGCCCACAAGCTCCCAAAACAGATCTTATGCCGATTCAATATTCCTTACGCAGTAACCCTTTAACTGCTGCCGATCTGCTCTGCGGGATGCGCGGTTAACAGTCACCACCAAAACTCTGGAAACCCAGCGTCTTCAGTTTCAGCAGCAACAGAAGGAACGGGAACTTAGAGATGCGATCGTCACGGCGAAGTTAGAACTGCAAAAGGCGCAGTTCCAAGTTAACAACAATACCAGTCAACTGCAGTTGAGTCAACTAGATTATCAAGAAACCCAGGAGAAATTGCTGAACAGCATCGTCACGGCGACAATTGATGGTAAGATCCTGGACATGAAAGTGAAAAAGGGGTCTGTGGTGAAGGTGGGAGATGAATTGCTGACACTGGGGGATCCCAGTCAGGAATTGGTGAAATTGAATCTTTCCATACTCAATGCTACCAAAGTGAAGCCCAACCAACTGGCTCGAATTAATGTCATTGGTCTGGACGATCGGGGGTTTAGGGGACGAGTTGAGACGGTGTCTCCCCAGGCGACCACGGGTGGTACTGGGGGCAATAGTTCGGGAGTAGCAACGGTATCAGCAACAGTGTTGCTGGACGAACCCAGTGATATCCTCATTCCTGGCAGTCAGGTAAGTGTGGAGATTGTTTTGCAGCAGCAGGAAGATGTAGTAACATTGCCAGTACAGGCAATTCAGCGCTTGGGAAAGAAGTCCTTCGTGTGGGTTAAAGATAATCAAGGGTTAGCTCAAAAACGAGATGTAACCTTGGGATTAGAAGGATTTAGTACAGTGGAAGTGACCTCCGGTCTTAACCCAGGAGAAGAGGTCTTGTTACCGCTACCGGACTCTCCCTTGCAGCCGGGAATTCCAGTCAGTCCTTAATTATGCTAAAGTAACAGATAATGGGCGATGGAGACAAGAAAACAGGAATCGGAAGGAGATGATGATGGAGAGTATTAAGGGTTGCATCTCAATGCATACAATCTGGCAACAATGATCGCTAATGGCTAATGGCTAATGGCTAATGGCTAATGGCGTGGGTGCATCTCAGATGCAAGCAAAGCCGCTTCTTCATTCGTAATGAAGCCTTGTCTGCCTTGTCTGCCTTGTCTGCCTTGTCTTTTTACAAATATGAGATGCACCCCAATACGCGTGTAAGGAATTTATTTTTTTACATTGCATCAATTTATCTATAGTTTAATTCTTCAACATTGTCAAGACTCAATTCCGGAATTACTACCGTATTGGGAAGATTCAATAGCATAAGCACTATATCAGCTATAGTTTCTGGCTGAATCAGGTTTTCCGTAGATAAAAAATATTTTTTTGCCATGTCTGTATTAACAAATCCAGGACAAAGGGCAGTTACTCTGACGCCATCTTTTTTGGCAGCGTGTAACATGGCATAAGAGGCGGCTAAAAATCCGAATTTGCTGATGGAATAGCCAACTTTACTGTCTTCAACTTTTTTGGCAGCGTCAGAAACCATATTGATAATCCTGCCTTGTCCGCTCTTGCGTAAATATGGTAAAGCCAAGCGGGTAAGACGCATAGGCGCTTTTGTATTTACATTAAGCATATCATCCAGCATTTCCTCATTATCATCTTCGATATCCAATAAATTGTAAATACCGGCGTTATTAATCAGTCCATCTATTTTGTTAAATTTTAGGATTGTTTTTTGTATCCACTCAGATTCTGCGTTCGGATTATCTGTGTTGTATGAAGACAATAATACTTTAGTCTTGTCTAGACTCAAAATATCTGCATCTACTAGATCTGGATTTCTGATGCCAAGGCTGAGCAGAAAGCCATTCTCGTAGAGTTTTAGAGCGATTGCTTTGCCGATTCCGCGATTCGCACCAGAAATCATAATAACTCTTGTCATTTTAAACCTCCTATCCCTTTGTTTTTCAATCGTTTTATATCAATCTTTGCGAGTTGCAGATTTGCCACATTAATTATAATAAAGCCATTTTCACCTTCTGTCCCTTCTGTCCGTTGTTTTCAAAGCCTTCGATCGAGCAAAGGCTTGCAGGGCAAGCCTTACAGCCACGTTCCCAAAACTGTCCGGAGTATTGTAAAAAATATAACTTCTGAGATTTATGGGTCTTCTTGGGTTTTGGTGATAAGTAAAACTTATACATACGCCTAATCAAGGCTTTCAGCCTTTTTTTGAGAAAAAGTTGTATCTCAGTATACAATTTACACCATAAACCCAGATTTATAAGGATTGCAGGGAGTCGCTGGCAACCTCCTCCCAGGTTTGTTTTTCCGCAATCCCCATTGCTTCATATTCTTGCAGGATCTTCTCATAGATGTCGGCAGTCATCGGTTGTTTGATTCCGACACCTTCGACGCTGCCCTCCAGTAGGTAACGAACGCACATGGCGGAAGTCAGCGAGGTTAGCGTGGAGCAAACCGAGAACTGACCTGGCTGACGACGAGGATTTGTGACAGACTTGATATGCTGGTATTTGTCCCCAAAACGAGCGAGAACGTCGTAGTAGAAAATCATTTGATCCTCCTCGGGATCCTCAGGATCGAACACCCCAAGCCGATCGACTACGAGTTCGGATATTATGTCGCAATAGGTGGAGGGACCTTTAGTGTCGATAGGGCGATCGTCAAAGAGCCCAAGCCACTGGTAACGAAGTATTGTTTCATTGGAGGGATGTAGGCCCAGATGCTTGGCCACAAGCAACTGTGGATCGCCGTCTGTAACTCCTAACAGACTCAATATCATTTGTTTCCAGGTTTGGTTCTTGAGTTCTGGGCGAGAGGTCGCGTCGTGCGCGCCCAGTTCCAGTAGTCCCTGCAATGCACTGCCCCAGCCTAGATAGCGCATGGTTCCATGATAAAAAGTCCGTGCAGATTCCAATCCATAGACCTCTCGATACAGATGGGCTCCAGAGTCTGCGTTAGGGTGGGTTTCAAAGACGCCGACACCAGGCACCTCAACAAGTTGGGTATCCAGATATACTCGGCTAGAGGGAACGCGAACCTCCTGGTAGTTCTTATACCAGTTGCCTGCATCGTCATGCATATTAATGGCAGTGAAGATCGCTTTCTTGGGAGCCCAACTGAAGCGGTAGCCAAAGGGGTTGATATTGGGCCAGTAAGGGATAGCCGCCACATGGTACCAGAGGTCGATAATCTCTCCTCCGTCGGCGCGCACCTTGTCTATCAGTCGTTTGCCGATTATGCGACCGAAACCAGGATCGGAGCCGACTTCAGTCAAAATCATGATGCCGCGATCACGGGCGCGTCGAGCCCAATCCTTTTCAGAAGTCCGGTCGAAGTACACGCGGTGGGAACTCGTGACCAAATGTTTCCCATGTTTAATGCAGGCATCGGCAATCTGAGGTAGGCAGCCACCGCGTGTATAACTGACGACAATGTCGTTGGCCTCAACCAGTTCGTTTAACTGTCGCTCGGAGGCTTCGGAGCCGTCGAGGTTCAGATGCAAGGCTTCATGGCCCCATTTTGCTGCCAGGGCACTTGCCGTATCAAGGTTTCGAGACGCGATGGTCAGGCGGTAGTCCCGCTTGGAGAAATCAGCGCACAAGGGGGGAACCGAGGTTCCGGAACCAAGAAGCAAGATATTTTTTGTCATTAGTCATTCCTCGTCTTGATGCTAGGCGGCATAGCGCCATTATTCTTTTGGCAAAGTCTTGCCAGGATTTTGACTCTACTTCTTTTATTTGAGATCGTCAAGGCTCCTGAGTCCGTGGTAGCCGAGCCAGAGCTTAATCTCCGGTGGCTCCATGCCCTTGAATGCCTCGCTGAGATGGGATATGTCGGCATTTTTGACCATCTCCCAGCCGCGATCGCCTTCTGGGTTCCGGCTCAGTTGGAACAAACCCGTTGGCGGACAGCCCAGAGGCAAGGCACTGGGACTGCGATCGAGGAGCGCTCTCGTTCCAGCTATGACCGTATATTCGTGACCGACAATCAGCAAGTCACCTTCGTACATATTGGCAAGCTTGACGGTTACGCTGCCAGCCCGATGTAATGACTCATCAAGGGATTCGGGGAATTTAGGATAAGAGAGGCTTTTATAGTCTGCTTCGACTGGGAAATCCCCCTGTAGAAATCCAACCCTAGGCATTGAGGTGAACTCAACCATCAGCCCGGTCTCTACCTTGATAGGTAATCCGGTCTTCTCTGCAAAGGGGGCTGCCGTTTGAAGGCAGCGAAGAAAAGGCGAGCAAAAGATGTGTTGGATTCGGCTATTCTGTATGGCTCCAGCGAGTTCCTCCGCTTGTCTGTGGCCTCGGGCAAAAAGAGAGGGATCCCACTCCTCGCGCTTCCTTGCCCCTTCCACCCCATAATCCTCATGATCCTGTCGAAGTCCATGGCGCACCAGGTAGATGGTTTGACTTCGGTGTTTTTCTTTCATTAGATGCTGTTTTAAAAGTCGAAAAGTGTGAAAACTCACATGATATAAGCTCAAGATACGTAAACATATTGCCCCATGTGAGCTATGACGATCATCATACACCAGTAACCTGACTCTTGACCAATATGAGTTGATTAAGCCGCTGATTCCACCGGCCAAACCAGGTGGTCGTCCAGGTAAAGTTTGTATGTGGTCTATCGTAAATACCATTTTCGGGAGTGGTTATCAATGGCCTTCTGTTGAGGGACTTACCTGCAGATTTCCCGGCATGGCAAGTCGAAACGCCTGTTTGTAATTTGGGTAGATGGAGGCTATAGTGGTGCTCCCTTTTTCCAATGGGTGATGGACGCTTTTCGCGATCGTTGTTCTGGTCGTGTTAAGACCAGAACAGATAAAAGGCTTTGTTTTACTCAACAAACGTCATCGTTGTAGAGTGGACTTTTGGCTGGTTGAATTGCTATCGCAGATTGAGCAAAGATTACGATCGCCTGGGGTGACACTTCAGAGGTTATGGTTTATATTGCGCTGCGCAAGGCTTAGAGCCGCATAGTACAAAACGAAGGTAAAATGGATTAATTAATTTATAAAAGCATTGCATTACAATGCTTTCAGCGGTTTTTAAGCATAAATTTAGCAAACCAAGTACCGAAGACATAGAATACTTTATATCAAGTACCATAATAACTTAAAAATAATAACTTAAAAATAAAAATGACAACTAACAACGGAACTAGATGAGCATTTCTCTCTTGGATATGATTGTTCTTACCTGGGACTCCCTGCGCAGTAACCCCTTACGTTCTGCCCTCACAGCGGTGGGAGTATTTATGGGTGTAGCGGCAGTTAGCGCTACACTTCAGGTGGGTAGCATTAGTCGGGCGACGATCGCCCAGCAACTAGCGAGGCGAGAAGTCCCTCGCGTAGGCATTTGGAGTGGACGCTTAAAGTTGGAGGATATGGAATTTCTACAACAGCGACTCCGAGGGGTACAGGCGATCGGGGGTAGTCGTTGGATTGGTTCTGTTCCTACTATATTTCAAGAACAGCAGGCAAATCCTCAAGCTATGGCAGTTTCGGGAGACATTTTGCAGAGTTTAGGGAGAAAGCTGCTACAGGGGCGCTTCTTCAATAGTTACGATTATGAAAAATATCGCTCGGTCATAGCGATCGATCAATTTATAGCAGAACAACTTTTTCAGGGATCAGAAGCAATAGATCGGCGCATCTATGTGCGAGGTAGACCCTATGTGGTGGTGGGAGTAGTGCAAACTAAAGTGGATGATGAAGAACCTCAAGGGATGGTAATGATGCCGCTGTCGAGTCATAGCGCTATGACAGGTAAACTTGATATTAATAACATTCTCATTCGTCCGGAAAAAACAGAAAAATTGGCAGAGTTGCAAGATGAAGCTGAGAAACTGTTAAAGCAGCGCTTAAGAGGTCAGTATTTTTGGATTGGTACTAATATAGATGATATATTGGAGCAGCAGTCAACTCTGGAATTGATATCCCGATCGCTGGCAGGACTAGGGGCGATCGCCCTGGTAGTGGGGGGCGTGGGCATTGCGAATATCACGATCGCGACGGTGATGGAACGGACGCCGGAAATAGGTCTGCGCCTGGCGATCGGGGCCAGGCGCCAAGATATCCTGTTACAGTTTATAGCCGAAGCAGTGCTTTTGAGCTTATTGGGGGGAACGGCGGCGATCGCCACCACACATGGATTGACTGCAATAGTAGCGGATCGGTTTAATCTCCCCTACCAATTTGATGTCCAGGTGGCAGGTTTATCCTTATGATCTGCTATCATGGTAGGAGTGGGTGCCGGTTTTGTCCCGGCCCTGCAAGCAAGTCAATTAGATCCAGTCAAAGCTTTGCGTCGAGAGTAAATTGCTATGGTAATATGAGTATTGCTGTATTAGATATGCTGGCCCTGACCTGCAATTCCTTGCTGGGCAACCCCTGGCGATCGGGCCTGACTGCTGTGGGCATATTCATGGGAGTGGCAGCGGTAAATGCCACGCTGCAAGTTGGCAGTATTAGCAGGGCCGCGATCGCCCGGGAATTGGCAGGGCGAGAAGCGCCGCAAGTAGCAGTAAGGCCGAGAAGACATCGAATTACCAGGCGGCGCATTCAGCTGCGGTTAGAAGACATAGAATACTTGCGAGAACGAATGGTGGGGTTTCAGGCAATCAGTACAGGGGCATGGTTTAGAAGAGACCAAGTTGTATTTCAAAATCAGCAGGCAAATGTGGCGATCGACGCTGTGTCCCAAGACTACTTGCTGACTTCCGGTCGGTCAATGGTGCAAGGGCGATTCTTCAATGCTACAGATTTTGCCAAGTATCGACCCGTGGTAGTCATCAATCAAGTGCTGGCCGAGGAACTTTTTCCAGATGCCAATCCCATAAATCAGCGGATCTATGGTAGAAATATGGTTTATGTGGTGGTGGGGGTGATGGAAACAAAGGTCAGGTTCGAGGGCGATCGACCTCAGATGAAAATATTGACCATTGAGGATGTAGTCTTTTTAGCTGTAGAAAACAACAGAGACATCAAAAATGCCTACTTGGATAGGATAATCCAAATAGGAGACTTAGAAATAGCAGAAGATAAATTTGTGCCCAACTTGACGCCGCAACTCTCAATAGATGCGCTTCGCAACGCCGTGAGTTCGAGTAACACGGATACTCGGAATGCTGAGATATCAGCAGAAGTTTCTTCCCGGATACCTACAGGTGGAGAACTGAGAGTGCAGTGGAGAGGGACTGGCCAAAATCAAGAGACAAACCCATTGACTGGAGGAGATGAAAATAGATTAACTCAGAACCTGCAACTGAGTTTTGAGCAACCTTTATTCAGGGGATTTGGGATTGATGTTAACCGCGCTTCGATCGAGATTGCTAGGCTGAACGAAGCTAATAATATTTTAGCCTTAAAATCCACGATCGTCAATACCATTACCAATGCGATCCAGAGATATCGGGCCTTACTCCGGGCCCAGGAACAACTGAAAATTGGGCAACTGGCCCTGGAAAGTGCGAAAAGGCAATTGGAAATTACGAAAGCATTTGTGGAGGCGGGCAGGCGGGCACCGGTTGATATAGTGGAGCCGAGGCTAATGTGGCTAACCGGGAAGTGGACTTATTAGCAAATGAGAATGGACTGAAAGCGGCCCGTTCAAATCTGATTGAGATTCTCGATATCGAATGATCGCAATCAAAAACTGGTGGCAGCGGAAACTCCCGACTTAGAGTCGCCAACTTCTCTGGAACCCAGTCAGTTGCTACAAGTAGCTTTGGTAAATAACCCCGATTATTTGCGATCGCAACTGCGTCAGAAAACAGCGAAATTCGATCTCTTGCTAGCAGAAGACCGCGCCCGATCGGACTTAAACTTAAAGATAGGCTACAGCTTAAATAGTGGCAATAAGATAGAGAATACCACCGACTTGAGGGCGGGACTGACATTCAGTCGTGACTTTGGCAGGCAAAGGCAAGAAGAAAAACAGGATGTTAATCGCAGGCGCATTAACCTGCAAAAAACCCAGATAGATTTGCAGGAGGCCCGTGAAAGTTTAGAAATAGAAGTCAAAGACAGGATCAGAGATATAGAAGTTGATTTGAGACGGGTAGAACTGGCCCGCTTTGCGAGGCAA
The DNA here is from genome assembly GCA_014324065.1 of Hormoscilla sp. SP12CHS1. Lineage (GTDB taxonomy): Bacteria > Cyanobacteriota > Cyanobacteriia > Cyanobacteriales > Desertifilaceae > Hormoscilla. Next base: position 3,175 of record JACOMV010000105.1, on the reverse strand, counting down.
TTGTCCGAACAGCAATTTGAGAATGAGCGAGAAAAACTGCGCTTGGGAGTACAAGGAACGCGACTTGTAGATGTTTTGAACTCCGAGGATGAGTTAGTGAGGGCCAGAAATCGGGAGTTGGATGCGATTATTTCCTATCTCGACGACTTGACTCGCCTGGAACAAACTCTCGGCATTACTTTACAGAGATGGAATATCTCGATCGATGTTAACCGTTCGTAGTAAGCACTTTAGTGCTTCCGGGGTTCGTAGTAAGCACTAAAGTGCTTCCGGGGTTCGTAGTAAGCACTTTAGTGCTTCCGGGGTTCGTAGTAAGTACTATTGAACTGTTATACGGTAACGGTTGTAGTAGCGCGCGTAATACTAAATTTTTGTATTATATATAATTTATATAATACAAAGGCGGGCCTTGATGACAGATTACATCATAGCGCGCGTAATACTAAATTTTTGTATTACATGTAATTTGTTATAACACGATGTATTATATAGTAGCGCATGTAATACATCGTGTTTTACCTGTAATCAATTATAATACAAAGGCGGGCGAGACAAGTCCTACGCACTCTCCAGTTACCAATCACCTTTTACCCATTTAACGATACCATCTGCCAGGGTATCTGCCAATTTTTCCTGCTCCCTGGAATTGACAATCCACTCAAATTCTATTGGATTGATCATAAATCCCAATTCCAATAATACAGCTGGAGCCACAGAGGGACGGGTTAATGCCAGATTATTCCAAAACACCCCGTAAGAAGGACGTTCTCGTTCCGCGACCAGATAGTTATGCAAAAATACTGCTAGACTGTGAGCTTGGGGGTGATACCAGAAACTGCCAATCCCCGCAGTCCCGATCGCATCTCCGCTATCTGGCAAGGCATTGTAATGCAAACTCAGAGCCAGATCGGGTTCTGTCCGTTCAACGATCTCCAGCCGATCGTGGGGCCAGAGATCGTCATCTCCTTGGCGGGTCATAATCACCGTAGCACCCCGTAGCCGCAGTTGCTCTGCCAACAACTGGGATATAATCAGGGCCACATCTTTTTCGGGATAGCCATTTGGTCCTCTAGCACCCAAATCATTCTCGCTACCATGTCCGGGATCCAAAAGAATTCTCATCCCCGATAATGGTTTACGCCCCCTTCCCTTTACTTGTGGAGGATGGCGCAGGGACAATATGAGAGTTGTGCCTTCATATCTGAGCTTGTAGCCCCACTGTTGCCCTCCTTTGATCTCAAAGATATATTTCAGTTGAGTGGGTGATGCCTGTTGCCAGTCTAGCCGTGCTATCAGCGGGTCGTCATTAAAGAAAATCGTGTCCGTTTGGGCAGTGGTGTTGTAGAGACTGAGGGTAATAGTGTCAGTACGCTGCTCCACACTCACCGGTACTGGCACTTGCAAGGGAAATAGCACCTCAGTCCAACCTGGTATCTGACGGGCGCGGACACTGCGAATCAAGGATGTCGGCGGCACGGAACTGGACAGAATGCGGGTTTCTTTGCTGCGTATCCATGCTCCATAGTCTAGTCTCAGCCACTCTCCTTCACGTCCGGTAATGGCGGATCTGGTGCCTTTGGGTAGAGGGGTGAGGCGAGAATAGTTGGTAGAAGGGCCAGTGCGGGCGGTACCAGAGTTAGCGGTGACTTCGGCAATCTCAAATTGAGTGGGAGACAAAACCGAAATCTTTCCTGGCCCCAACTGCGTCATACTCCGACCATTCATGCTCAGTTGAAACCTGGGTTGACCTAAATTTATTCTCCTGTTCTCCACCAGAGGCAGGGCGGTACAACCAGTGTATTGACTGCCCGCCTCCTCTAAGAAATTGGGCTGGTTTTCCCCTGTTAATACCGCAGAATTGGGCGGCAGTTGTATGTCTTGGGGTTGAGGCCCTAGGGTAATGATTTCATTCCCTAGCTGCACGGAGACTTGGGCGTTGGTGGGGGCGATCGCCCCAAAACAGACCCGATCGCCTGGCATCCTCGCGATATCTACTGCTGGTTTGAGGGAACCTTCTGCAAATGCCATCCCTACAGGTGCTGGCGGTGCAGTTGACTTGCGAGTTACTTTAATCTGGAGTTCCTGGTCTTGATAGCGCAGAATAAATATATTTTCTCCCAGTTGCAAGGGAAAACTCGGGGCAAAATGTCCCGCCCGACTGCGAGAAATCCTGTTACCATTAACTAATACTTCTCCCTCCGTCGGGGCGGTACCAATCAAAAATATCTGTGGGGCTGTAGTTTCATGTTCTGCTGGTGGATAGACGACAAATAGCGGTTGTTCTGCCCAGGCAGGTGAGTTCAGCACAACCGTCCCTAATGTAGCTAATCCGATAATTTTTTCCATCTTTATGATTTCACCTCTGGATTTTGTTTCTTGACTTTTACATAGCCTTACTGTGTTATTATAGCATCAAAGCCCGTGCGCTCTCTGGTTAAATCGCTGAAGCCCTTATGCTGTCTGCAATTTACCGGATTAATCTCAGATAGGAACGAGGAGGAACCCAACGTCTTGGTCTCGACGCGCATCCTGGAGCACGAGCGCCAGTGCGGAAAGGAGACACTACCAAAAAGATGCCAGACCCTCTCTGGTTCTGTACAAACTTAGCCTGGTTAGCCAGATACTTGACTTGGTATGATACAACCTGACCCAGGTATAAGCAAATATAAAATGTATTACACAAACTGAGGCATGTATGAGCATAACTGAGGCATGGATGACTCTAACTAAGGCATGAATTAGCATAACTAAGGCATGGATGACCCTAACTAAGGCATAAATTAGCATAACTAAGGCATGAATTAGCATAACTAAGCCTATAATTAAGAAGCCTCCGCTGAGTGTGAGAACCCTATTGGTGCCTCTCGGGTAGTGAGATTACGATGTCTCCCGGGTAGTGCGACTAGCGCGGCCTTCGCGAGACATCGAGGGACCGGGAGACATCGAAACGGCATCAACTCAAGATCGGTAAATCCGATCGATGTCATACTGCTGTGCCCCGACGCGGCCCCGTGCCCGGATGGGTTCCTATGCTTGACATTTGAGTATAAATAGGTATTTTCCCACGATCATCTATAGGAATTGGCGGGGGTCAGTTACCTAGTACGCAACGCCGCAAATAAATCGGATAATCATGTTGGCCCAGACTGCTCCAACATGAGGCATAGCTGAAACC
>JACOMV010000104.1 GCA_014324065.1 Hormoscilla sp. SP12CHS1 | reverse complement strand
ATCCGGAATATACAGCCAACTGCTTTCCTGCTACTGCCCTGACTTCTGGCCTGCTTGCCAACCCGAGATACCTGTTATCTTGCGATCGGCCTCTGAAAAGGTGCGTGCCCACTTACCATCGGAGTTGCGGCTTGGGGGAATCACCCCGATTCCCTGGTCTATTAAACATTCCTGACAGATTTCCCGGGTTTTAGCTTTCAGAGGGTTATCTTCAGACAGGGCAAAAGCAATGGTGGCAGCCCCCGCACCGAGGAACATTAAGAACTGTCTGCGTTTGACATTCATAATTGTGCTGTTGTAAGATAAATTAAAAAGTGGATTTCTCGTCTATGGCAAATCACAAATAGAACAGAACAATGAAGCGAAGGTCAATTTTTGCAGGTCTGGTAGCTATTGTACTGGTGTTGTCGATCGGCGCTGGCGGTTTTTACTGGTGGAACTCCCACGGTGGGACAGTGGCCGAACAGGATAGCACAATGGCAACTCCTACAGCAGCAATGTTCGTGCCGAAAACGGCCACGGCGATGTTGTCGCTGTTGGTGAATCCCGATCGGTTGGAGGCGTTGGGACTGTCAAATGGCAAGAGCGCTGGTGCATACCTGGATCTAGTTAAATCATCCCTGCTAGCCGCCTCGGGTTTAGATTACCAGGAATATATCGCTCCTTGGGTGGGAGATGAAATAACTCTAGCAATTACTTCTCTGGATATCGATCGGGACGAGAAAAATGGGCGTCAACCGGGTTATCTGTTGGTAGCTAGGACTAAAGATGGCCAGCGGGCCCGGGAAATCTTGGAACTGTTCTGGCAGCGTCAGGGGGTGGAGGGAAAAGATTTGGCATTTGCATCCTATAATGGCATTGAGATTATATCCTGTAGTCAGCCATTGGATATCGCTACGGCGGTAGTGGGTGGGCAGGCTGGGTTTGTCTTGTTTGCTAACGATCCGAAGGTACTACGGGATGCGATTAATAATGTTCAGGTGGCGGAGAGAAATATCACTAATTTTGCCGGTTTTCAGGCTCTAGATTTAACTAATCCCAAGATTGGCTTGATGTATCTGAATTTTCCTCGCAGTCAGCAGGGACAGGAGCTTTATACAAGTATGGCGATCGCTCTAAAATCAAGCCAGCAGGGATTACTGGCGTCAACAACTTTGTTGGCCCCAGGAAACCAGAAGTTGCTGGGGACAGCGCCAGCCTTTTCTCAGCCAGTGGAGGCGTTACAATATATTCCAGAGGCAAGTACGATCGTAGCTGGGAGCAAAGACTTGGCACGGCTGTGGGAACAGTTGCAAAGGGGAATATCGGGTTACGAGTCCCTGGAAAATATGGTCAGTCAGTCGATGGCGGACTTGCAAACTCGCTGGGAGATTGATTTACCCGCAGACCTGTTTCAGGCGGTGCGCGGCGAGTATGCTGCGGGATTATGGCCTCGGGAAGAGGGCCAGGTAACAGATTGGATTTTTGTGGCGGAAAATTCGTCTGGAGAGACTCCCGCGTTGATGGCACGTTTACAGTCGATCGCTCGGCAGCGAGGATATAATATCAAGGAATTGCAGGTGGCAGGTATACCAGTTTCGGCCTGGATAAAGTTACCAGAAAATGCCGAAGTTCCCGCAGCAGAGTCGGAATTAAACGAACAAGTAAGTGAGGTGAGTGCTACTGTAGAAGAGCAATTAAACGAGCAAGTGAGTGAGATTGGCGCTAACGCAGATGAGGAATTAAAGGAGCAAGTGAGTGAGGTTAGCGCTACGGCAGATGAGGAATTAAAGGAGCAAGTGAGTGAGGTTAGCGCTAACGCAGAGTCGGAAACGAGCAAGTGAGTGAGGTTAGCGCTAACGCAGAGTCGGAATTAAACGAGCAAGTGAGTGAGGTTAGCGCTACGGCAGATGAGGAATTAAAGGAGCAAGTGAGTGAGGTTAGCGCTACGGCAGATGAAGAATTAAAGGAGCAAGTGAGTGAGGTTAGCGCTACGGCAGATGAAGAATTAAAGGAGCAAGCGATCGGTGTTAGCACTACGGTAGGAAAGTACGAGATATTTGCTACCTCCCTGGAGGCAATAGAGGCAGCAATTAATGCCCCAGAAGCTGGTTCTATACTGACTGCGAGCAATTTTCAGGAGAGTATTGCGCCCTTGGCCGAGTCCAATGATGGCTATTTCTATCTGGACTGGGTGGATGGTAAGGAAATCTGGGAACGTCAGGTGCCTTTGTTGAGGTTGGCGGAAATCATCGGCAAACCCCTGTTCGAGAATTTGCGCACTCTCACTATTAGCAGTTACGGTAGCGAGGTGGAGGAACGGAAAGCGGATATCTTTTTCCGTCTGGGAAAATGATTTATGGCCGCCACTGCCGAGAAACCGGGTTTCTGCGATCGCTTGTCGCGGCTGAACATTGAGAAAAGAAACCCGGTTTCTGACTGCTGCCTGCCGAGTGCGCGCAGCGCAATCGCGTCCCATCGGGTCGGGGGACAACGGGCGATCGCCATTTACTCCTGTGCCGTCGTCAAAGCGTATTGGTAAAGTCGGATATTGTTAAGGAGCAGTCCCTGCGTTACAAGCGTTTCCAGCGTTCTGGCGCCCATGCGATGTGTAATTAATTTTGTCTAACTACTTAATTTCAGTATCCGGATGTGGGAGTTTCCCCTGGGCGATCGGGCGATGAATCTAGAGATTGCCATAGCCAGTTATGAAATTTGCCTGACTGTTTTCCCTCCAGAAGAATTTCCCCAAGAATGGGCTATAACTCAGAATAATCTGGGAACTGCTTACTTATACCGGATAGCAGGAGTGCGCAGCGAGAATCTAGAAAGGGTGGTTGCCGGTTACAATGACGCCCTGAAAGTATTAACCCATCAGCCTGGCCAGTTGATTGGGCCCCGACTCAGAATAATCTGGGTACTGCTTACTTATACCGGATAGCAGGAGAGCGCAGCGAGAATTTAGAAAGGGTGGTCGCCAGTTACAATGATGCCCTGAAAGTATTAACCCCATCAGCCTTGCCGTTAGAATGCCCCAAAACAGGACGCAACTTAGGCAACACGGCTTTTACAGCAGGCTTCTGGGAAACAGCCATTGAAGGATACGCCTTTGCCATCGAAGCCGTAGAAAAGAGTCGCGCTTCGGCAAGCACAGAAGAACGCCACCAGGAAATCTTAGAACAATCGATCGGGGTTTTCGAGAAGATGGTACAATCCTGCGTCAATACCGGACAGTTTGACAAAGCCTTAGAATATGTCGAACGTTCCCGTTCCCAACGCCTCGCCGACCTTATCGTCCACTTCGACCTGTATGCTCAAGGAGAGATTCCCCCAGAAATCCAGCAGATTATTGGCAAGATTAACCAACTCCAACAACAAATAGACGGAATGCGGTCTGAGGAAACTCCTCAAAGTGACAAAGAACTCGTAGGAACCAGAAGCACCAGGCGTGACAAGGCAGCGTTAGCAGCCCAGGATGAAGAGATTGCCGCCTTAGAAGCAGAGAAACTGCAACTGCGGCAGCAACTCTACAAACTCGACCCCGCCATAGCAGGACTGCATCTCAACTTTACCCAACTGCAAAGCCTGATCGACTAACCTACCACCGCTATTCTCAGTTTCTACACCACGGAGTCCAAACCAGCAAGTCTCAAGGCTTCCGCAGTCCACAATTTCCCAAGCGAAACCTAAGCTATAAAAGGCCCATCCGTCCTTAGCCAGAAACTAATTACGGCCCTTACTGCTGCGGTAAGCGATCGCCCCCATGACCAGAAAAATAGCGATCGAGACAATTAGATCGGGAGGGCGAACTCCCCAATAAAGGGCGAGGGAATGCCAGGCCAAAGCAGCCCCAAGCTAGCTACAGAGGGCGATCGCCCATCCATCAGCAGTTCTGGCATAAATAGCATTGGGAAATAGGGATGGTGTCACCGGGCTTGGCCGCAAAAGCCAACCGCGCAGGAACCACAAACCATTACAGGATAATTAAAGAATTAAGAATTGAGAATTGAGAATTGGTAAAGCAGACAAATAGGAGATCATCTCCATGCAAGTAATCTATCCCGCCCTTTCAAAGGAGGGTGAGGGGGGATTGAACTATTGCACCTCATCCATATTTTCCATTCACAATTCACAATTCACAATTTTCAAGATTTAGAGATTAAAGGTTCCCAATGGGAACGGGTTCGAGATCGTCAGCAGGAGTAAAACCGAAAACCCGCGAGTAGAAGTAAAACTCCCCATCCAGAGAACGCTTGATATTCTCAGCTTTGCGGAAACCATGCTGTTCCCTGGGAAAAGCAACATAGGCCACAGGTAAACCCTTGGCTTTCAGGACATCAACCATCATTTCCGCTTGGTTGGGTGGGACAACTTTATCTTCGAGTCCTTGGAAGAAAATTACCGGACAGGATAGGCGCTCGATGAAGTTAATGGGCGATCGGGCTTCATATAAATCCTTCCGTTCCGGATAGGGGCCGATCATGCTATCCATATAGCGGGACTCAAACTTATGAGTATCCCTGACCAACGCCTCTAGGTCGCTAACCCCGTAGCGACTCGCCCCCGCCTTAAAGGTATCGTGGAAGGTCAGGGCTGCTAGAGTAGTGTAGCCCCCCGCACTGCCACCCGCGATCGCCAGCCTGTTTCCATCCACCAAACCCTTCTGGGCCAGATACTTCGCCCCATTCACGCAATCATCCACATCCACGATACCCCAGCGGCCCTGTAGCCGCTGACGATAGGCCCGGCCATAGCCAGTACTACCGCCATAATTAACATCTAGCACCCCAAAACCGCGACTCGTCCAATATTGAATCTTCAAACTAAAAGCACTAGAGGTAGCTGCTGTCGGTCCTCCGTGACTTTTAACTAGCAGAGGAGGTTTTTCCCCAGCAGGTGCAGTGTAATCCTGATTTTGGGGCGGATAAAAGAAACCAAAAGCAGTCAGTCCCTTCTCCGTCAGAAACTCTACTGTTTGTGGCACCGACAGATATCCCTTGTCAACTTCCAGCTGAGTTGACTGATGCAATACCTGAATATGCTTGCTAGACAAATTTAGCCGGGCGATCGCAGTCGGTTGGGTGGCCGAACCCCCAAGGAACACCATTTTCCCCCCTGCTACCTGAGGAGAAGAGATATTTGTGTAGGGAGTCTTAATTACTTTTAGCTGCAAGTGCTGTGTATCCAGACTTGCCAAGTACCAGCGACCCGCTTGAGTGTAACTGCAGATAATCCGACTTTCCGAATCAAAAGCATAGGTGGACATGCCAAACACCCAGTGGGGAAGTCCAAACTCCGCCGTCTTGTCGTATAAGGGTTCCACCAGACCATCTTGGTAGCGGTAGAGATTCCACCAGTTACTGCGATCGGACACAAAATGCAAAATGCCCTGGGGGGACCATTCCGGTTGAAATATCGACTCATCAGTACCTCCAGCAACCAGCGTTCCTGCTGCCAAACTGCCATCTGCCTGGATCTGGGCAGTCCATAGTTCCGTACCATCCCAGGGCATATGGGGATGATTCCAGGTTAACCAGCACAACTGAGAATCATCCGGACTCAGGCGAGGCGACGAGTAAAAATCATTTCCCTCAACTAGCAGCCTACTCTCTCCAGTTTCCAGATTAATGCTAGCGATCGTATTAACGGGTTCCCCCTCTCCGGAGTGGTCTTCCTGGACGCAGATCAGACGATGTCGCAGCTTGTCAACGACAGCATCAGCATAACGCAGGGGCGCATCTGGAGTTAGGGGTTGTGGTTGTTCGCCGACAGTCTGGTGGTAAAGACGCTGATCGGCGAAATTCGAGAAATAAACCACACCCTCACTGACAAGATAGGCGCCGCCGCCATACTCGTGAACGCGGGTACGGACATTAAAAGGAGATGGCGTCACATCAGAGACTTGTCCATCACGAGAGTAGCAGACGATCGCATAGCGTCCCCCTTCAGCCGGTCGTCCTTCAATCCAATAAACATCCTCCCCATCCAGGGTAGGTTCGGCCAGTCCCACAACCCCGGCCACAATCAGGTCTGAGGAGATAGGAGATTTCCAAGCACCATAGGGTGCTACTTGCGCTTTTGTCATATTGTCACCCACATCTGCAACAGGATATTTATCCGCAAAAATACCATACTTGCCTAGTTCAAAAGATGTATACTAGGATAATACTAGACAATTGAGATAATCGCCAAAATGACAGATATTAGCCAGTATATAGTTGTATCCATATTTTCTGGTGGTATGGGTCTCGACCTTGGACTGAAATCTACAGAACAGTTTAGAATCTTAGCATGTATTGAGAAAGATAATGCCTGTTGCGAAACTATTCGTCGCAATCAGCAATCGGGCAAACTAGATCGAAATATGAAAGTCTTCGAGAGAGATATTTGTGCTGTTAGCCCGTCAGAAGTATTAGATGCAATTGGTCTTCAGCCCGAGGAACTAGACCTGATAGTTGGTGGGCCACCCTGTCAGTCATTCAGTACAGCAGGAAAGCGTCGAACAGTGCAAGACCCACGGGGTACATTACTTTGGCAATACCTGCACTTTGTTGAAGTTATCAAGCCCAAATTCTTTCTCATGGAGAACGTGCGCGGGCTGCTCTCCGCAGCCCTTCGCCACCGCCCGATCGCCAAACGTCCAGAGAAGGTATGTTTAGCCTTAGAACCTGACGAAGAGCCTGGTTCTGTAGTTAAGCTTTTTGCTAGTGACTTAAAAAATATTCCCGGAGCTTCTTACCACATGGACTGTTTTGAAGTCAATGCCGTTAACTACGGTGCGCCGCAGATCCGGGAGAGAGCACTCTTCATCGGTAATCGCTACAACGCAGTAGTTGACTTTCCCGACCCAACACGCGGCCCATCGGAAGAAAAGGAAATGCAACTCTCTCTTTTTGGTAATGAGTCTGACAGAAAACCTTGGGCGACCTTAAGAGACGCCATAGGTGACCTGAGAGAAGATAACCCAATTGTAATGGACTTTAGCCCTCGAAAAAAATACTACCTCAGCCTGGTTCCAGAAGGGTCAAACTGGCGGATTTTACCTGTTGAAATCCAGAAAGAATCAATGGGGAAAGCCTGGTATGCTAAAGGGGGACGTTCCGGTTGGTGGCGCCGGCTAACATTTGATTTACCCTGTCCGACTCTAGTGACCATGCCCAACCATGCCAGCACTTCACTCTGCCATCCTACGGAAACGAGAGCCTTGTCTGTTCGAGAGTATGCTAGAATTCAGGAGTTTCCTGATGATTGGGAATTAGCTGGTTCTGTTGCTCAACAGTATGCCCAAGTTGGTAATGCAGTTCCCACCAGACTCAGTCAGGTCGCAGGCACAGTTATAGCCGAACAACTAGATCGACTTGCTCAAAGAGGTTGGAAGCCTTACAAAGAAGAGCAACAGGACTATCGCGTCATATATCTTCAATCTCATGTCAGAACTAGACAATGGTTCAAAGCCGGTAAGACATATATTTGGTCCGATCGGTCCGCAGACGGCCCGAAAAATCGCGATTATAATAGTCAAGCAGCTTACGGAGCACCAAAAACAACAAACAACGCGAAAAGTGACTATCATCGACCAAAAAAATTGTAGCATTGCTAAATGATGTGAGATTTCTATGGCAAAAGTACACCCAGGGTGATATTCTCAAACTTGCTCTTAAAAGTCGTGTCTGCTACCTCTTTCAATGCTTCAATTTGACCGGGAGTAATTCCAGATTATAACAGCAAACTTTCTAACGCTTCGATCTCCTTTCTGTCTTTAATGTAAAAACTACCTCCAGAAACCATCGTTAATTCGTAACAATATCCATCGTAATCTTTACCCAAAAATATTGATTCTATGTAATTCACATTAATCAAAGCAGAAGGGTAAAATCCAGAACCGTCTTTAAAACTGGATTTAAAAATAAATTTCATGGTTTATGGTCCAATTATTTTAGGTACTTTCTTCAACATGAAGGAGATGCAATTATTTACCATGGCTAGTAGCCTGGATCTGGATCGGCACCGGCGGAGTTATGGACCCAACTGATAGATAATTATAACGCAATCCAAAGGACAGATGACAAACTTCATCCGATTTTTCCGGAACGTGCAATTATTTACCATGGCTAGTAGCCTGGATCTGGATCGGCTCCGGCGGAGTTACGGACCCAACTGATAGATAATTATAACGCAATCAGAGGACAGATGGCAAACTTCATCCGATTTTTCCGGAACGGTTCGTCAATCTCTGCTCTCTGCTGTATCTCCAGAATGTAATTAAGCCCGCCTGCGAAGGTTGCCACGCTGCGTAAGCGAAAAACGTGAAAAAAATCGCAATGACATTGCTTTGCACCGTTCCGGAAAAATCGGTGTAGCCCCACCGGTGGTAGCGCAGCGTGTCGTGGCTTATAAATAATTAACCCCGGGACAAAATCGGCACTAACTTAACCCCATATTCCGCTTCAAAAACTGCCTTCTTCTCATTCAAGCTCCATAATTCTAATTTACAGTTATCATCTGGATTAGCAGGGTGCAGGTGCAGGCGCAATTCTTTTTTCTTTGAATTATATTCACACCGCACTGCTTTAATCGCACCAATTTGACGCCGATCGAGGGCCACAGCTAGTCGCAGCAGGGGACTTAATTGCGCCACCATCTCCCGATGCTTGTGACTGGCTAAATTGTTGTAATTTTCGTGCTTCTTCTTCGGCGGACTCTTGCGGTGATACCGGGCTAAATTAGCAATTACTTCTACCTCAGTTTCCGTATAACCCAGCAGTTCCCCGTTACGGATCAGATAATAAGAATGCTTGTGATGGGCAGCATGACTGATATAAACGCCACAATTGTGCAAAATTGCCGCCGCCCAAAGCATTTCCCGTTCTTCCGGTCCCCATCTGTGTAAAATCCCCTGAATTTGGTCAAATAGACTCAGAGAAAAATCGGCACTTCGCTCAGCAGATTCTAGCTCGACCTGGTATTTATGGGCAACTTTGATCGCGCTGCGCTGACGCACCTCACTCTGGTAGCATAGCTTATCAGAAATTAAGCCGTGGGCAAGCATCCAATCAACAATAATCCCTTCTCGGAGACTGCGTTCGCAAATTGTCACAGAATCAAGACCCAGCAGCCGCATGGCTTCGAGTAAAATTACCGCCCCCGCCAGGATAATTTCCGATCGCTTCTCGGACATGCCCGGAATTTTCGCCCGTTCGGAGTCGGAAAGAGTACGCAAGCGATCGACTAATGCGCGCAGGTGCTTGAAGCTCAGTTCATAGCCAGTGAGGGGACTTGGCTCAAGGCCCAGCTGATTGTAGGCGTCAATCATGCCCAGGGTTTCGATCGTACCGGAAGTTCCCACTAAACGAGGTCCTTCCCTAGGCTGTAAATGAGCCTGTAATTCCTCAACCGGACGTTCTAGCCTCCCCCGCACGTATGCTTGCAGATAGAAAAATTCCCGATCGCTGATGGGGTCAGTGATGATATACTCAGCAGTGAGTCGTACCGCACCCACTTTGGTACTGCTCAAGGTGCGCGGGTCCCGACCATCTCCTAAGATTAATTCTGTCGAACCGCCGCCTATATCAATGATGATATGGGGTTTACTGTTGAACTCCATCGCCGACAAGACACCCAGATAGATTCTTCTGGCTTCCTCTGGTCCGGAGATTAAGTTGATGAACAGCCCCAACTCTGATTTTACCTGTTTCAGGAAGTCGCGCCCATTGGGAGCCTCTCGCACCGCACTGGTGGCTACCGCGATCGTCTGTTGGACCTTCAGGCTTTTGGCAATTTCCAGAAACCGTCTCAAGGCGGCGATCGCCCTGGACATCGGTTCCGGTTTCAACTTACCCGTCTTGGGTTCTCTATCCCCCAGTCTGACCGTTTCCTTTTCCCTGGCAATAATCGTAAACGCTGGCAGTTCCGGTTGGATCTCCACTACCACCATATGAACCGAGTTAGTCCCGACATCGATCGCCGCCAGCACTATTTCTGAATCCACTGGCTGTGAATTCTGCCTGACTACCTGGTCTTTACTCTCTAAGATTGAATCAAGCATACCTACCTATTGAAGAGTGACAATTTCCTAGCCAGTAACAACAATATAGCAATTGGCATTTACCTATCAGCCATCGATGCGCGACAAGGGGTACGGCGAGTAGCGCTCCCCGAGTGCATCGAAAGCTTTTTCTGCTAGATATTGTTCCAGGTATTTGATATTTAATCTCAACAAACACCAACTCGCTATATTAAAAAAACATCGGAAGCATGTCAAGTAAAATCAGTATTTTTACTCAATTTTCTAATTGCCTGTTATCGGAAACAGTGCTGACAACATCCTGACAGAGGAGAGGTGATGCACAATTAATGTAGTCATACTAGGCCACGATGCGCGACAAGGGGTACGGCGATTATGATGTCTCCCCTTTTGTGCGGTTACGATGTCTCCCCTTTTGTGCGATTACGATGTCCCCGGGGTAGTGCAGCGCTCCCTGGGGACATCGAGATCCCAGAAGACATCGAGATCCCGGGAGGCATCGAGCGACCGCTCCATTTGTGCATCGAAGGTTTCCCGCTACCACTTCTTAAAATTGGTAACAGTTAATAATTAATGGTAAGTTACAATTAGCAATTATCAATTAGCAATCATCAGATGATAGAACATATTGTTTTATTCAAGTGGCAGCAGGATGCATCCCCAGAAGCGATCGCCTCTGTGATGGATGGTCTTCTTCGGCTGAAAGCAAAAATCCCCGAAATTATCGACCTCTCCTGCGGGGATAATTTCTCAGAACGGGGGCAAGGGTTTCAACATGGCTTGGTAGTGCGATTAGCTTCCCAGGAGGCTCTCAAGAGCTACCAAGACCACCCGGCCCACCAGAAAGTCAAGCAAAACCTGATCTTACCCATCTTGACAGAGAACATTGCCGTGGATTATGAAATAATGTAAACTTTAGGCAAAATCTAGAAGGCTTATGCTAAGGGAGCAACAAACGGAACAGACCTGGCTGACAGTCATCCGACTGTTGAGGTGGGACAAGCCAGCAGGACGCCTGATTTTAATGATACCTGCCCTGTGGGCAGTGTTTTTAGCAGCGCGGGGAACGCCACCAGTGTCCTTAGTGGCTGTGATTGTCTTAGGGACTTTAGCTACAAGTGGCGCTGGGTGCGCGATCAATGACCTCTGGGACAGAGATATTGACCCGCAAGTGGAACGCACCCGCACCCGTCCCTTAGCATCCCGGGCGCTGTCAGTAAAGGTCGGTATAGTAGTAGCCTTGGCAGCATTAGCCTGTGCAGGAATACTAGCACTATACCTGAATCCTTTGAGTTTTGGGCTGTGCGTAGTAGCAGTGCCAGTCATCGTTTTCTATCCTTCAGCTAAGCGCATCTTCCCAGTTCCCCAGCTAGTGCTATCAATTGCTTGGGGGTTTGCCGTGTTAATTAGCTGGAGTGCAGCTGCCGAACGCTTAGAATCACCTACTTGGATCCTCTGGGGTGCCGTTGTCCTCTGGACCTTGGGCTTTGATACAGTCTACGCTATGGCAGACCGGGAAGACGATCGACCCATTGGGGTGAACTCTAGCGCCTTGTTTTTTGGCGATCGGGCAACTGAAGCCATTGCCATATTCTTCGCGGGTACAGCTATACTCCTAGGATGGCTGGGCCTAGCGATGCAGCTGCACTGGACTTTTTGGCTAGCCCTAGGGGTGGCGATCGGGGGTTGGACAAGGCATTGTTTTGGGCTACATCAGGATGATATTCCTAGTTCCCTCTACGGTCAAATCTTTCGCCAGAATGTGGGGATTGGCTTTATCTTACTAGCAGGAATGATTGCAGGCACTCTGTTATAGGGTGATGGGAAGGAAACCACTATGCAAGCAACTGTACAATCAAAAGCCAAAGCTTTGACCGTAGCAGCCGCCTGTACCCGGTTGCTGCAAGCAGAATTTGGGGCGAAACGGGCGATCTTGTTTGGTTCTTTAGCGGGACAGGGCCCTTGGCACGCTCGTTCCGATATTGACATAGCCGTAGAGGGACTCCCGCCAGGAGAATTTTTTCGGGCCTACTCCGCTTGCTGCGATCTGCTGCCTCCGGGGTTGAACTTGGATCTGGTGCCCCTGGAGCATGTCTATCCCGAGATGCGATCGCGTATATTACAGGAGGTAGAAATGCCTGAAGATCCGATTTTAGCCTTAAAAGGTCTAGTTGAAGACGAACTGATTACCTTGTCAAGAGTAGTCAACAACACTACCGATTCCATGGAGAGGATCTCAGATACTCCAAGTCAGCTAGAACTTCGCGGTCTTGCTTCTTATCTGCATGATTTCTACACGGGAATTGAAAGCATCTTCAGGCGCATAGCAGTGCGGTTGGATAAGAACTTACCTGGTGGAGAATTTTCCCACGTCAACTTATTGAATCAAATGTCCGAAATTCGTGAAGGTGTCAGACCAGCTGTCATCGACGAACAGCTCAAGCTCAGGTTGAGAGATTACCTGAATTTCCGGCATTTCTTCCGCCATGCCTACGGCTACGAACTCAACTGGAACGAGATGCACTTGAAGCTAATAATTATGCCAGAAACTATAGAAATGCTGCGCCAGCAATTAATGAGTTTGTTTGACGAATTTGCATCACCATAAAAAAATTAGGGTGAGCATTGCCCACCCGACAAGTTAATAAATGTGTTTTTTAATGAAAGCTGAAACAGAGTAATGCCAACAACCCGTTAATCAGATAAAACAGGCCGACTACTTGAGTTTCTAACCACCCAGATAGTTCTAAATGGTGATGTAGCGGTGTCATCTTAAACAGTCGCTTGCCCACGCCGTCCGGTCCTTTGGTAGCCTTGAAGTAGCTTACCTGTGCCATCACGGAAAGTGTTTCTACTAAGAATATCCCGCTGAGAATAAATAAACCCCAAATGTTACTACTGAGTAAGGCAACGGCTGCTAAGGAACCTCCCAATGCGAGAGAACCTGTATCACCCATGAACACCCGGGCCGGGTTGCGATTGAATGCCAAAAATCCCAAACAACTGCCGCTCATACAGGCACAGAATATCATTAATTCTGGGGAACTATTCCCAATTAATGCCCCTAATCCTAAAAAGGCGATCGCACTTGTTCCCCCGGCCAATCCATCTACACCATCAGTCAGGTTAACAGCATTACTTTCTGCCACCATCGCCAAGCTAGCAAGCAGCCAGAATAGCATTCCTAGGGGAATAGCTATACCAAAAGGCAATATAATGGTGGTGATACTTACTGGTTGACTCCAGGCGAGCCAGAGACAAAATAGAGCCGCAAAACCCGTCTGCCATGCCAGTTTCTTGCGAGGCGACAAACCTTTAATGGCACGACGGTTGATGGTTTTCCAATCATCGTAACAGCCGATGGCCCCATAGCATAGAGTCACGCTTGATAGGACAAGCACATTAGAGTTAAATCCTGACAACAATGTAGCGCAGATTACTGCTGCCGGAATAAAAAACACCCCACCCATTGTCGGAGTACCTGCTTTTTTCAAATGGGCTTGGGGACCATTAGAGCGGATCACTTGACCAGCTTTCAGTCTCCGCAGCCAAGGCACTACCCAGTAGCCAAGGAGTGTCGTTACCGAGGCGCACAACCAAAATGGTACACTCAGGGATGAGAACCCTTCGGTTCCCAGGCGTCCTGCCATCCCATCCATAACTATGGCTGCAAAACCTAGCCCCGTCCCTAACATCACAAACAGACGAGTACCTGTATAATTCAAAGGCCAATCAACAGATAATTTAGCTTCCACGACAATTCTCCCATCACTCCACTATATTTTCTATTTGACTGTAGATCGAGTAATTTTGATTCCGGTGGGTGACAGATTCCCCACCGTCCCCTGACGAGGGTAAGTTGTAATGTATTAAATTACATATTGACCATGACCATTCTGGCTGAAACGCTTATGGGTCAAGGGCTGCCACTATTTTAGGCGATAGCCAAATATGCAATGAACGTTCGATGTACTCTGCGCAGTGCGAGTAGAGTACATCGAACGACAGCTTACTTAATCTTAATCTCCGGTTTCTTCGGACTCCTCGTACCTGTCGAAGTTACTATCCATCATTTCTCCCATGTTTACTTCGTCTTCCGGGATGAATTCTGTATCATCATTGCGTTCTAGTGCCGACATCCGCCCCGTGGCTTCCAACCAGTGGATCAGGGAAGAGTCTCGGTTCACGGCTATGACCTCAGCTGGTTTCCAACGGGGTGCTTCCCGCAGAGATGGGTTGTTCATATCGAAAGCTCCTGCAAGTCTGTGAAACTTTACCACCAAATCAATATTTAGTCTATCACTATACAGCTTGTTCGCTATTTAATTAGTACAATAACAGCATTTAGTAAACCAGTTCTTAAACGTATTTGTTCCCATCA